>CBIHKY010000028.1:0-34954 GCA_966205705.1 uncultured Alphaproteobacteria bacterium
GACTGGATCAGCGTCCGGACAATGAAAGTCACCGGGCCATCTAACCCGCCAACAACAACGCCTGCACCTTTTGTTGTTGAATTCGCTGGTCGGAAAGAATGGGCTGCTGACGCCACCCAGAGGCTCGGCGCACATATCCACTGGTGCTTGCCTTGGGCTTCTGTAGCTGATCGGATAACCATTGATGTCGATCCATATACGACACACTTCCTAGCTAATGCGAAGGCTGGGGCATTGCTTGGCGGCACTGTTGGTAATGAAGTTTGGGAGGATGGCAATAATACTCAGCAGCACTTTATGGCTGCGCGAGGATTTACCGAACAACTAGTTCCTGCCGCTGGAGTACCTGCGGGCAAGGTTGTTACCAACGAAGAACAGATAACCTATAACCCAACTGGAGCAGTCGTCCCCGGTGGCCTAACGAACCGGACAATCAACGCTGGAGAATGGTTCTTTGCTACCACGGGCGGGGGCCAACAGTTGATAGAATGCCTTGCAACTACGGCTGCCGGATATACAATCACAGGAACGACCGACAGCAAGTTTGCTGTGCGAGGTGATTATGCAGTCTGCAAAACGGCGGCTCGTCGCTATCAGGGCTGGTTGCAGAAAAAGCTGCGGGTTGCTGGTCGCGCAGTCCTGGGTGATCGCTTTGTTAGCGTTTATGAGCATTGGTTGGGTGATACACCTCAAGACCTTGCCAATTATCTGCTATATGACAACACATGGGAGGGCGTGGATAGATTTAGTCCATCCTTCTACTGTGGACAGGCAGTAGATTACGGCACCCTCACTTGGCATAGCAAACACACAAGCGATTTTGCAGCGTTCAAGGCTGGTTATATTGCTCGTTGGCAGACGACATGGGCTGCTACCCTTGCGCACCTCATTTCCCTGAAGCACGAAGTCCCCTCTATTTTGCTAGCTGCTGGTGTTCCCGTTGACCGGCTCCCTCGCATTGGGTGGCTTTATGAGGGCGGTGATCATAACACTATCAAAACCGTACCGTCTGATCAGCAAGCAGGCCTGCGCACGGCACTGATTGAAGTGCTTAAGTCTGCTGAAGGCTTCGCAATGGTCGCCCAGATATGGTCCGATTTGGAGAAGTATATCGGCAATTCGTGCGAATGGTTCGTTGATGTCGAACAAACCTTCTACAATACAGGCATTTACCCATCTGGTCAGATGCAGTCATTTGGCCTTCGCGAGTTTCAGTTTAATGGCCCGTGGAATGCGAACGGTGCGAACGAGGGTAGGTATAACGCCACCGTGGCAGCGTTCGCATGACCGGAGCCACCGACCCCGGAAACTTCGCCCAGATCAAGGCTATGGCGCAACAGGCGGCTGAGATTGCCCTGCAAGATCAGATCGGGCGGTTTCAGAGCATTGAGCGCGCCATTCAGGAAATAAGTGCCAAACTGATTGCGCCCATTCCTGTCGCTGCGCCGGCGCCTGTACCGCAAGTGGAGATGCCAGCGCCAATGAAATGGGCAGCCGGAATAATAAGTGCTCTGCTGACTGCAGGTGTGGCCGCGCTCTTTTTTTGGCTCATATCGACAGTCAACGACATGCAACTCACGCTTGCCGGAATGGATGCGCGCCAGAAGGGCCAGGTCGAAAATCTGGATAGCCGGTTCAACGACCAGGACCGCCGCATCACAAAACTCGAGCGCTTTCATAATAAGGAAGGGGGCATCTGATGATTGATCGAATTCGCGCGAGGCTGATCGACAATTGGAAAAGTGCCTGGCGGCTTTGGTCCGTGCAGATCTCGTTCGTCGGCATGGCGCTGTCCGCAGGCTGGCAGGTCCTACCCTACGACGTGCGCGAGCACATCCCCGGTCAGCAGTTGATCAGCGTCGCATTTTTCATGCTGGTGATCATTTCGCGGCTATTTTCGCAGCAGGGCAAGAATAATGGCGAATAATCGTACAGTCGCCGTCGGTGGGTCAATCGGCGCGGCCTTTGTTGCCGTCGCTCTGGCGATCTCCGCGCCGGTCATCGAAGGATGGGAGGGCACCAAGACCGTGCCCTATCGCGATATCGTGGGCATATCGACGGTCTGCACAGGTGAAACGCGCGTTGAGATGCGTCGCTACACACCTGCGGAATGCAAAGCGATGCTGGAGCGAACCCTCGCTTCGGACTTCGCGCCTGCTGTGCTCAAAGTCGTGCCGGGATTACAGGACCGGCCCTATCAGTTCGCCGCGGCGATCTCGCTGACATACAATATCGGCCCGGCAGCATTTGCTCGATCGACGGTGGCGCGGCGCTTCAATGCCGGTGACTGGAGGGGTGGCTGCGATGCTTTTCTGAGCTGGGTAATGGCAGGCGGCAAGCGCGTGCAGGGGTTGGTCAATCGGCGGGAGGCTGAGCGCAAATTGTGCCTGACGAACCTGTGAGCCTGTTAGATCATGTCAATCCGTTCATGGGCAAGATCGCGGCTGCACTTGGTATTGCGCTGGCGCTGTCGTTGGTGACGATATTAGTTCTGCTGGCCCGTCTCGACGGTTGCAACGAAAGCCAGGGCGAACTGACTGCGACGGTGCGGGGCCATGTCGCTAATGACGTAACGCAGGAGAAATCGATAGCCGATCTATCCGCTGCACTCGACCGCAAGAACGGGGAAACAGAAGCGCGAGCCGCAGAACTCACAGCTGCTCGCCAGCGCGAGGCTCAAGCCACCGTTCAGATGGACGCGAAGGCCGCCGCAGCGCGCTCTCAGATCGAAACGCTCAATCGCCTAGCCAAGAGCGGCAACAGCGTGTGCGGCGTTACAGACGAGCTACGGGAGGCATTGAATGGACTATAGGATCATCATCGCCGTGCTGGCCCTGTCAGCCTGCGCAAAGCCAACGCCACCAGCTACGCAAATCAAGATCCAGCGCGAGACGGTGGAAGTGATGCGGATATGCCCTGAGACGTTCCCAAAGCGGCCGGGTGCGATTGGCGCGCTGCCGAGCGATCTGCAGAAGTTGGCTGCCGTGCTTGGCGCAAAGCTCATGGAATATGCTGGCCCCGGTGGCTATGCTGATCGCGTTGAGGCAGCGCATGGAGCTTGCAGCGCGCCGTGATTGCGAACGCCATGAATGTTCCGCTAATGTTCTCGGATGCCGAGTCTCAAGGAACAGGTGGAAGCGGGTTGCGACCTGCGCGTTTGGTGCTTCCGCTGCAACCGGGGCAAGAAGATCGCCGTGCTTCCTCAAACCGTCGAGAAGGTCATTGCCAAGCTGATCTGCGGGCAATGTAAAAGCCGGGAAGAGCTGCTGTTCCTCCCGGCTAAAACCGATTTTCGACCCAGCAAAAATCCGATGGAGGATCTTGTTGCGGGCATCTTTCACAGCTTCCGCTCTGCGAACAAGCGGAGACGCTAAATCATGCGAACTGGATAGTCGTTTTGCGACGACGGAGAGCAAAGCCAGTGAGGCCGAAGCCTGCGATCATCATCGCCCAGGTGCCGGGTTCTGGAACTGACCCGGCGACTCGGACCCACGCATAATTCATCATCGAAGAGCTTGTTTCAATCACGGTAACCTTGAACCGATTGAGTTGGCCGCCACCCTGAGCAAAAACATAGTCGGCCTTCAGGCCTCCCACCGAAAGCCCAGTCGAATATGCCTGACCGCCTGTAACTCCCTCGTCAGTTAAGGGAAAAGCGGTCAGCGGATAGTCGAAAGCTATCGAGAAATTGCTGCTATATGACCCGCTAATATAGCTAAACGACAGGCCGTTTGGTCCAAAGGAGCAAGAGGTGCCTGCATAGCAATATGAATTCGGATCGAGGTTTATTAGGGCTTCGGCATATATTTCCGCTGGCACGCTACCAGAGAACCAGTTGCCGTCCAGCGTCGCATTGTACCCAATCGTGCCGGTGCCCCAAGCCTCATATTTAACGTATGTAAATGCCTGAGCAGGCATCGCCGCGCAGCCCAACAGGGCCGCAATCAATAACTTCTTCATGTCGTCCACCTCCCACAGTGAAATGCGGGCATGAACGATGGTTAATGATTCGTCTATTTTATATTGGTTGCGGTGAGTTACATATTGGGACGGGTGTCACGCCCACCCTCCTGCGCAACCTGCAGAGCGGTGAGCACAACTGAAGGATCGCAATCATACAAACCGCTGCTGTGGATCGAGTTGAACTCGATAATGCGCCAGCGTCCAGCGACCAGCGCTAGATCCATGACGCAATTGGGAAAGGGCGCCCATGTGCCAGCAGGAATGTCTGGCGCCGCACATTGCTCTCGGTGATCCAGTCCATTGCGACGGTAGATGCTCGCTTGAACGAACCGATGATCGACGAGAAACACCCTCACCTCCTCGTCAATGACCTTTGGGGGAGCCGTCCAAGCCGCGATCGTAGCGTGCTCATTCGCCACAGGTACAATCGACCCGGAGAACGTCTTGTCGTTCCGCACGGGCCGCACATGCCAACCGGCGGGCGCTTCTCCCGCTAGGCACGCATGCCCGTCGCTGTTCAGGTAAAGGTCTCCAAGCTCGCGCTTCCACGTTGCCGAAGATAGCGCATCCTCGTTCCAGAGGACATGCGCGCTCAGTTCTGGTTGCTTCAGCGCCCATTTGATCATCCCGACCGAACCGTACACGAAAGGGGCGCCTTCAAAGGCTGGCACGCGATCAGGCTTGAACGACAGGGATAGGTCCACAACTGGAATGCCCAGATCGTGCGCCGCCTCGACCATTGGAATGGTGTTGGCGTAAATGCCGTTGTTCTGGATGATGAGGGTTAAGGGCGCTGTCATGTCGGGCCCACCCTAGCGCGGCCCATCACCTCTGACCATCACCCCTGCTCCCCGCTTGCTGCGCTACGGATGGCGGTGAGTATCTTATCGGATGCCTGACCGAGAATGATACCTCGTCCCGCCCGTGTTTCTGGTAGCCCGTCACGGTGAGCTTTCTGCAAGATTGCCTGCACCTCCGCAAGCATCCTCTCGGCCTGCTCTAGCTTGGCCTCGTGCTCAAAGCCTTTCGCCTGCCATTGGTCAGCCTCAGCCTTGCGGTCGGCTGCGTCTTGCTCGGCCTGCTCTGCGCGCCTCGTGGCGGCGGTGAGTTGGGCGCGGAGGGTTTCGATTATGGATGCGGCTACGTCACGAGTGTATAGATCGTCATCGTTTAGCAGCCTCCAGACGATATCCACCGCCGCTTCATCTGTGGTCTGGTTGGTCATCACACGTCCTCCTCTGTCAGGCCGGATAAAAACGCCCCCATGCCCAGCGCTGGCTTACCCCCTGCCCTCCTTTGAGGGCGCTGCGGGATGGCATGAACGACCAGTCCGCAAAGCAATCACCGAAGCCGATACCGAGCGTGTAGGCGATCCGGCCATGATTTTTAGCGCCCGGCTCCCCGATTTCCTCGACCGCGAATTGTGAAAGAACGTCGTCAATGACAGCGCGCGGGTCTGAAACCTCATCAGCCCAAGGGATCGCCACGACATCGAAGTCTCGTGACATTGAGCCGTGGACCGCCAAAGCATAGCCATGCTTCCGAGCGATCTCTGCGAACTGCGGATAAAGCGCCGCATACCACGGCGCAAAGGTTGCGGGCTTCATGGCTGTGTCTCCCCGAGGGCGCGGATTGCCGTGCGGCGGACGCGCTCGTAATACCGGACGGGCGATTCCATTTTATCAGGGATCAACCCAAGGCGCTCTGCCTGCGCGTTCTTTTCTTCTTTGAACACAGATTCCGCCTCCTCAAGAGCCTGCGCGCGGATCGATGGGGTGAGAATCGAAAGAGCCTTGGTGATTATGTCGCGGTAGGCTTCCATCATCTTTGCGTCGTCTGACCTGCGCTGGTATTCGTTTATGGAGGCCGTGCCCTTGCGGCTATTATCGAATACGTGCTGCGCGGCGCGCTCCACCAACCCTTCATCCGGTTCGACTGCGGGAGGGGTGCGGAGAGCGGCGAGGCGGTGGCGGGCGAGAAACTGAGCTATCTCGTAATTTGAGAGACCCGCAAGCAATGCTTCTGCTAGCTCGTCTGCCGCCTCACGATCAATCTGCTCAACCGGCACCAATTGCTCTTTACTGCTCGTCATCAGAAGCCTCCCGATGTTGCGATGATAAACAGCGCCGCGACCATGATCCCGATGAACGCAAGTGATGCTGCTAGAATGCGGATGGTGGTCATGATGTGGGGCCTTCCACAGCAAAAACGTGCCCCGGTGTCGCTCCGGTGAAAACCCCATGCGAATCGGGCATGTTCACCCGATGTTCGCGCTTCACGAAATGGAAGAATGGCGGTTTTCTGCGGTTGTTGAGGTTAGGCGCTGCCCTCCGAAGGCAGAGGCCACACGTTCGAATCGTGTCGGGTGCACCATTTTCATCAGATGTCACTAAAGCGCCGGGCGATCGCATCCGCGACCTCGTTTGCGTTGCTGCGCGCGCAAGCAGCGACCGCCTCGACACCCAAACACGAAAAGGGGTGATGCAGTTGCCCGCATCACCCCTTTTCAATCTCGCAACCGCCAGATCAGCGTGTGGCTGATCAGCCCTCGTCGCGCGTATCGCGACGCTCGGCGATGCGAGCGCGCTTGCCGGTGCGGCCGCGCAGATAATAGAGCTTCGCACGACGCACGACGCCGCGACGAACAACCGTGATGGTCTCAACGTTAGGCGAGTAGAGCGGGAAAACGCGCTCGACGCCTTCGCCGAAGCTCATTTTGCGAACGGTGAAGTTCGAGCCCATGCCCTTGTTCGAGCGCGCGATGCAAACGCCTTCGAAGTTCTGAACGCGGGTGCGCTCGCCTTCAACGACCTTCACGCCAACGCGCAGCGTATCACCGGCACGGAAGTCCGGAATTTCTTTGGAGATAGCGGCAATCGATTCCGCTTCAATGGTCTGCAGCAGGTTCATATGTCCTGTCTTCCTTCGTCTATGTGCGCGCCAGAGGCAGGTCAGTCCCGAGCGCTCCTGTAGCGCTCCCAGAGGTCTGGCCTGCGTAACCGTGTATGATCCTCCGCCTGTTGTTTCCGCCAGGCAGCGATCTTCGCATGATCCCCCGATCGCAACACTTGCGGGATCAAACGCCCTTCCCACTCAGGGGGTCGGGTATAGTGGGGATATTCAAGGAGACCGCTTTCAAACGATTCCTCAACCCCACTGTAAGCCGCGCCCATTACGCCGGGGAGCAGCCGAATGCAAGCATCAAGCAGCATCAGCGCGCCCATCTCTCCACCGGAGAGAATGATGTCGCCCATCGAGACCTGCTCGATCGGCCGCGCTTCGAACAAGCGCTCGTCAAACCCCTCGAACCGCCCGCACAGGATGGTGACGCCCGGCCCCTCGGCCAGCGCCCGGACGCGCGCCTGGGTGACTGGTGCGCCGCGTGGTGTCATCGCCAGCACGGGGACATCCGGCCGGTTCTCCAGCGCATGATCGACAGCGCGCGCCAGAACATCCGCACGCAGCACCATGCCAGCACCGCCGCCCGCCGGGGTATCATCGACGGACTTATGCTTATCGGTGGCGAAATCGCGAATCTGGATGGGATTGCAGGCCCACCTCCCCTCGCCAAGCGCCCGGCCTGCCAGGCTTACGCCCAAAGGACCGGGGAACATCTCGGGGTAAAGCGTCAGGATCTGAGCGGTGAAGCTCATTCGATATAGGCCGCGTCGATCACTGCCTTGTCGGCATCCAGCTGCGCCGCGTGGATGGGCGCCATTAAGCGCTTGCCGTCCGGCTTTTCAATCTCGATGATATCGCCAGCGCCGAAATTTTCGATCGTCACGATCTTGCCGATGCTGCCACCAGCATCATCGAAACAGGGCAGGCCAATCACATCGATATAATAATATTCACCCTCGCCAAGCGGCGGAAGTGCGGAGCGCGGAACGGTCAGTTCCACGCCACGCGCGGCTTCTGCCACGTTGCGATCGGTGATTTCATCAAAGCGCGCGACGGCACCATTAGGACCATCGCGCACAGTTTTAAGCGTGAGCGTCCGCTCGCCCGCATTGAAGCTCTTGTAAAGCTTCAGGCTTTGCGCGCCTTCACCGAACAGCTTCAAGCGGACTTCGCCCGTCACGCCATGCGCGCCGATGATGGCGGCGAGCGTGACGGGGCGATCAGGTGACAAGCTCAGCCCTCAGCTTTTTCTTCAGAAGCGGCGTCGGCGGCAGGAGCCTCCTCAGCGGCTGCGTCTGCAGCAGGTGCTTCTGCAGCAGGGGCTTCTTCAGCAACTTCGGCAGCAGGCTCTTCAACAGGCGCCTTGGCAGCTTCCTTAGCGGCTTCTTCTGCAGCCTTCTTGGCTTCTTCAGCTTCAGCCAGCTTGGTGGCCTTGTCTTCAGCGCGATCCTTGGCCTTCTGGCCAGGCTCTGCCTTGTTCGGGTTGCTGCGTGCAGGACGCTCCTTGACGCCAGCGACATCGAGGAAACGCGCAACGCGATCGGTTGGCTGCGCGCCAACGCTCACCCAGTGCTTCGCACGCTCAACGTCGATGATGACGCGGTTTTCATCACCCTTGGCGAGCAGCGGGTTATAGCTGCCGATGCGCTCGATGAAGCGGCCGTCGCGGGGTGCGCGGGCGTCCGTCACGACGATCTTGTAATAAGGACGCTTCTTTGAGCCGCCACGCGACAGACGAATGTTGGTTGACATGAGTACCTAACCTTTCTGCGTAAATTCAATGATTTGAGATTATTTCTTGAGGAAATTCTGGAAGCCTGGCGGCAGATTGGGCATGTCCTTCATGCCCGGCAGACCCTTGAGCCCGCTCAGATCGCCCTGCCCGCCTGCACCCCCGGCACCAGCGCCGCCGAGCAGCCCGCCAAGGCCCCCGCCGCCGCCGGTAAACATCTTGGCCAGGCCCTTGAGGCCGCCCATCTTCTTGATGCGCTTCATCGCGCCTTCCATCTCCTTGTGCATTTTCAGGAGACGGTTGACGTCCTGCACATTCAGGCCAGCACCCTTGGCCACGCGAATTTTGCGCTTGGCGTTGAGAAGCTCAGGCCGCTCACGCTCCTTGGGCGTCATCGAGCTGATGAGCGCATCCAGATGGATCAGCGTCTTGTCGTTCACGCCCGCATTGGTCATTTGCGCCTGCGCTTTTTTCAGGCCGGGGATCATGCCCGCGAGCATCCCAAGGCCGCCCATGCGCTGCATCTGCTGCAACTGGCCGCGCAGATCGTTCAGATCGAACTTGCCCGCCGCCATGCGCTTGGCCAGCTTGTCAGCATCTTCCTGCTGGATCGATTCCGCCGCGCGCTCAACGAGGCTGACGACATCGCCCATGCCAAGAATGCGCTGGGCCACGCGGGCCGGGTGGAACTGCTCAAGCGCATCGAGCTTTTCGCCCGTGCCCGCAAATTTGATTGGCTGGCCGGTAACGGCGCGCATGGAAAGCGCAGCGCCACCGCGCGCATCGCCATCCATCCGGGTCAGCACGACGCCGGTGAGCGGCACCTGCTCGGCGAAATTCTTTGCGACGTTCACGGCATCCTGGCCGGTGAGACTATCGACGACGAGCAGGATTTCCGCAGGCGTTGCGACCTGCGCAACCGCCTTCATCTCATCCATCAGCGCCTGATCGACATGCAGGCGTCCTGCCGTATCGAGCAGCAGCACATCAAAGCCCTGCAACTTAGCGGACTGAAGCGCGCGCCGCGCAATATCGACCGGTTGCTGCCCAGCAACGATCGGCAGCGTCGTCACATTCGTCTGCGTGCCGAGCACCGCCAGCTGCTCTTGCGCTGCCGGGCGATTGACGTCCAGCGACGCCATGAGCACTTTCTTATGCTCTCTTTCGGTCAGGCGCTTGGCGAGCTTGGCCGTCGTCGTCGTCTTGCCCGAGCCTTGCAGGCCGACCATCATGATAACGGCGGGCGGCGTGACATCGATCAGCAACTCGCTGGTCTCAGAACCCAGCGTTTCCGTGAGGATATCCGAGACGATCTTGACGACCATCTGGCCGGGCGTGATCGAGCGCAGCACATCGCTGCCCACGGCCCGCTCGGTCGCCTTGTCGACAAAGTCGCGTACGACCGGCAGTGAAACGTCAGCCTCGAGCAGTGCGATTCGCACCTCGCGCATGGCCGCGCGCACGTCCGCCTCGGTAAGCGCGCCACGCCCCCGAAGCTTATCGAACACACCGCCAAGCCGATCGCTCAGACTATCGAACATCCACACACCTCAATGCAGCCAAAGCCGCGAAAATCCTCACTCATCGCCACAACGACAACTACGCCGGTGGGCGAAACCTCGCCAACCAGCGCCTATCCTTGAATAGTGACATTCAGGACGTGTCAGGGCGTCCAGATCGACGGGATACCGTCACTGAACAGACCGCGCCTTAGCGGAATTGCAGGAGATTGGCAAGGTGAGCCCTCCTCCGCAGCGCTGGCCTTGTTCAAGCGAAGGTCGGAATTTCTTCCCAGCAACGATAACGGCTTGTCAGGGTTTATCGAATAGTCCGATTGCTGGTTTAGTATTGCCCGACTTGCTGTTAAGTCAGACTTCCAGATCGACCAAGAGGCGAATGTGACAAATATAGGCGATGGCGAAGCGCTTTCCGCAGGCGGCGGAGGCAAAAAGACGAGCTTGAGCAATGTGTCTCGTCGCCATTTGATGATGGGCGTGGGTTTGCTCGCGGTTAGCGGCATTGCTTATGCGCGCAAGCCAACCCGGCGTATCGCGCGCGTCTCAGATAAACAATTTGAGGCATTATTTCCCAGAAGTTTTGGGGAATGGACCATCTTGCCCGCAAGCGAACTCGTCATGCCGCCGGAAAGCGAATTGGCCAACAAGCTTTACGAACACATCCTCACACGATCCTACAGCAATGCCACGGGACAGGTGGTGATGTTCCTGGCCGCCTATAGCAGTGTGCAGATCGACGATGTGCAAGTGCATCGGCCAGAGGTCTGCTATGCCGTTTCTGGATTTTCGATCGACAACAATCAGCCATACACGCTGAAAATCGACGATCGCTTCACGGTGCCCGCTCGCTTTGTCGACGCCAATGCACCAATGCGGCAGGAACGGATACTTTACTGGACGCGCGTGGATGATCGCTTCCCAGCGAACTGGAGCCAGCAGCGCCTCGCGATGCTCGTGTCCAATCTTGAGGGATTTTATCCGGATGGCATCCTGGTGCGCGCATCCGTCATCAACGCTGGTGAACCGAGCGCGACCATTCTCACCGACTTTTACCGGGCGCTGACAAAGGCTGCCTCGCCAGAGACCTTGCGCGTACTTTACGGGGTTTCGGCCTGACGCTGTTGGCAAAGACCGGCGGCAACATGGGGGTGCCGTTTAGACAGGGCGTCCGTTGTTAGTGCCTGCTCGTGGAAACCGGTGCTGGCTGCCAGCATTTTTCAGCACTTCATTATAATGCCCAAGCCAATTTTCCAGCAGCGTGTGCCAGTCATAACCCATCCGCTCGGCCTTTTCTCGCGCGGCAAGGGAGAGGCTTTCGGCGAGTTTGGCGTCTTGGCCAAGCCTCGTCATTGCAGCAGCCAGATCCGCAATCACCGCCTGCGCACTGGTCGGCTGGATAAGGACTCCGGTCTCACGATCCAGCAATTCGGCCGGGCCACCCCAATCGAGCGCAACGACCGGCAAGCCGATCATCATCGCTTCTTGGATCACAATGCCATTCGCTTCGGCAAGGGTTGGGAAGATGAACGCTCGATACGCCTTCCAGCGCTGGAACATGGGTGGGCCGGGCGTTTGATAGCCAAGAAAGTTGACGCGGTCGGCGACACCCAGTTTGTGGGCTAAAATCTCGAGCCCAGCGCGCTCCGGTCCATCACCCATCACGTCAAGCGTTGCCTGCGGGACTTTGGCAAGCGCCTGAATTACAAGATCACATGCTTTATACCGAACGAGACGCCCGACGAAGACGAAGCGCCAATTCTCACCTTGATGGGTCATCCTGGGTGCGGCGCGCAAATCATCGCTAACCCCGCTATCCAGCGTAAACACCATCTGACCAGGGCGACATCCGGCCAGTTTCAAGGCTTCGACCGTCCGCTTTCCCCCAGAGATAAACAATGTCGAGCGTTGCACCCCTCTGAACAAAGCCCTGTTTACGGCCTGGACCAACGGCAGAAACCGCGCACCCAGGATTTTCACGCGGCTGTCGCGGTGGGAAAATGCGGCTGGGTGGAGCAAATTGCCGTTAAGCGGGCCAATAACCATCGGCGCGCGCCGCACCGGCAAGAACGGATAAGACGGTGAAATGGGGGACGTGACATGGACCAGCCACGGGTTCATCCGGGCAGCAATTTTCCGGGCCTTGCGCGTTAGCAGCCAGCTCCCGACGAAGCCGAGCAGCCAGTTGAGGCGAAGTTTGAACAGCCAAATCTGCACCGGGCCATCTTCAACATATTCCACTGGCAGATGCGGCGCATATTCGTTGATCTCCGCGCGCACGCGGGCATGACACACTTGCACCACGTCGAAGCCCCGATTGTGATACCCCTCAAGAATGTGCAGCGACTTGATTGCCTCACCACCCATGAAACGGGAGATGTTGGGAGCGACAAGTAATATCCTTGGTCGGGCGGCGCCATCATTTGTCATTGGATTGCTGCTGTCCATCAGATGCTTCCGAGAATTGCGGCGATCAGCCTTCTGCTGGTTCCGCGATGTCAGCCTGCGCGGATCGGGCTAGGTGTGCGACTACCACTGTCGCGCAGTTTCGGGAACAGACGGCTCATTAGCTCATCAATTGCAAAGATGCTCACAAGTGCAACAAAGAAAGTCGTCAATCCGGCAAAATCATGCAGGAAGCCCTGCGCTGCGGCCTCGCCCCCATAATAAGTGAGAAGGATGAGCACCTGAATACGCACCAGGTTAGCGAAGACCGCCACCGGGACAATAACGAGTATCAACAACAGTGCATAGCGAATATTCGCATGATGCCGCAAATATACATAAAATAGACCGATAGCCGTTAGTGAGATAAGCGAATTAAGCCCGGAACATGCATCGGCTACCAGCAAGCTATACTGACCAATCTGAATGGTCACGCCTGAATGGCCAATGGGATAACCCAGAATGTGAAGCGAATTCGTCGCCCATTCTGACAATAATATCTTGAGCGGATTGGTCGTGACAGCAATGAATGTTTCCGGTGGCGGAAAGATGAACAGCAAATAGAGCAGCGGGAACCACATGATCTTCATCGCCGTTGCGCCGACAAAACTGTAGAGGACGACAAGCAGCACCGCATACATGAGTATGCCTTCAAGCTCTATGATCTGGCTGACGCGCGCAATGAAATACAGCACAATCAGCGGGACAAAGAACAGCATTACCTTTTTCAATGGCGCGGGCTGCGCGTGCGGCTTCGCGACGAGCCATTCCCGCCAGAGAAGCCACAATCCGGCAGCGAGTACGATTGGGCCATGAGCGCCCTGCTCGGTCGTCCAGCTTTTTGTTGCGACATAGATCATCGTCGGGATGAGAACGGACAGAATGCCAGCCACAAGAACCGGGTTCGTCGCCATCCATCGCGCCAAAGACTGAAGCCCAGAACGTTCTTTTAGCACGAGCGTGTCCATTACCATTTGATTTTCATGTTCCACAATCTGCGCCTAGCGCGCGAAAGTTAAAAGCTGATGAGCGGCTTGACCAAGCCCCGCCATGCGCGCGTCGAGGCGCATAAGCCCTCACCACCAATAGGCGATAACCCGCACTTCTGCGCTAACCCTCGCCTGCGCATCGCCAGGACAATCCGGGTCGTCAAAAGCCACATGAGGCACACATTGCGCCGCGCGGGAATCGCTTTCATGCGTTTTGAAAATGATGGCCTCGTCGGTTGCCATGTCAGGGAACCACATCCAGCGATGGCGAGGATCGTGAGCAACGACATAGCCCTCAAAACTCCAGTCACCTGATGGGCTGTCGAAAATCGCATCGGCTTTGATCAGCTCATCGCCGCCCAGGCTGCGCGCGTCACACAGCGCGAGCGGCACATCCTGTGGCGCAAGCGAAAGGACGCGCCAGACATTATAATGGGCAGCGCGCGTGAAAGGCCCGCGATCGGCGGGCAGGCGTTTGGCGGAAAATTCCTGGCCTGTTGCATCGCTCACATCGACATGGGCGAAGCGTGCCGGGTAGCTATTGTCGCTGGACCCGGCTTTTCCCGTGCGCTCCGAAAAGCGCAAAATGGGGGCACCGGTGACCATGACGAGGTCGGCCCCCGTCTCAGCCAGCAACAACGCCTCTATTTCGCGCGCATAGTCGGGCACTTGATCGCGATCGCTGAGATCAGCAACGCCGCTCTTGTGCTGAACCAGTTTGAACCCTGCATCATCGAGCCCCAAGCCAAGGCCTCGACCATTGATGAGGCTCATCGGCTGCGGCTCGATCACCACCGTGTCCCGACTATGATCATTGGCATAATAGCGCGGTCGCTCACGCAAGCGACCGACATAATTAATCATCACGGCATTACGGTCGCCCGAACGGGTCATCGTGCATCCTCTTCACTTCAACGCTCGTTAACGCATGCTTCACCGTCGGGAAACCCCACTGCAACTCTGCCCGCCGCAATCAATCGGGATCACGCAAGCGGATCAACCCTTCCTGAGCCACGCTCGCAATCAGCCTACCGTCGGCTGTGAAGAAATTCCCGCGCGCAAAACCACGCCCCTGCCCTGCCCAGGGGCTGTCCATCGCATAGAGCAGCCAACCCCCGCACTCGACATCATCATGGAACCAGATGCTGTGATCGATGCTGGCGCTGATGACATCTGGCCCGCCGATCACAAGCCCATGCGGACGGTAAGCAGTAGCAAGCAGGAGCATATCGCTAACGAAGCCCAGCAACCCACGCTGTAGGGACTGCTCGACCCCAAGCGGCCCCGCGCCAATGCGAATCCAGCATTGGGCAAATGGCTCGCGATCATCTGCCGATGCCCCTGACTGGATCGCGCCGACCGGGCGGAACTCCACGGGATTGGTCGGTCTGGCCATCCGGCGCAGGACGGGACCGGCAGGAAAATCATATTTGGTCAACAGCTCACCCATGCCCAGCAGCGCATCTGGCGCTGGCACATCGAGCATGGGAAATTGATGCGCGGGGCCGCGCTCAGGCTGGTGGAAGGACGCGATCATATTGAAGATCGGCTTATTCTGCTGCCAGGCGACCACGCGCCTGTTGGAAAAGGATCGCCCCTCCATATCCGCTTCGACGCGGTAATCTATGGCATGATCCTCGCTGCCGGGGCGCATGAAATAACAGTGCATGGAATGGATGGGTCGGGATTTCTGCACCGTCTTTGCCGCAGCCATGATGGCCTGCCCCACAACCTGTCCGCCAAACACGCGCCCCACGCCGCCGGGCCTGCGGTGGCCGATAAATTGCCGCTCAGTGCCCGTAGGCTCTACATCCAACAAATGGATGAGGCCGCGCGTAAGCTGTGAGCGATCGGGCGCAGGGTCCGACATAGATGATCTTGCCTTTTGATGAACTTTTGGATGAGTTGGCACACTGGATGCATCCATTGCGGCACTCAAGGCAAGTGCTAGACGGGGTCATTTCCATGCCGTAGCGTCCGATCATGACCGAACTTTTCGCTTTCAAACTTTTACGGCCCGATGAGTGGGCCGACTGGCGCGACTCCAAGCTGTTCACTGGCGCGCCGGTCGATCTGGCCGATGGCTATATCCACCTCTCCACCCGCGAGCAGGTGTGTGAGACGGCAGCGAAATGGTTTGCGGATGTGGACCCGACCATCCTCGTAATGATCGACTTGCCAGCGCTAGGCGATGCCGTCCGCTGGGAAGTCTCGCGCGGTGGGGCGCTTTTCCCTCATGTGCACGGCACGATTCCCTTCAGCGCGGTTGCCGGGAACAGTAAGCTGCGACTAGGGCCGGATGGCAAACATGTCTTCCCCGCAGGATTTAATTGAAATGACGCATCAGGTTCACATCATCGGCGGCGGCCTGGCCGGGAGCGAGGCCGCATGGCAGCTCGCGCAGGCTGGCATCCGCGTGCGCCTCTCCGAGATGCGCGGCGGCGGCGAGATGACGGCAGCGCACCAGACCGATGGCCTTGCTGAAATGGTCTGCTCCAACAGCTTCCGCTCCGATGATGCGAACAGCAATGCGGTAGGCCTGCTCCATCAGGAGATGCGCGCACTCGGCTCGCTCATCATGGCGGAGGCGGACAAGACCAAGGTGCCTGCAGGCTCCGCACTGGCGGTGGATCGCGATCTCTTCGCGCAGGGCGTGACGCGCGCGATCCTTGCTCATCCACTGATCGAGGTGGTGCGCGAGCGGATCGACACCATTCCGGCAGATGGCCCAACGATCATCGCGACCGGGCCATTGACTGCCGCGCCGCTGGCAGAGGCCATCGCAGAGGCGACCGGGCGCGATCAGCTCGCCTTCTTCGATGCCATCGCGCCAATCGTGCATGGCGACAGCGTGGACATGGAGATCGCCTGGAAGGCGAGCCGGTGGGACAAGGGATCCCCGGATGGCGACGGCAAGGATTATATCAATTGCCCCATGAACAAGGAGCAATATGAAGCCTTCGTTCAAGGGCTGGTCGATGGGCCGAAAACCGAGTTCAAACAGTGGGAAAAAGACACGCCCTATTTCGAGGGCTGCATGCCGATCGAGGTGATGGCCGAGCGCGGTCGCGAGACGCTGCGCCACGGCCCGATGAAACCGATCGGCCTGGATAATCCGCGCACCGGGCGCTGGCCTTATGCCGTGGTGCAATTGCGGCAGGATAATGCGCTGGGCACACTGTGGAACATGGTCGGCTTCCAGACGAAGCTGAAATATGAGGCGCAGGCCGCGCTCTTCCGCACGATACCCGCACTGGAAAATGCGCAATTCGCTAGGCTTGGCGGCCTGCATCGCAATACGTTCATCAAAAGCCCGGACCTGCTGGACGAGACGCTGCGTTTGCGCACCATGCCACATGTGCGCTTCGCCGGGCAGATCACCGGCTGCGAAGGCTATGTGGAGAGCGCCGCTGTGGGCATGCTGGCGGGGTTGCTGACTGCAGCGCAGATCCTGGAAAGTGACATGGCTCTGCCCCCTGTGCAGACCGCCCTCGGCGCGTTGCTCGGCCACATCACTGGCGGGGCGGATGCGGAAAGCTATCAGCCGATGAATGTGAACTTCGGCCTATTCCCGCCAATCACGGATGAGAGCGTGAAGAAGAAAGCGCGCAAGCAGGCTTACACCGACCGCGCGCGCGAGGCCTTTGCGGGCTGGCAGGCGCAAGTGCCGGGGCGGAGAGCTGTGGCGGCTTGAAAGGCTGGCGCAGGCTACAGGAGGCAAAACCCAATCATAGCGCCGATCTGCATGACCAATATCGTTTGAAGATATGTGGAAAAGGGTTCTTTGCGGGTTTTGTGCCGGAAAACATTGCGGCCCAGGAAAGCTCCAGCAGTGCCCCCGATTATCGCAAGGGAAAGTAAGTCCGCCTCCGGGATGCGACGCTCGCCATTGATGGCCCTCATCTTATCCTGCCAGAAGCGAAACATCTTCCAAGCGTTGATAAGCACAAAGGCGGGCAGAAGGAATTCGAGCATGACCTTGGACTATTGGTCATAAGTCAAATTTCCGTTAGCGCGCCGACTTAAGTCATTGCGGCCTGCTTATGCCTGCCACCACCGGCTAATGCGTCCAATCGAGCGTCAGCGTTCCGAAGTGCCAGCGCAATTGTGCGGGGGTTGCGCCATCGACATCGTTCACGCGCCGCAGAACGGCCTCACCCTCAAAGCGCACCGGGCGACCATCCTTGTCGGTTGCGGTGATGGTGACGGGCGCGGTGTAATAGATTGATCCCGCCCCGCCATCCGTGGTGCCAGTGGGGATTGCAACGGTAATGTCTCTCAAATCTGCGAAGTTGGCGGCAAATTGTTTTTTGCTCCATTGCTGCTGATCGCCGGGGCTGAGCAATGACCATGCTTTATCATAATTCTGCTGCTCTATCGCCTGCGCGAAGGAGAGCAGAAAGTTGCGGGCGCCTTCAACCCCGCGTTCAACTTGGGGCATCATGACAGGCAGATTGGGATTAGACACAGCGCTATTGTTCGCGGACGTGTTTGCCGGGACATTCATAAGTGGCCCGCCTGCTGCCTGGTTATCCATCCGGTTGTTGGCTTGATCCGCACCTGGGGGGCTGGCTTCCTGATTCTCGGGAGCCGGCGCGCGCTCGCAAGCCAGCAGGATGAGGGTTGGCAGGAGTGATGCGCAGATAATTTTTCGGTTCATCTCCGCACAATGGCGCAGAGGCATGAATTGTTCCTGCCGAATTTTCGCAGGCAGCCCGCTACGGAACCAATGCCATGATGTTCGGTTAAGGATTTGACCTGCCAGTCCTTTCCACCGCGCACGAGGCCAAATCCATGTCAGACCTGACCCTTCCTGAGCTCTCGAAGAAAATGCGGAAGCTCGACTTCACCATGTTGACCACAATCTCGCTCGAAGGCGGCGTTAGCGCGCGGCCCATGAGCAATAATGGCGATGTGGATTATGATGGCGACAGCTATTTCTTCGCCTATGCCCAATCACGCAAAATATTGGAAATCCGCGCCGATAACGACGTCGGCCTCACTTATACGGGCGCCGTTGGCATGCTGGGCGGGCCGCCTTTGTTCGTAGACGTGCAAGGCATTGCCTCGCTGATCGAGGACAAGGCGGCGTTTGCCGAGCACTGGACCAAGGATCTCGACCGTTATTTCCCTGAGGGCATCGATACGCCGGGCGTGGTGATGATCAAGGTTCAGGCCGAGAGCATCCGCTATTGGGATGGTGGCGATGAAGGCGTGATCAATCCCTGACTATCGCCCGCTTTGGCGGTCAATCTTCCTCACATTTGCAGAGTTGAGGCTGGGCAGTTTTGGACTTGGCGCGCTTGGGTGCAGTGCTCGCGAACTCGGCTGGGGTGAGCTTGCCATCCTTGCTCATGTCCGCGGTGATGAAGCGGCTTGAGGTGCGTGCAGCCCACTCCTCGAAGGAGAGGAGGTTGTTGCCATCCTTATCCAGCTTGCGGAAGGCGGCGGTGCGGCTCGCCATCATCTCTGGCCGGGTAATGATGCCGTTGCGATCCTTGTCATAGCGATCGAAGCGCTTTTGCTCGCGGGTGCGCGGATCAGCTTGCGGAAGCGCAGGCGGAGGAGCGCCTTTGGCATCAGGATCGCCCGCGCTGGGCACAGCTGGCGTCTGCGCACGGGCGCCACCACGGGCAATGAGCGGTTGCCCATCTTGTTCCGCCTCGGCCTGCCACCAAAATAGGCCAGCCGCTGTCAGCAGCAGCGCTGATACCACCCCCGCCATGAAACGCCCCATAGTCCCCGCCCCTGCTTTGCACGACACCGCAGCTGCAATTAGCCGCGCAGGGAGGCGATCAGCAAGCGTGCATAATGGGTGGGTGAAAATCCGGCTGCTGGGGCCCTGCCGCGCTTGATATCAGGCAGTATGATCGCGCGCGCCAGACGCAGGGGTCTGGCAGTGCGGCCGGACGGCGTGGGAACGCTTTGCGCCAGACGCTGCTTGGCAACGGTAAGCGCGCGGCTGGCTAGCGCTTCATCGCGCACATGAGCCGCGAGGTCCCACAAGGCCCAGAGCGCGCCCGCGTGGGTGATGGCTTGCGTTTGCGTTACGCCCTCAGCCGGCGCGAGAAGAGCAAACAGACCGCCGCCGCGCGTCTGGCCATAATCATGCAGATCCTCATCGGACATCGCCTCTTGCGTGACGATATAGCGCCAGCCCTCGATCAGCTGTTCTGCAGCTTTGCCCGCATTGGGCGGCGCAATCTCTCGCCAGCGCTCAACAAGCGGTTCGCCGCTGCCTTTGCTGAGATCGCCCTCCACCAGCACCGCATCCCACCATGCCAGGCGGATGGCGGCAATTGTTGGATCGCCTCCGCGCCGCGCAATGGCGGCAAGGCGCTGATCGAGCAGCCAGCACAACAGCTGCCAGGGGCGCGATTGCGCGGGGGCATAAGCCAGCAGCAGCCGGGGCAGAACCGGCAGATCAGCGGGCGATAGTCCCTGGGTTGCCGGGTTGTTCACCATCTATCAACCACGCGATTTAGGCATTTGTGCACCACTGCAAGCTAAGGCGAGCATTGGTCTTTGGGCGGCGAATGCCGTGGGTGGGGCCAGCGAACCGATTATTGTGAGGGCATATATGAAGCGCAACCGGGCAAGCGCCTCATTCATGACGAGACTGGGCCGTGACCAGCGCGGCAACACGATCGCCATCGTGGCGGCCGCTATTGTGCCGCTGCTGGGCATGATCGGTGGCGGGATCGACATGAGCCGTCTCTACCTTGCCAAGACGCGACTGCAACAGGCTTGTGATGCTGGAGCGCTTGCGGGGCGCAAGGCGATGGGGAGTGGGACAGACTTCACACACGCCGCATCCGGCCCGACACCGCAAGACCGCTCCAATGAGTTATTCCAGGCCAACTTCGCCAACGGCGCTTACGGCACTACGTTAGTCGGACGCGAGTTCAGCCAAGATGAGGAAGGCGTCGTCAAAGGCGAAGCGACAGTCGCCGTCCCGATGTCCGTGATGAAAATATTTGGCATGACCACGCGTAGCATTTCGGTGGAATGCACGGCGAAGATGGAGATTCCGAACACGGACGTGATGTTCGTACTGGACGTCACAGGATCGATGAACTGCCCTACCAGCGGTAATTGCCCAGGCGGTAATAACGGCGATGTACCTGCTAAAAACGCGAAAATTTTCGGGCTGAAAAGTGCCGTGAAATGCTTTTACGAAGCGCTTCAGCGAGTGAATACAGCTGAAGTTTGCGGCAATGATGATCCTACCGCGACCACCTATGCGGGAACGGCCCAGATACGCATTGGCTTTATGCCTTATTCCGTGAACGTAAATGTCGGTAAACTGCTGAACAATAATTGGCTGGCCGATAGCTGGAATTATCAGACCCGACGTGCTCAGACTGAGCCAGCTTATGCATGGACGGCTGGCACTGAAAGCGCCATTTCTTGGCCGGCTGGCTGGTCATCGCCGCCAAACCTCAGCAACGCTGCGACATACAGCGGTTGGCAAACCACGTCGGGCTCAGTGACGATTGATGGCACTAACTACCCCCGATATCGAACTGCAACAATCAGTACAATTTGCACGTCTCCGAATACCCAAAAAGCCGGCAGTAGCGTGATTGGCTACGCGAACCCAGGCACTCTCAAAAACCCTACGACGCCGGACACCTATGGCGCGCCCGTCAATCCGCAGCAAACGCAAACTCGCAAATATTCGCAGAGCGATGATTACAAAGCCACTGCCTATAAATACACTTGGATTTCAACTTCGAGCAATAAATGCCAGCTACAAGTTTCAGCGATCCTGAGCTATTCGTTAACACGCACGAATGGCCAAACGACGCGTGACATAAGCTGGAAGACCTATCCAAAATTCTTGAAGTGGATCTATGAACAACGGTCGATCAACGTGGCAGGTCTCAAGACCGGCGGCGCAAACTGGGCGGCCAGTATCTCTCTTCCGCTCAACACGGCGGATACCAACGTTAAGCTATCGGGCTCAAATAGTAGCAGCTCACTCACTTACTTAACCGATAAAACGGTGACATGGGATGGCTGCATCGAAGAGCGTAAGACGGTCAAAAATAGCGACCGCGACCCGAGCAACGAATGGGCCTCTATCCCCACGGACGCCTATGACCTCAATATTGACATGATCCCAAGCTCCAGCGTCGCTGACTCTCATTGGGGGCCAATGCTGCCAGGCGCTGTGTGGGGAAGATTTACTGAAACTGTTGATCGGCGTGGAAATAAGGTATCTACCAATTCCTTTAGCAAAGTGGAGACGACAGACAATCTAGATCAAAACATGGACTATTTTTGCTCCACGGAAGCGAAAAAGCTCCAGCCTTGGAACACCCCTACAGGGTTTGAAAACTACGTCGATTCACTAAATGCGATCGGCAATACTTATCATGACATTGGCTTGATTTGGGGCGCGCGCTTCATTTCGCCGACGGGCATATTCGCTGAGGACAATGCTGAAACTTCGACTGGCGGCGCAATCCAGCGGCACATCATTTTCATGACCGATGGCGATACCATGACGTCGAACATCAATTATACAGCCCACGGCATACATTGGTGGGACAGGCGACAGACGACCTATGAACCCAGCAGCACGAATCTAAACAACATCCTCAACGCGCGGCTATCTGCGCTTTGCCGAGCGATCAAGGCGCGGAATATCACGCTTTGGGTGATTTCCTATGGTCAGGGAACAAATACAGAAACAAAAAATCGCCTCACAGCCTGCGCAACTGAGGGCAAATATTTCTCTGCATTAGACACGCCAACCCTCATCTCCAACTTCAAGCAGATCGCGGCCAAAATCGCCGAACTGCGGCTGACGAGCTGAGCCATGTATATCAGGAAATGCTTCGGGCGGCTAAAAAGCCCTGATTTTAAAGGGTTGTGGTCAGCGCAGGACGGTGTGACCATCATCGAATTCGCGCTCATCGCGCCTGCCCTTTTGGTCATGCTGCTTGGGGCCTTTGACGTTGCCCACACGCTTTATATGCAATCAGTGCTTCAAGGCGCTGTGCAGAAAGCAGCGAGGGATGGTTCAATGGAAACAGCGGCTGGCGAGCTCGCGACGCCGCGAGATACGATTGACGATCGGGTTCGTGCTCAGGTCTCCCAGCTGCACAGGCATGCTAACATCCAAATAAGCCGACGCTTCTATCGCACATTCTCCGCCGCGGCCGCAGCCAAGGCAGAGCCCATACAAGACTTGAATGGAAACGGTCAGTGCGACTTTGGCGAAAAATATGTGGATGAAAACAATAATAATACGTGGGACAAAGATGGCGGTGACGATATCAAAGTTGCTGGTGCTCGAGACAATGTCGTCTATCGCGTCAATGTCAGCTACCCGCGCCTGTTTCCGCTCGACAAGTTGATCGGAGGCAGCGGAACGACAAGCCTCTCGGCTGCCACAGTGCTTTCCAACCAACCTTATGGTGACCAAGGTAAGTACGGCTTGCCTACGACGAGGGACTGCTTGTGACGCCCAATGTTCTGCCGGCTTTAAAACATTTACGCGTCTCGCAGAGCGGGTTGGCGGCCGTGGAGTTTGCACTGAGCGCGCCTTTTGTGATGGGTATTTTCCTAACCGGAGCCGAACTCACAAATTTTGCGGTTACGAAGATGCAATTAAGCCAGATTGCGCTGCACATTGCAGACAATGCTGCGCGAATTGGCACGACAAGCCCCAATTCCAAGCAACAGATTAGTGAATTGCAAATCAATGATTTGCTAATTGGGGCAAACATGCAAGCAGGATCACTGAAGCTCCGCGAGCGAGGTAAGGTCATCATCTCAAGCGTGGAACCCATGACCGATTCAAACACCAACAACACTTACCGCATCAGGTGGCAGCGCTGTTATGGTTTGCGGACTGCCGGATCGAGCTACGGAAATCAGGGTGCTGTGGACCTTGTGGGCATGGGACCGGACGAGCAGCAAGTGACAGCCCCGAACGGCGGTGGTGTAATTTTCGTGGAAATTTCCTATAATTACCGGCCGCTGGTCTCAGCGAGATTAGTGCCTGCCACAGTGATACGCGACATTGCCGCAATGACTGTGCGCGACGACCGTTATTTTGCGGGCAATAACGGTATCGGCATCTACAACAATGAAGGCGTCACCCCCTCCAGCTGCTCGTGAGCCGGAGGGGCGCGCATTCATCATCGCCGCGCTGCTTCAGCTCCGGTAGCACACCTTCTTTACGGCCGTCACAACCCGCGCTGCATCAATCAGCGCAGCCTTCTCCAGATTGGCGGCGTAGGGCAGCGGTACATCTTCGTTGGTGACGCGCAACACCGGCGCATCGAGATCATCGAAGCCCTGCTCCATGCACACGGCGGCGATCTCGCTCGCGATTGAGCAGACGGGCCAGCCCTCTTCCACCACAACGAGGCGGTTGGTTTTGGAGAGGCTCTTGAGCACGGTTGCTGTATCGAGCGGACGCAGCGTGCGCAGATCGATCACTTCGGCCTCGATGCCCTCGCCTGCCAGCGTCTCGGCAGCGTCGAGCGCAACGCCGACGCCGATGGAGTAGCTCACCAGAGTGACATCCTTGCCCTCACGGACGATACGCGCCTTGCCGATGGGCAGGACGTGATCGTCAAGCTGCGGCACATCGAAGCTGCGGCCGTAGACCAGCTCATTTTCGAGGAAAACGACCGGATCTTCACTGCGTATCGCAGCCTTGAGCAAGCCCTTGGCGTCTGCTGCGTCATAGGGCGCGATGACGACCAGGCCGGGGACGGCTGCATACCAGGGTCCGTAATTCTGGCTGTGCTGCGCGCCCACGCGGCTCGCTGCGCCATTGGGGCCACGGAACACGATGGGGCAGCGCATCTGGCCACCGGACATGTAATTGGTCTTGGCGGCAGAGTTGATGATCTGATCGATCGCCTGCATCGCAAAGTTGAAGGTCATGAATTCGACGATGGGCTTCAAGCCGCCCATCGCTGCACCAGCGCCGATGCCGGCAAAGCCATGCTCGGTGATCGGCGTGTCGATGACGCGCTTGGCGCCGAACTCGTCCAGCAAGCCCTGCGTGACCTTGTAGGCGCCCTGATATTCGGCAACTTCCTCGCCCATGAGGAACACGCGCGGGTCGCGGCGCATTTCCTCGGCCATTGCATCGCGCAAGGCTTCCCGCACGGTCGTCTTGACCATTGCGGTGCCCTCAGGGATTGCAGGATCGGCCACCGTTGCGCCTTTCGCGCTGGCGAGATTGGCGGTGCCGCTCTCGGCTTTCTTCGGTGCTGCGTCCTCGGCTGCAGCTGGTTCAGGCGTCTTCTCTTCGGCCTTGGCCGCAGGTGCCGGAGCAGGCTCCTCGCCCTCGCTCGAAATCGTTGCGATTACAGTGCCGACGCGTACATTGTCCGTGCCCTCGGCGATGAGGATCTTCTCGATCGTGCCCTCGTCGACAGCTTCAAATTCCATTGTCGCCTTGTCGGTCTCAATCTCGGCCATGATGTCACCGGCCTTGACCGCATCACCTTCCTTAACGAGCCACTTGGCCAGCGTGCCTTCTTCCATTGTGGGAGAGAGGGCCGGCATCTTGATCTCGAGGCTCATCAATACTGCTCCACCAGAACATTCGTATACAGTTCAGCCGCGCCGGGTTCGGGCGAGCTTTCTGCAAAATCAGCTGCTTCGCTTACGGTCTTGCGGATCTGGGCGTCGATCGCCTTGAGATCCTCTTCCTTCACGCCGCTCTCAACGAGGATTTTTTTCAGGCCCTCGATGGGATCGCTCGTGTCGCGCATATTCTGCACTTCATCACGCGAGCGATATTTGGCCGGATCGGACATGGAGTGACCGCGATAGCGATAGGTCTTCATTTCAAGCAGGATCGGCCCCTTGCCAGCGCGGACATATTCCAGCGCCGTCTCGGTCGCGCCGCGCACGGCCAGCACGTCCATGCCATCCACCTGGATGCCGGGGATGCGGAAGCTCTCGCCGCGACGATATAGCTGATCCTCCGCGGACGAACGCGCGACGGAGGTGCCCATCGCATATTGGTTATTCTCGATCACGAAGATCATCGGCAGCTTCCACAGCTCAGCCATGTTGAAGCATTCATAGACCTGGCCCTGATTGGCCGCGCCATCGCCGAAATAGGCAACGCACACGCCGCCATCTTCGCTATATTTGTGGCCGAAGGCGAGGCCGGTGCCGAGCGACACCTGCGCGCCAACAATGCCATGCCCGCCAAAGAAGCGATGCTCCACACTGAACATGTGCATGGAGCCGCCCTTGCCGTGCGAGATGCCTGCCTCACGCCCGGTGAGCTCTGCCATGATGACCTTGGGATCGATGCCATAAGCGAGCATATGACCATGATCGCGATAGCCCGTGATCACGCTGTCCTTGCCCGGCGTCAGCGCGGACTGGATACCAACGGCAACAGCTTCCTGACCGATATAAAGATGGCAGAAACCGCCGATGAGGCCGAGGCCATAAAGCTGGCCTGCACGCTCTTCAAAACGGCGGATAAGGAGCATTTGGCGATAGAATTCAGCCAGCTGCTCAGGGGTGGCATCATAGCTCGTCGGTTCGCCCGGACGCTCACGATTATGATCGGACCCAGGCGGCGTGTGCGCTGCCGGTGAAGATTTGCTGGATCGGCTGGAAGCAGGCTTCGCCAATGTTTCAGGTCCTTCTCGCATGTCAATTTCGACAAGCTATAGGCGTGAGACACACAGGAGCGCAATGTCCAGATAGGTTAAATGAGGCGGGTAGCGAGGTTAAAAGCCTTGAGGTGAGCCACTTAATTGAGCGGCACGACAACTTCATCAGGGTGCGTGACGCCCAGCTGCTTGCGCACAAGCTCATCCACCATGTCCGGGTCCGCCTTGCGCGGATCGAGCAGCTTCACGCGATTCTCCAGCGCCGCTTTTTGCACATGGAGGGACTGGAGTTCAGCCTGACGCTGCTTGAGTTGGCGGCTATAATCGCCCCAGGCAAGAATGCCATTTGGGCCAACAATCGCATAGCCGATAAACAGCATCAGCAAAATGATAGCGATGGCCGGCGTGAGGGCCGAGCCAAGCAGGAATCTCAATTTCGCCAGATGCGCCATAGCTCTCTTGGAATCACGCCGACTCATTGAATGCAAGCTCAATTTTGCAGATTGCGACGAACAGTGAGGCTGTCGACCACAAGATCAGCGCCCTCCCCCGCCAGAAACAGCAGAAGAAGGCGCCGGATTCTTAGCGGAAAATCGCCGATCCCGCATAATGCGCGCGGTCGCCAAGCTCTTCTTCAATACGGATGAGCTGGTTATATTTTGCGAGCCGGTCGGAGCGGGCAAGCGAGCCGGTTTTGATCTGACCGCAATTGGTGGCGACGGCGAGATCAGCAATCGTCGCGTCTTCCGTCTCACCCGAGCGATGCGACATGACGTTCGTATAGCCTGCGCGGTGGGCCATATCGACAGCGGCTAGCGTCTCGGTGAGCGTGCCGATCTGATTGACCTTCACCAGCATCGAATTGGCGAGACCCTTTTCGATGCCCATTGCCAGGCGCTTGGGATTGGTGACGAACAGATCATCGCCGACCAGCTGGCACTTGTCGCCAATCTTGTCGGTCAGCAGCTTCCAGCCCTCGAAATCATCTTCGGCCATGCCGTCTTCGATCGACTTGATCGGGTAGCGCGCGACCAGATCGGCGAGGTAATCGGTGAACTCAGCAGAAGAGAGCGTCTTGCCCTCGCCCGAGATCACATATTTGCCATTCTTGAAAAATTCGGTCGCGGCGCAATCCAGCGCGAGCATCACATTCTCGCCGGGCTTGTAGCCGGCCTTCTCGATGCTCTGCATGACGAAATCGAGCGCTTCTACCGTCGATGCGATGTTCGGCGCGAAACCGCCCTCATCGCCAACGCCGGTTGCCAGGCCCTTCTCGTGCAGGCCCTTTTTGAGCGTGTGGAAAATCTCCGAGCCGATCTGCACGGCATGGGCGATGCTCTCGGCCCCCACCGGCATGATCATGAATTCCTGAAAATCGATTGGGTTATCGGCATGCTCGCCGCCATTGATGATGTTCATCATCGGCACAGGCAGGACATGGGCGGACACGCCGCCGACATAGCGATACAGCGGCAGGCCGCGCGCATCGGCAGCGGCCTTAGCGATTGCCAGCGACACACCGAGAATAGAATTCGCGCCAAGACGGCTCTTATTCTCGGTGCCATCCAGCTCGATCATGATGGCGTCGATATCGCCCTGATCTTCCGCATCGTAACCTGTGAGCGCATCGGCAATCTCGCCATTCACGGCATCAACGGCCTTGAGCACGCCCTTGCCGAGATAAACGGACTTATCGCCATCCCGCATCTCGACTGCTTCATAAGCGCCAGTAGACGCGCCCGAGGGCACGGCGGCACGGCCAAAGCTGCCATCCTCCAGCAGCACATCGACTTCCACAGTTGGGTTGCCGCGGCTGTCAAGAATCTGACGAGCGTGAATATCGAGAATTTCGGTCATAGGTGCGCGGCTCCCTCGCGGCTGACAATGCCCCGCCGCTTAGCGAGAGCGCCTGTGGATGGCAATGCCACCGGGCCGATGCGTGCGTGCAACCCGCGCAGCTTCGCATCACAGCTTGGACATTTGCCGATATTTGCGGGAACAATGGTCCGCCCGGACTGTTAATCATAGGCAGCCTCGCTATATTCATTGCGAGGGCCATTTTGTTGCCAGAATTAAGGAGCCAGCCATGTCTGACACGAGCAGCACAGCACCAACGACATCGAAGACCGCCTCAAAGGCATCTGAGACCGTGACCAAGGCCAAGAAGGCTGCAGCTGCGACGAAGGCAGCAGCGTTGGAAACCGCTTCCGAAGCGCGGAACGCTGCAAGTGCAAGCACGGCGCAATGGCGCGAACAGGCTGGCGAATTTGCCGAGCAGGCGAAAAGCACGGCGCGCGAAGCCGCGACGACCGCGAAGAATACAACCGGCGATGCATTGCACGGCCTTTCCAAGCTCATCTCCGAAACGGCTGAGACAGTCGATTCCAAGCTTGGGCCACAATATGGCGATTACGCACGCAAGGCAGCCGAGACAGTGGCAGGCGCAGCTCAGTCCCTCGATGAAAAAGACATTGACCAGCTGACCGAAGAAGCGCGCAATTTCGTGCGCAAGAGCCCTGCAGTCGCCATCGGCGCAGCGGCGGTTGTCGGCTTCGTGCTGATGCGCATGATGCGCGGTTCAACGGACAAGAGCTGAGGATTGGCGGATAAGCTTGATCAATGAGGGACCCCCAAGCAGAGCTTGAAGCCGACATGGCACGGGCTGCAGAGCCCGTGTCTGATGATGATACGATCAAAGCGAATTTCACGAGGCTGATCGCTTCGGGACGCAAACTGGCCGCTGCGGAGATGGATTGGGCGAAGGCGAAGGCGTCTATCTTTGCGGACATTCTTCGCCGCGGAATCCTGTTCGGCGTCTTGGCGTTTGTGATATTGCTGTTTGCCATTGGCGTGCTGATTGCGGCGGCCATTATCGCCTTGGCACCACTTGTCGGCTGGCTTTATGCTGCCCTCATTGTTGCAGCTATATTACTGTTGTTGGTGATCTTGCTCGGGTTGGGAGCCAAACGGGCTTTTTCTCGTTTGGCCGATCCGGGGAATGGGGCATGAGCATGTTAGATGCCGAAGCTAGGCTGTTGATGGCCCGGCAGCGCGCCGATCAGGCAAAATCAGCCTTCACCGTCTCGCTTGAAGACGCCAAGGCGCGCATAGCCCCTGCCCGCCTTAAGCAGGATGTGAGTGACGCGATCAGCGGAAAGGTCCAGCAAACCAAGCAGAAGGTGCGTGACACTGTCGATGCGCATCCAGTCATTGCAACTACTGCCGCTGCGGGAACGGCGGCTGTGATTTTCTGGCGACCTGCACGGCTGTTGATCGCTTATGGTCTGCGCGCTACGCGCATGATCTGGCTCAACCGCTTCCTTTGGAAATTCCGTAAATGACAGAAATTAGCGCTCCACAAACCGTCGAAAAAGCATTGAAAGTTGCGGCGAATGTTCGCGACAGGGCGCAGGCGGGTGTGCGCAAGGCGCGGCAAACGGCTGGCACAGTCATAAGCGCGACGCGGGAAAAAGGCGAAGCGGTGATCGATGACACCAAGGAAAAGGGTTTTCGCGCAGCCGCTGAAACCAATAGATTGTTTCAGGAGCATCCCGTCGCTGCGGTTGCCGCTGCGGCGGCGGCAGGCGCTGTTCTGGCGATCTTCATGCCCCGCCTGGCGTTAGCCGGCAAGGCCGCGCAGGTGGCTAAGTCGGCGGCAAAGGCTGCCATCGCGACCGAAACGGCGCAGATGATGATGGGTAGCCTGAAAGACAGCCGGAACGCAGCGCTTCGCACTGCAACTGGTGCAACGGCGCTTGCGATTGGAGAGCGGTTTTTCTCACGAAACGAACCGGCAGACGGGCAGCCGCTCATCGAGGACCAGAGCGACACCGAGGCCGACCCGGTCGAGGGCAATGCCGCAAACGAGCGCTAATCGAAGCGGGATTGCTTGGCACGACGGTGCTGGCCTGATAGCATTTCGAAGCCAAATGCGGCACAATCCACATAAATTAGGAGCATAGTCTTTGAGCTTGTTGCACCTTGTCATGGGCGGGCGGGTTACTGACCCGCAGAAGCTGGAATTTGAGGATCTGGATTCGGTCGATATTGTGGGCGTGTTCGCCGATTATGCGAGCGCTGAAGCAGCTTGGCGCGGCGCGGCTCAGCGCACGGTTGATGATGCCGAGATGCGCTATGTGATCGTGCACCTGCATCGCCTGCTCGACCCGTCCGGCGAAGCGAAAGATCCTGCAGTCAGCTGATCTGTTAAGGCGCTGTGCCGCCGAACCTGCGATTGAGCAGCGGCCGGGCCATCAGCAGGCCCGCGATGAACCCGCCGATGTGCGCGCCAATCGCAATGCCGCCAAAGAAGCTGTCAAAACCGCCAGCGAAGGCGATGAGCAGTTGGAGGACGGTCCAGCCCAGCGCGAGCCAGACGATCCGCACGACGTAAGCGGGGATCGGTCCGATCGGCTTCACCGCACGCTGGCTGTAAATGAAGGCATAAGCGCCCAAGAGCGCAGAGACGGCGCCACTCGCGCCGATCATCGGCACGAGGCTGGAATCCGGCCCCGTAAAGAAGGTCATCACCCACTGCCCAAGCGCAGCGGCATAAGCGCCCACGACATAGATCAACACGGTGCGCCGTGCTCCCAACAGATGCTCCACGAAGCGGCCGCAGAATAAAAGCATCAGCAAGTTGAAGATGATGTGCATCCAGCCGCCATGAATGAGCGTGGCGCTAAGCGGCGTGATCCAGAGAGGCAGCCAGGGAATATCCATCGTAATGTTTTGCGCCGCGAGCGCATTCACCCGCTCAGCGATGAAGCCAGCGAGCAGTGCTACCCGATCCGTCTCACCTGCAAGCTGCACCGGCAGGAAGGCCAGCAGCGTGATGATTGCGATGATGTTGGTGGCAGGGCCACGCGGTAGCTTCACAGCCATTGGAATCTTGCCTGCCTGACTTTGCCGAGATGAGAAATGAACATCAGAAGAGCAGAACCTATGAGAGGCCCGCCCAGCTTTGCAATGCAGCTGAACAAGGCCTCTCACACATCATCGATTTTCTATTATCGCGGACTGGTTCAAGGTGCAGCCCGCGACCCGATCAGATGAACTCGATCTTGTCGACATGGTAGAATTTGTCGCCAGCGGGCACAGTCACCTCGACATCCTCACCGACCTGACGGCCAATAAGTGCCCGGCCAAGCGGGCTGTTATAGCTGATCATGCCAAGCTTGGCGTCTGCCTCAGCCTGACCGACGATCTGATATTTGATGGTCTGATCATTCTCATCCTGCAACGTTACCGTCGCGCCAAAGATGATCTTGTCGCCAGATAGCGTCTTAGGATCAATGACCTGCGCGCGAGACAATTTGTCTTCCAGATCGCCGATCGTTGCCTCGACCTGACCCTGACGCTCCTTGGCGGCATGATATTCTGCATTCTCGGAAAGATCGCCATGCGCGCGTGCTTCCTCGATAGCGTCCACAATCGTCGGACGCTCTATTTTCAGCGCACGCAGTTGCTCAGTCAGCTTATCATAGCCAATCTGTAGCATCGGCAATTTCTCAACGGTCGCCATCTCGACTCCCTAAAAACCTGCGCATTAAAGCGCGAACTCCCTCGCCGATCGGCGGTTCCGATCAGCGCGCAACTGATTTCTTAATCTGAAGGCAGATCAGTCATGCGACGCTAGATAATAGGATTGCAGCGACTTCACTTCAAGGGGATGTGCACGTAAAGCCTCAATCGCATCCACCGCGGCGACACTTGCGGCCGCGGTTGTGAAGCTCGGCACCTTCAGCCGGAGCGCGCTCATGCGGATCGCCTGGCTATCCTTGAGCGACTGCCAGCCTTCCGTTGTGTTGAAGATCAGGTCCACATCGCCGTCGGTAATCCGGTCCACGATGTGCGGGCGGCCCTCTGCGACTTTGTTCACCGTTTTTACAGCGACGCCCTGCTCCGCGAGATAGCGCGCCGTGCCGCCGGTGGCGATGATGTTGAAGCCGAGGGCTGCGATCTTGTGCAGGGCGGGCAGAATGACGGGCTTGTCGCTATCCTTGACCGACACGAACACGGTGCCCTTATCGGGCAGGATCGTGCCTGCACCCAGCTGCGCTTTGGCAAAGGCAGTCGCGAAATTGCTATCGATTCCCATAACTTCGCCGGTGGACTTCATCTCAGGTGAGAGCACCGGATCGACGCCGGGGAAGCGATTGAACGGGAACACAGCTTCCTTCACCGCAACATGATTGATGGCGTTGCGATCGATCTTCGGCAGGTTCGCCAGCATCTCACCGGCCATCACGCGCGCGGCGATCTTGGCGATGGGAGTGCCGATGGCTTTGGCCACGAACGGCACGGTGCGCGATGCGCGTGGGTTCACCTCGATGAGATAGACATTCCCATCCTTCACCGCGAACTGGATGTTCATCAGGCCCTTCACGCTGAGCGCATGGGCGAGAACTTCGGTCTGGCGCTCTATCTCGGCGATAATGGGCTGTGGAAGGCTGTAGGGCGGTAGCGAGCAGGCGCTGTCACCGGAATGCACGCCAGCTTCCTCGATATGCTGTAGCACGCCTGAAACGACGACATCCTTGCCATCGCACAGCGCATCCACATCCACTTCGACCGCATCACGCAGATATTGGTCGATCAGCACGGGCGAGTCGCCCGAGACCTGCACGGCGGTTGTGATATATTCCTCAAGCTGCGCCTGACCGTCCACGATTTCCATCGCGCGGCCACCCAGCACATAGGATGGCCGCATAAGCACTGGGTAGCCGATGCGATTTGCGACCGCGAGGGCCTCTTCCCGGCTGCGGGCAATGCCATTGGCGGGCTGGAGCAGGCCTAGCTTCTCGATCAGCGCGGCGAACCGCTCGCGGTCCTCGGCAAGATCGATCGCGTCTGGCGAGGTTCCGAGAATGGGAATGCCAGCGTTTTCCAGCGCCTGCGCCAGCTTGAGCGGAGTCTGCCCGCCAAACTGCACGATGACGCCGACCAGCTCGCCCTTGGACTGCTCGACATGCAGGATTTCCAGCACATCTTCTGCGGTTAGCGGCTCGAAATAGAGACGGTCGGACGTGTCATAATCCGTGCTCACCGTCTCCGGGTTGCAATTGATCATGATGGTTTCGTAACCGGCGTCTTCCAGCGCGTAGCATGCGTGGCAGCAGCAATAATCAAACTCGATGCCCTGCCCGATGCGGTTGGGGCCACCGCCGAGAATGACCACCTTGCGGCGATCGCTCGGCTGGCTCTCATCCTCTGGCTCGCCAAAGATCGGCGCCTCATAGGTCGAGTACATATAGGGCGTTTTCGCGTCGAACTCGGCGGCGCAGGTATCGATACGCTTGAAGACAGGGCGCACACCCAGCTTGTGGCGATGCGCGCGCACTTCCTCTTCCGTCACGCCGCCGGTCATCGCGACGACCGCATCGCGCACCATGCCGGACCCGCGACGAATGGCATTTTCCATGCCGCCGGGGATGTTGGCAGACTGAAGCGCGAGCCAGGCAAGGCGCTTGTCCGAAAAGCCCATCGACTTGAGCTTGCGCATGCCATCGGCATCGCGCGGCAGGCCATTTTCCATCACTTCCGCTTCGGCATCCACGATTTCCTTGATGCGCTCAAGGAACCAGGGGTCGAACTTTGCGACGGCGTTGATCTCGGCGACGGTCAGCCCTTCACGAAGGGCCTGAGCCGCTACGAGCAGGCGATCCGGCGTGGGCTGGCCAAGCGCGGCGATGATGACATCCTTGCGCGCGCCGACAAGATGATCGACCTGATTGAAGCCGGACAGGCCGGTTTCCAGCCCGCGCAGGGCCTTTTGCATGGATTCATGGATGTTGCGGCCAATGGCCATCACTTCGCCCACGGACTTCATCGCGGTGCCAAGCAGCGGCTGCGAGCCCTTGAACTTCTCGAAGGCGAAGCGCGGGATCTTCGTCACGACATAATCGATGGTCGGCTCAAAGCTTGCGGGCGTCACGCCGGTAATGTCGTTGGTGATCTCGTCCAGCGTGTAGCCCACGGCGAGCTTGGCGGCGACCTTGGCGATGGGGAAGCCTGTTGCCTTGGAGGCCAGCGCCGAGGAACGCGACACGCGCGGGTTCATCTCGATGACGATCAAACGGCCATCGGCAGGATTGACCGCGAACTGCACGTTCGATCCGCCGGTCTCCACGCCGATCTCGCGCAGCACTGCGATGCTGGCGTTGCGCATGATCTGATATTCCTTGTCCGTCAGCGTGAGCGCTGGCGCGACCGTGATGGAATCGCCGGTATGCACGCCCATCGGATCGACATTCTCGATGGAGCAGATGATGATGCAATTGTCCGCACGGTCGCGGACGACTTCCATCTCATATTCCTTCCAGCCGATCAGCGATTCCTCGATGAGAACCTCCGTCGTTGGGGAGGCATCGAGGCCCGTCGTGACGATGTGGTAGAATTCATCCTTGTTGTAAGCAACGCCCCCGCCGGTGCCGCCCATGGTGAAGCTGGGGCGGATGATGGCGGGCAGGCCGATGAACTCAAGCGCTTCGGTCGCCTCGGATATGCTGTGCGCGATGCGCGAGCGGGCGCTTTCGAGACCGATCTTGTCCATTGCGTCTCGGAATTTCAGCCGGTCTTCGGCCTTGTCGATGGCCTCGGCATCCGCGCCGATCATCTGGACGCCATATTTTTCAAGCGTGCCATCATTGAACAGCGCGAGCGCGGTGTTGAGCGCGGTCTGTCCGCCCATGGTGGGGAGGTTCGCGGCAGGGCGCTCCGTCTCGATGAGCTTGGCCACGATCTCCGGCGGGATCGGCTCGATAGAGGTCGCGGCCGCCATCTCGGGATCGGTCC
>CBIHKY010000029.1:0-34841 GCA_966205705.1 uncultured Alphaproteobacteria bacterium
CGGCGATGTATGAGATGGCGGCCAAGCGCGAGGAGCTGCTCTGGGCCGGGCATCATCCGGCGGACCGCGCATTTTTCGCGTCGATCGTTGATCGCTTGAAGGAGAATGCGCGCGCGATGGCGGCAGCGGAGAAGGGCTGAGAGGGCTGCGTTCGAGACGATAGGCGGACCAAATTACCGGCGTCATCCCGGACTTGATCCGGGATCCCGCTTCTTGTCGATGGTGCGAAGGGAGTGGGACCCCGGATCAAGTCCGGGGTGACGAAGCTCTTTTCTGGTTGATTGGGCTGAAGCAGTCGAGGTCCGTCGAGCGGCGCCGCTCGCCTAAAGCACGTCCCCGAACATATAATAGAGCATGATGAACCAGGCGATGAGGCCGACCACACCAATGATGATGTGTAATTGCTGATGCAGCCATCCCGCGCAGCGGAGAGGGCCTGAGCTGGCTGCGCTGAAGGCTGAAGTTGAGGCGCAAAATTGCCCGATCGAAATCCGTCATCCCGGACTTGATCCGGGATCCCGCTTTTTTTGCGGTTGGTGCGAAGGAAGCGTCACCCCGGATCAAGTCCGGGGTGACGAAGCTCTTTTCTGGTTGATTGGGCTGAAGCAGTCGAGGTCCGTCGAGCGGCGCCGCTCGCCTAAAGCACGTCCCCGAACATATAATAGAGCATGATGAACCAGGCGATGAGGCCGACCACACCGATGATGATGTGTAATCGCTCATGCAGCCATCCCGCGATGCCGGGTTTTGCTTCAGGTTCATCGTCCATCAGGCGGGGATAGGGGAGGTCGGCGGTGCAGGGCAACAGCAAAGCGCGATCGCAAGCTACCGCACCGGGCGCTTCTCCAGCTTCCGGGCGAGCGTGCGGCGGTGCATCCCCAAGCGGCGGGCAGCCTCGGAAATGTTGAAATCCGTCTCCACCAGCGTCTGGTGGATATGCTCCCACTCTACAGTTTTGATCGAGGATTGGCGGCCGTCGACTGGGGCATTGGGATCGCCATCATCGCGCGCGAAGGCGGCTTCGATATCATCGGTGTTGGAGGGCTTGGCGAGATAGTGGGACGCGCCGAGCTTGATGGCCTCGACCGCGGTCGCAATGCTGGCAAAGCCGGTGAGGACGACGATCTTCATCTCGGCATCGGTGGCGCGCAAGGTCTGCACGCAGGTGAGGCCGGATGCACCCCCGAGCAGCTTGAGATCGACCACCGCATAGCCGGGGCGATGCACCTTGAGCAACTCGACAAGCTCCTCATGCGTCGCCGTCGCCAGCACCGTGTAGCCGCGCCGCTCGAAGGAGCGTTTGAGTGTGCGGGCGAAAGCCTCGTCGTCCTCGATGATGATGAGAAGCCGTTCTTCGCTCATGGTCTTGCCTGTCTTTCATAAGCGAGGGCTGAGAGGGGGAGGCTGATGCGCACGCGCGCGCCGCCTTGTGGCAGATTTTCCGCTGACGCTTCGCCGCCCATCTTGCGCAGCACATTCACGAGGAGGAACAGGCCGAGGCCACCGCCGGGTTTGCCTTTGGTGGAGCGATAGGGCTGGCCGAACCCCGTTAGCATATCGGGCGCGAAGCCGGGGCCGCTATCTGTGACGGACAGGATGAGCGCATCCTGCTCGCGCGCGGCGCTGATGCCGATCCATTCGGGCGACATTTCTGCGGCATTGTCGATGACGTTGCCGATCACCTGACGCAGGGCAGGATCGGAGACGATGGCGATATCCTCGCCGAAGCGGTCGTCATAATCCACGATGCCGGGCAGGCGGCTGGCGCGCCACTCGGCCACGATATCATCGAGGAAGGCACGCATGGATGTGACGCGCGGCGCGATGCCCCGTGCCTCGCCCGCAGACATGAGGATGCCGCTGACGATGGATTTGCAGCGCTTCACGGCGGCATCCATATCCTCGATGTCGGCCTGAAGCTCGCCATCATCGGCGAGGCGGGGGATGCGCCGCCAGTCACCGATCAGTACGGAGAGGGAGGAGAGCGGCGTGCCAAGCTCATGGGCGGCGCCCGAGGCGAGCAGGCCCATGCGCACGATATGATCCTCTTCCGCCGCGCGCTGGCGGATAGCGGCGAGCGAGGCGTCGCTCTCACGCAGGTTGCGGCTGATGCGGGTCACGAAGGCCACGAGCAGCACCGCGATGAGGGCGAAGGCGACGAGGCTGCCCTTTAGATAAAGCGAGAGCGCGTCGCCGTGATGATCGCTCGGCAGGGTGAGCGGCTGGGGATCGAGGCTGAGTACGCCGAGCGCGATCATCGCGGCGGCGGCAACGCCCCAGGAGGATGCGGGCCGCAGCAGGATGGCGCCCAGCACGACTTGCAGCAGGAAGAGCGAGGCGAAGGGATTGGCGAGGCCGCCCGAGAAATGGAGCTGCCAGCCCAGCACGATAACGTCGAACAGCAGGGCGGCCGTCAGCTCACCATTGGTGATGGCGGTGCGGCGCTTGACCAATGGCTTGCTCGCCAGATTGACGGTGACGAGGATGGCGATCGCGCCGAGCAGAGGGGCGAGGGGCAAGGCGATGCCCATGATGAAATGGACGAGCTGGATCGTCACGAGCTGGCCGCCCACTGCCAGCCAGCGCAACTGGATGAGCAACTGCATGTTGCGGCGGCCGGCGTCCGCTTCTAGCGGTCCCGACAGCGCCCGGGGTGGGTCGATGCTCATGGACGTCTTCTAGCGGATCGTGCGCGTTCGCGACAGCTGCCAAGCGCCCCACAGGCTCATGCCCGCAAGGGAGAACCAGGTGATGGCGTAGATGAGGTGATGATCGTTGAAGCGCACGACGGTGAGGCCGCCGATGGGTTGGCCTTTGGCGTTGGTCGTGGCGTCGGCATCGATGAAGTAGGGCGCAACATTGCGCAGGTTAAGGGCTTTTGCGATGGCGGTGACATCGCGGGAATACCAGCGGTTGGCTGTAGGATCGTTGGTGCGTAGGAAAGCGCCGTCGGGTTCGGTGATGCGTAGGAGGCCGGTTATGGTCACCTCGCCGGATGTTGGATTTCTTGCTGCGCGGGATGGGACGAAGCCACGGTTGATCAGGACAGTGAAATCCTGGGTTTTCAAGGGGGTAATGACCCAGTAGCCGCCGCCGCGATCTGTTACGGCCTGGACCAGCGTTTCGCGATCGTGCAAAAATAGCCCGGTTGCGCGCACCCGTCGGTAGGCGTCGCGCTCGGGGGTTACGCGCGTGGGGGCATCGACCGGGTCGGCGTGGATGCGGCTCTCCACCTGCGCAATCAGCGCATGTTTCCAGGCGCGGCGTTCGATCTGCCAGATGCCGAGCGCGATGAAGCCTGCTGCGACGAGGAGCGCCATTCCCGCCAGCACTGCCGAGCGCTGGCGTGGCGCCTTCGTCACCGCAGCTCGCTCACATCATGCGGCATGGGCATCATATTGGTGTTGAGGTGGTGCATGACCCAGAGCGAGCCGGCCATCATGATGACGACGACGATGATCGTGAAGACGAGCGAGGTCAGCGACCAGCCACCCTCCGCCTTGGGGCTCATATGGAGGAAATAGACCATGTGCACGACGATCTGCACGACCGCGAAGACCATGATGATCGCGGCGGTTGTTCCGGCCGCAAACTGCCCGGTCATCACCAGCCAGAAGGGGATGGCGGTGAGGATGACGGAGAGCGCAAAGCCGATGCCATAATCGCGCAGCGAGGCGTGCGGGATTTCGACCGAGCCATGCTCTTCGCTCGTGTGGCGGTCAATTTGCTGGCTCATCGCAGCATCCCCATGAGATAGACAAAGGTGAAGACGCCGATCCAGATGACGTCGAGAAAGTGCCAGAAGAGGCTCAAACACGCCACACGGCGACGGTTTGCCGCGATCAGGCCGTGGCGACCAAGCTGCACGATGAGCGTGACCAGCCAGATGATGCCGAAGGTGACGTGCAGGCCGTGCGTGCCGACCAGCGTGAAGAAGGCCGAGAGGAATGCGCTGCGCTGCGGCGTGGCGCCAAGCTCGATCAGATGGTGGAATTCGTAAAGTTCGATTGAAAGGAAGGCGAGGCCGAACAACCCCGTGACCGCGAGCCAGATCTGCGTCAGCCGCAGTCTGTTCTGCTGCATGGCGATCATCGCAAAGCCATAGGTGATCGACGAGAAGAGCAGCATCGCGGTGTTGAGCGCGATGAGCTTGAGGTCGAACAAATCCTTGGGCGAGGGGCCAGCGGCATAATTGCCGCCCAGCACGGCATAGCAGGCAAAAAGGATCGCGAAGATGAGGCAATCGCTCATCAGGTAGATCCAGAAGCCCAGCATGGTGCTGTGCCCTTCCGGGTGATCATGCTCCTCCAGCTCGTAGAAGGAGATTGGCTCGTCGCTCTTGCGCAGCGTGGCTGTGTTGCTCATCGTCTCAGGCTCCGGCCGTCAGGCGGCGGGTATGCGCGTCTTCCGTCGCAGCGACCGTGGCCGCCGGGATGTAAAAATCGCGCTTGTAATTGAAGGTGTGGAAAATCGCCCCGCCCACAATGCCGAGGAAGCCGAGCGCAGCCAGCCACCAGATGTGCCAGACGAGCGCGAACCCCATGACCAGTGCAATGCCGGAGAGGATGATGCCTGCGCCGGTGTTGCTCGGCATATGGATGTCGCGATAGCCACCGACCGGACGCTCAGCCCCGCGCTCCTTCATGTCGTGCCAGGCATCGAGATGATGGATGACAGGCGTGAAGGCGAAATTATAGTCTGGTGGTGGCGAGCTTGTCGCCCACTCCAGCGTGCGGCCATTCCACGGATCGCCGGTTACGTCCTTCAGCTCTTCGCGCTTCCAGATGCTCACGCCGAACTGGATGAACATGGCCGCGATGCCCACCGCGATGACCGCAGCGCCAATGCCTGCGACAATGAAGAAAATCTGCAATTGCGCATCGTCAAACACGCGCATGCGCCGTGTCACGCCCATCAGGCCGAGAATGTAGAGCGGCATGAAGGCGAGCCAGAAGCCGACGACCCAGCACCAGAAGCTGATCTTGCCCCAGAATACGTCCAGCTTGTAGCCGAAGGCCTTGGGCCACCAGTAATTGATTGCCGCGAACAGGCCGAAGAGCACGCCGCCGATGATCACATTGTGGAAATGCGCCACCAGGAAGAGCGAATTGTGCAGCACGAAATCGGCTGGCGGCACGGCAAGCAGCACGCCGGTCATGCCGCCCACGACGAAGGTGAGCATGAAGGCGATGGTCCACATCATCGGCAGATCGAACCGGATGCGCCCGCGATACATGGTGAAGAGCCAGTTGAAGAGCTTGGCGCCGGTGGGGATCGAAATCACCATCGTGGTGATGCCGAAGAAGCTGTTCACGCTCGCGCCCGAGCCCATCGTGAAGAAGTGATGCAGCCACACGAGATAGGAGAGGATGGTGATGACGATGGTGGCGTAAACCATCGAGGTATAGCCAAACAGCTTCTTGCCCGAGAAGGTGGATGCGACCTCCGAGAAGACGCCGAACAGGGGCAGGATGAGGATGTAAACCTCCGGATGACCCCAAATCCAGATGAGGTTCACATACATCATCGGGCTGCCGCCAAAGTCGTTCGTGAAGAAGTTGGTGCCGACATAGCGATCGAGCGTGAGCAGGGCGAGCACGGCGGTCAGCACGGGGAAGGAGGCCACGATGAGGATGTTGGCGCACAGGCTCGTCCAGGTGAAGATGGGCATCTTCATCAGGCCCATGCCGGGCGCGCGCATCTTGAGGATCGTCACGATGAGGTTGATGCCGGAGAGCGTCGTGCCGACACCGGCGATCTGGAGCGACCAGATATAATAATCCACGCCGACACTGGGGCTGTAGGATATCCCCGAGAGCGGCGGATAAGCCAGCCAGCCGGTCTGCGCGAACTCGCCGATGAAGAGAGACGCCATCGTCAGCACGGCGCCGGACGTGGTCATCCAGAAGCTGAAATTATTGAGGAAGGGGAAGGACACGTCCCGCGCGCCGATCTGCAACGGCACGATATAGTTCATCAGGCCGGTGATGAGCGGCATCGCGACGAAGAAGATCATGATCACGCCGTGCGCGGTGAAAATCTGGTCATAATGATGAGCGTTGAGATAGCCCTCGGACCCGCCGAATGCCATTGCCTGCTGGATGCGCATCATGATGGCATCGGCAAAGCCGCGCACGAACATCACCAGGCCCAGGATCATATACATGATGCCGATGCGCTTATGATCCACGGTGGTGAACCACTCCGTCCAGAGATAGCCCCACAGCTTGAATTTGGTGAGCAGCGCGACTGCCGCAAGCCCGCCGAGGATCACGACAGCCATCGTGACCATCACGATCGGCTCGTGCAGCGGGATCGCATCGAGCGAGAGGCGGCCCATAAGGGCGCTTGTTTCCGGGGCGGACGTGGGTGTCATGATGCTCTCGGTACGAATCAGGAAAGCGGGCGCACGGGCGCGGGCGTTTCATTCAGTGCGGTGCGCTCGGCCGTGAACGGCGTGCGCGGGCGGGAGAGGCCGGCGCCAAGCAGCGGCGCAAGGTCAGTGGGGAGAGCGTTGACGGATTGCACAGGCGCCATCGGCGTTGTGCAGATTGCGCCGACATAGCGCTGGCCCAGAAATGAGCCGCCAAGCATGGCTGGCTCGCTGCCGCGCGCGGCGAACTTGTCATAGCTTAGCTGGCGCACATTAAAGGTGCCGGCAAGGCCGAGGCCGCCTTTGGCGTCGATCGACATCATGTCGTGCATGCACATTTTGCCCGGCTCCACGCACATATTCACCACGGCATCGAACAATTGCGGATCGACCGAGGCGAAGTGGCGCACGGGATCGCGCTCGCTCGGGCGCTCCAGCGCGAGATAGGTGGTGCGATCGAGGTTCACGCCGCCCTTCTTCGCTTCGCTTGCCCATGTGGCGAATTGCGCGGCGGGCAGGCTCTTCACGGCGAAGCGCATGTTGGAGAAGCCAGCGCCTGAGTAATTGGCCGAGAAGCCGATATAGTCCCCCGGCTTGTTGAACACGCCGTGCATCTTGGTTTCCATGCCGGGCATCGCATAAATCTGGCCTGCCAGCGCAGGGATATAGAAGCTGTTCATCACCGAGGAGGAGGAAATGCGGAAGCGCACGGGGCGGTCGACCGGCACGGCCAGCTCGTTCACCGTGGCGATGCCAAGCTCGGGATAGATGAACAGCCATTTCCAATCGAGCGCGACGACATTCACTTCCAGCGGCTTTACATCGGCTGCGATGGGCTTGCCCGGCGCGGTGCGCGCGAGCGGGCGATAGGGGTCGAGCAGATGGGTGCCGACCCATGTGATCGCGCCCAAGCAGATGATGATGAGCAGTGGTGCGGCCCAGATCACCAGCTCCAGCTGTGTGCTATGGTCCCAATCCGGCTTGTAGGTCGCCGCCTTGTTTGCCGCGCGATAGCGCCAGGCGAACAGGATCGTCAGCGCCATCACCGGCAGGATGATGACCAGCATCAGCAGCGTCGACACGATGATGAGGTTGCCCTGTTGCTGGGCAATGTCTCCGGCGGGGTTCAGCACTACCAGATCGCAGCCGCCCAACAACGGCACAGCAGCAATCAGGGGAGCAAACCGCAACCCGGCACGGACTCTGGGAAAATGCGCGAACATAATGCCTCGCCTAAGCCTCTCATGCTGCGGCGCACATAGGACATTTTGTCCAATCCCATCTGCGCGCTCTATGGCTCAGGGAGAGGTTACGCTGCAGCCCGGCGCGCGCCAAGCATTGATTGATGCCAATCGATTGATGCTGGGCGTGCGACACGCTATGTTGCCCGAGATTATAGGCCTTTTGATCCGATGACTTCTAAGACTGCCCCGATCACCAAGCTCGAGCAGGATGCCCTCAATCTTCATGATGACGGGCACAAGATCGCGCCGTCCGAGATTGCGATTGGCGTCATCATTGGGCGCACGTCTGAGTTCTTCGACTTTTTCGTTTATGCGATTGCGTCGGTGCTGGTGTTCCCCAGCCTGTTTTTCCCCTTTACCGATCCGCTGAACGGCACGCTCTGGTCCTTCGCCATTTTTGCGCTGGCCTTTTTGGCGCGGCCGGTTGGCACGATGATTTTTACGGCGATCAACCGGGCTTATGGGCGCGGCGCCAAGCTCACCATCGCACTGTTTCTGCTGGGTGGCTCCACCGCGTCCATCGCCTTTTTGCCGGGTTATGAAACGCTGGGCATGAACGCCGTGCTGCTACTCGCGCTGCTGCGCATGGGGCAGGGCGTGGCGCTGGGTGGTTCATGGGATGGGCTGGCATCGCTGCTCGCGCTGAATGCGCCGGAGGGCAAGCGCGGCTGGTATGCGATGATCCCGCAATTGGGCGCCCCTCTGGGCCTGATCGTGGCGAGCCTGCTGTTCATGTTCCTTATTTCGTCACTGCCCGCCGAGGATTTTCTCAGCTGGGGCTGGCGCTATCCCTTCTTCGTCGCCTTTGCGATCAATGTGGTGGCGCTGTTCGCGCGGCTGCGGATCGTGGTGACGCCGCAATATACGGAGTTGCTGGACCAGCAGGAGCTGCATCCCGCGCCCATCATCGATACGGTGCGCACCGAGTGGCGGATCATCCTTGCTGGTGCATTTGCGCCGCTCGCAAGCTTTGCGATGTTCCATATGGTGACGGTGTTCCCGCTTTCCTGGGTGTTCCTCTTTACCGAGGAAAGCCCGGTGCGCTTTTTGGGGATCGAGGCGATTGCGGCGGCGTTCGGCGTGGGTGCGATTGTGGCGTCGGGCTATCTGGCGGACAGGGTGGGGCGGCGGACGGTGCTTGGCTTCACGGCGGCGGCGATTGCGGCGTTCAGCGGCTTTGCGCCGCAATTGCTGGAGGCTGGCGAGCTTGGCGAATCCGCCTTCATGTTTGTGGGCTTCATCCTGCTTGGGCTGGCGTTCGGGCAATCCTCCGGCGCGCTGTCATCGGGCTTTACGCCGGGCAAGCGCTATACGGGCGCGGCGCTGACGTCCGATCTTGCATGGCTGTTTGGCGCGGGGTTCGCGCCGATGGCGGCGCTGTGGCTATCGAGCGAATGGGGCTTGCTGGCGGCGGGCGCTTATCTGCTCTCGGGTGCGATCGGCACGCTGGTTGCCTTGGGCATCAATCGCAATCTTGCCCGCTCAATCGACTGAGCGGCGAAAAGCGGAGCACCAGCCAGCCGAGTAGGCCAGCGGTGAGCGAGCCTGCAAGGATGCCGATCTTCACCTCCTCCTGAATGAGGGGGTTATCGGCGAAGGCGAGCAGGCCGATGAACAGGCTCATCGTGAAGCCGATGCCGCACAGCAAAGAGATGCCGAGCAATTGCCGCACGCTCGCGCCCATTGGCATTTCCGCGAAGCCCAGGCGGATGACGAGATAGGCGCTGCCGAACACGCCGACCAGCTTGCCGACGAGCAATCCCAAAGCGACACCTAGCGTGAGATGGTCGGTCAGCACTGCGGGCGTGAGGCCGGTGAAGGACACGCCCGCATTGGCGAAACCGAAGATGGGGATGATCAGGAACGTCACCCAGCCGTGCAACTTGTGCTCCAGCCTGTGGAGGGGGGAGGCGGCTTCGTCATCGAGCCCGCCCGGTTTGGCGCGCAGGGGGATTGTGAGGGCCAGCAGCACGCCTGCGATGGTGGCATGGACGCCGGAGCGCAGGACGAGATACCAGAGGATCGCGCCGACGATCAGGTAGGGGATGAGGCGCAGCACGCCCATGCGGTTCATGATGATGAGGATGGCGAGGGCGAGCGTGGACAGGCCGAGATAGAAGAGCGAGAGATTGCCGGTGTAGAACAGCGCGATGATGACAACTGCGCCCAGATCATCGATGATCGCCAACGCGGTGAGGAAGATTTTGAGCGAGGTCGGCACGCGATTGCCGAGCAGAGACAGCACGCCGAGGGCGAAGGCGATATCCGTGGCGGCGGGAATGGCCCAGCCGCGCACGGTCACCGGGTCGCTATAGTTGAAAAGCAGGAAGACGAGCGCGGGCATGGTCATGCCGCCGAGTGCGGCAACGCCGGGGAGGATGCGGCGGTTCCATGTGGCGAGTTGCCCATCCAGCATCTCGCGCTTGATCTCCAGCCCGACGAGCAGGAAGAAGGCCGCCATCAGCGCATCATTGATCCAGTGGATGAGGCTGAGGGGGCCGACATAGCGGCTCAGGGTCGCGAAATAGGCAGGCGCGAGAGCGGAATTGGCGACGATCAGTGCGAGCGCGGCGGCGCCCATCAGGATCAGTCCGCCAGAGGCGGAACTGTCCAGAAAGGTGCGCAGCATTGAGAAGGGGCGCGCGTGGTTATCATGCGATGACATGGAGGCTCCTGAAGAAAACGGTTAGACCGGTTCTCCGTATTCGGAAGCCAAATCCTCCGGGCGCACGCAGCACACGCCTTGCGCGCCACTCTAAATTCATGGCAGCCTAAGTCAAAGCTTTAGGCAGCAGCGGCGCTTTGTGGGACTTCGCTTGGAAAGGCGGGTGCGTCCCGGCCCATCGTCCAGTTCTTGCCCATCCGCACCATCGGATTTGGTGCGCACCAGATTTCGCCGCTTTCGCTCAATGCCGTCACCCAGATGAGATTATGCTCCTGACCATAATCGATCATCCCGATGGCATAGCCATCGCCCTTGCCGATAACCTTGAGCGGAATGGGTGGGTTGAGCTGCGTGAACATAGGTGCGCTTTCCTGCTGAGCGGCTGTCTGGTCAGTCCTTGAGCTTGATCTTCTTCTCGATCTCCACGTCCGCCTTTTCCTCCTGCTTGCGGGTGTTGAACACGCTGCGCATATGCTTGAGATCGGCTGGCGTGAGGATTTCCTCGGCTGCCTCGAACTGCTCCTGCTCTTCCTCGCGGATGTGATGGAGATATTCCTCCTTCAGATCGGCGAAGCGCTTCATCCACGCCTTCGAGGCCATATCCCGCGCGGCGAGATCGGCGAGCATGTCGTCAATCTCCTTATGCTCGGAGACGGCATGGCGCGCAGTGTCAGTCGTCTCGGGATTGCGCATCACGGTCGACCAGAGCGCCTGTTCTTCCGCCGCCGCGTGAGATTTCAGCTCTTTTGTCAGCTCCAGGAATAGCGTCTCGCGGTCAGCAGACTTTCCCTTTGTCTCCTCGATCATGGCAAAGAGCGCGCGGTGCCGGTCATGATCCTGCACCAGCCGCCCGAAGATATCCGGGTTGCCCCGGAACTTCGTGGCGGGCGTGCTGCCGATGCGCGCGTTGAGATCCGGCACGAGCGCTTTGGCGGAAGCAATCGCCTCCGCCTTGGCCCGCTCGGCGGAGGGCTTTTCGATCGTCGCGACGTCCAGCTTCGCCATCATTCTCTCCTTATGCGAGGTCACGCACCTTGGGCTCGCGAGCCCAGTGGCGCATGACACCGGTTTCCATGAAGGACTCGATTGGCACGACGCCATCATCCGGCTCGACATTGGCCTTATCGAGCAGGATCTGCGTGCCCTTGCAGTGCGCGATGGTTTTGCAATGCGCGAAGGCATCCATGAACCACTGGATCGCGGCGCCATCCTTGGTGAGCTTCTGCGCCTGATCGGGCATGAGGATCGAAGCGACCGCATCGAACAGCACGGATGGCGAACCGGCCAACTGGCCATCAGCCTTCAATGTGCCGCCCTTCACCTTGATGCCGCCAACCTTTGGCGCGACGAGGAAGGCCGTGCCGCCTGCGCCCTGAATATCCGCGACCAGCGTATCGATAGACGCCTTGTCCGATCCTTCGCCGAACAAAATGCCGACCTTGCGGCCCTTGAGCGTATCCTTGGCCTGCTTCTGGATCGACAGCGCATCCGACACGTCCATGTCGATGGGCTCTTTTGCGGCCTTTGCCTTTTCGGGCAGGGGCATCGCCAGACCATCAGCCACGCGGCTGGCCAGATCCTCGTCGATATTCCGCAGGCGAGAGATCACCCGCTCACGGATATGCTCAAGCTGTACCTTGGATAGCTCGAACACGATGGCAGAGGCGATGTGCGCCTGCTCATTCTCCGTTTGCGAGCGGAAGAAAAGCCGTGCCTGGCTATAATGATCCGCAAACAGCTCGGCGCGGACGCGGAGCTTCTCCGAGGGATCATTGCGCTCGCCATTCTCGGCGAACGAGGTGAAGCCGGTTTCCGGGCAAGCGCGCGGGCCGCCATCTTCGCCAGCATCGGCAAGGCTATTCGGCTCATAATTGGCGCGACCGGTTGGCACCATCGTCTGCATCAGCCCATCGCGCTGGAAATTGTGGAACGGGCATTTGGGCGCGTTGATGGGAATCTGGTGGAAATTGGTCGTGCCGAGGCGCGACTTTTGCGTGTCCAGATAGGAGAAGAGGCGGCCCTGCAGCAGCGGATCATTGGTGAAATCAATGCCGGGGATGATGTTGGTGGGCAGGAAGGCAACCTGCTCAGTTTCCGCGAAGAAATTATCGACATTGCGGTTGAGCGTCATGCGGCCAACAAGCTGCACGGGAATGACTTCCTCGGGGATCAGCTTGGTCGCGTCGAGCACGTCATAAGGCTGCTGCGCGGCCCATTCCTCGTCGAATATCTGCACGCCCAGATCCCATTGCGGGAAGTCGCCATTGGCGATGGCCTCGAAGAGATCGCGACGGTGGAAATCAGGGTCGGCACCGGCGATCTTAACGGCTTCGTCCCATGTGAGAGATTCGATGCCCAGCACTGGCTTCCAGTGGAATTTGACGAACTTGCCGTCGCCCGCTGCATTGACGAAGCGGAAGCTGTGGACGCCAAAACCTTCGATCATGCGCAGCGAGCGGGGGATCGCCCGATCCGACATGGCCCACATGATCATGTGCATGGATTCCGGCATCAGGCTGATGAAATCCCAGAAGGTGTCATGCGCGGAGGCGGCCTGCGGATAGCCGCGATCGGCCTCCATCTTCACGCTGTGGACGAGATCGGGGAATTTGATGGCGTCCTGAATGAAGAAGACCGGGATGTTGTTGCCGACCAGATCCCAATTGCCGCTGTCGGTATAGAGCTTCACCGCAAAGCCGCGCACGTCGCGCGGGGTGTCGATGGAGCCTGCACCACCAGCGACGGTGGAGAAGCGCACGAACACAGGGCAGCTTGCGCCGACTTCCTGAAAGATCGAGGCCTTGGTGAGCTCGGGGATTGCCGTGGTGCATTCGAACACGCCATGTGCGCCCGATCCACGGGCGTGGACGATGCGCTCAGGGATGCGCTCATGATCGAAGTGGAAGATCTTCTCGCGCAGGATGAAATCTTCAAGCAGGGCAGGGCCGCGCTCGCCAGCCTTCAGGCTGTTCTGATTGTCCGCAATGCGATGACCGAAATTATCGGTGAGGTGCGACACGCCATTGCTGTGATCGCTGCCTTCGGCGATGTTCTGATGGGTTTCGCCACCGGCACCGATGGTGGTTTCGACCTTGGTCTGGCCGCTTCCGGGCGCATGATCGGCAAGGCTGTTATCGAGGCTAGGCGATGCGGAACTGTTATCCACGCTGAGCGATATATTGCCCTTGCTGTTCTTAGCCATTCACATGTCTCCCGATCATTTTAAGCTGATTGCGGCAGAGCAAGCTCGCCGCTTCAGAGCAATTACGCCTCAAGGATCGGGAAGGTTCCCTGGCGATCGGGATGCTAATCTGGATCAGTCGTTATGGGCTGCGGCAGCGCGAGGGAGGGCATCGGCAAGGATGGTTGCCCAGCGCGATTGGCCAGCTTCATCGGCGATCAGATCCTGTCGCACCTCGATCTCGGCATAGGGCAGGTGGCGCGCAAAAGCGTGGTGTGGGATGCTGAAGTCGGTCGCATCCATATGATAGGGCTCGTTATCGCCGACGATCAGCGCGCCATCGGATTGCAGGACGCGCAGCAGGGCGCGGGCGAAATCATCGTTCGCGCCATTATGCAGTATGCCGATATCCCACGGGCGAACCCGCTCCCCAAGCTTTGGCGTGAAGCTGTGCAGGGCGATGAGGATGGTGGGCATGGACAGCGCTTCCCGCCGGGCGATCTGTTGCGCGATTGCGGCATGATAGACTTGGTGGATCTCGGCGATCCGCGCGTTTTTCTGCGCTTGGCTCAGCTGTTGGTTGGCGGGGATGTGCGAGCCATCCACGATGGGTGGGATCGCCTCCTGCGTTGAAGGCTCGCGATTGCAATCGATCACCAGCCTTGAGTAGCGCTGGGGGATGAAAGGCGCATCCAGCGCTGCCGAAAGCCGCTCGCCCAGGGCGCGCACGCCGATATCCCAGGCGATGTGGCGCGCCAGATCGTCGGGTCCCAGGTCCAGCGTGCCGAGCGCCTGCGGAATGGCGCGCCCCGCATGATCGCCCGTGAGCAGGAACGGGGAGCGCCCTTGCGCGTTGAGGAGCAGAACTGGCTCGGCATCATCCGGGCCAAGCAAATTTTCGCGCTCAATGACCATTGCGCTCGATCCCCATGATGCGAGGCTTTCTCCGTGGCTATGCTGTCGATCAGCCATCTGACCCGCTATCGCTATAGCCAACCGGCGTCATTCGGCGAACATAGAATCATGATGCGTCCGCGCGAGAGCTTCGATCAGCGGCTGGTCGATGCGACGCTGGAGATTTCGCCTGAGCCGAGCTCATTGCGCTATGTGCATGACGTCTTTGGTAATTCGCTGGCCATCGCGCAGTTCGAAAAGCGCGCGAAGGAGCTTTCCGTGCTTAGCACCGTCCATCTCGATCATACGCCATTGCACCGCAATGAAATCGAGATGGAGGAGTATGCGCGGCAATATCCCTTCACTTATTCGTCCGAGGATATGCCGGACCTGATCCGGTCGATCGAGCGCCAGCATCTCGACCCGACGCGGATGGTGGATGAATGGGCGCGACGCTTCGTCAAGCGGGGCGGGGCGACGGATACGGTGGCGATGCTGAGCGACATGGCGAAGAGTATCCGCAGCGACTTCACCTATGTGGCGCGGCAGGCCAAGGGCACGCAGACGCCCATCGAGACGCTGCAGCTGCGGCAGGGCACATGCCGCGACTTTGCGGTGCTGATGATCGAGGCGGTGCGCGCGCTTGGCTTCGCGGCGCGGTTCGTCTCGGGCTATGTCTATAATCCGACCCCGCAGGAAGGGCGCATTGGCGGTGGCAACACCCATGCTTGGGTGCGCGTGTTCCTGCCCGGTTCCGGCTGGGTGGAGTTTGACCCGACCAATGGCATCATCGGCAATCGCGGCCTTGTGCGCGTGGCGGTGGCGCGGGATCCCTATCAGGCCATTCCGCTCTCGGGCAGCTGGTCCGGCTTCCCCGGCAGCTATCAGGGCATGGATATCAAGATCGAAATTTGCGCCGATGCGACGCCGCCAAAAGGCAGCGGTGAGCAGAGCGGAACCACATATCAAGACGGTCGTTTGGCCTCAAAACGAAAGGACATCGCATGTTGATCCGTGCTGGATATGAGATCCGCTTTGAAACGGACCAGCCGACGCCCATGCTGGCGCTGCTCAATGTCCATCCTTCCCGTAACAAGGATTTGAGGACCACAAGTCGCGTGCAGGCGCGGCCTGATATGGCGATGTATGATTATGTCGATATCTTCGGCAATATCTGCACGCGCTTCACGGTGCCGGTGGGCGGTGTGACGCTCTCCAACAGCTTCGTCATCGAGGATAGCGGGCTGGTGGATGTGCGCGCGCCCGATGGACCGCAAATGCCGGTGGAGGAATTGCCGGACGATGTGCTCGTCTATCTGCTGGGCAGCCGCTATTGCGAAACCGACCGGCTGATGCAGGTTGCGTGGGGACAGGCGGGGCATCTGACGTCCGCGCGTGATCGGGTGGAGGCGCTGGTCGACTTTGCGCATCGGCAGATCCGCTTTGGCTATGAACATGCCCGGTCGGACAAGACGGCCTGGAATGCCTATCAGGAGCAGGTCGGCGTGTGCCGGGACTTTGCGCATCTGGCGATTACGTTGTGCCGGTGCATGAATATTCCGGCGCGTTATTGCACGGGTTATCTCGGCGATATCGGTGTGCCGGTGATGGATACGCCGATGGACTTCAGCGCCTGGTTCGATGTGTATATCGATGGCGACTGGTACACTTATGATGCGCGCCACAATGCCCCGCGCATTGGCCGCATCCTGATGGCGCGCGGGCGTGATGCGACGGATACGGCGCTGACGACGTCCTTTGGCTCGGCGCTGCTGGTCGGCTTCACTGTGCACACCGATGAAGTGCAATCGGTGGAGTGAGGCGGGCATGAGAAAGGGGCCTGTCCTTGTCGGACGGCCCCTTCTTCACGCTCGGATGAAGGCTTCTAGCTCAGCGATCGGCGCTCAGCCTGACGTGCCTGCGCAACTGCGAGCGGCAATGTGGAATAAGCGAACGATCCGAATTCAAATCGGCCCAATGCGGTGAGCGAAATGCCATATTGGCGCATCAGCATCTGATCTTCAGCGCTCAACGCGCTGCTGGGAGGGGTGCTGCCAATGGCGATCAGTTTGTCCTGCTCATACTCAATCCGTTGCGACAACATGGGCTTACCTCCGGGCATGACATGATCAATACGCGCGTATCGCCAAAACGCTCCTTCGGTTCATCCTGTTACGCCCATGTTCAGGCGGCTTCGGCGTCTGCCATCTCGATGCTGTTGTCCGCCATGGCGCGCCAGGCGAGCTCGGATGTCAGATATTGTTCGCGCATGTCGGTTGATGAAGCGGTGCGTGCGGCGATCGCATTTTCAGCAGCGCGTTCGAGGCAGAATTTCAGGCTAGCTGGCATGATCGTGCCTCCCATATATGAGTTGAAGCCGTTCAGGCCATGCGATTGGCGCTCGAATAGGGCGCTTCCCAACGGCGTGCGGCCGCTGCGCCCAGCGCGCGCTGCTTGGTCTCGATCGCGCGGGCGATGGTGATGGCGCGCTTTTCCTGCGCCAGTCGCACGCGGCTATCGAACGCCCGCGATGCGCGCATCAGGGTCAATTGATGATCATGATAGAGTTGATTGAGATCCATGCGGCGCCTCCTTGGTTGAAGGGGAGTCCTTGAGCGTCTCGCGACGCGCAATGCGCGGGGCGGGGTGCGTGTTGGCGCGCCCTCGCCCCGCGATAGGATATTATTGGCGCTGCAACACTGGCACGAAGAAGGGATTGCGCGCCTGCGTGCCATCCAGAACCTGCTTGGGATGGCGGCGGCGCATCGTCTCGGCGCCGTCATTGGTCTTGCACACCAGGCGCGTGCCGCCCTTGGGCAGAGCTTCCATCACGCTGATGCCGACATCCGCATCCTTGCAGCGACGCGTGATTTCGACCTCGGTCAGGGAGAAGTTGATTGCGCGGCTCATAGGAATACCTTTCGGGTCGAGAAAATTGGCAGCGCTGGGGAGCGCTTGGAATGAATTGGCGGCGCCGTGGCTTGCGCCTGCGCCGGAGACATCAGGCGTCGGCCTTCCCGCAATCGGGATTTTCGCTCAACGAGCCGTCGCTCAGGATGCGATCGAGATGATGCCGCATTGCCAGTGCCAACGCGCTATCATGCGTGCTGACTTGGGTTGCGATGCCAAGGTGAAAAGACCCGCCGCTCAGCTTGCCTTGCATCGATGACATGGACTGAAAGCGCATCTTGAGTCTTCCGGCGAGCAAGCGGGAGGAAGACTCTTCTCTCAGGCGTCACATGCTTGCGGGCGAAGAGCAACGATGCAGCCTGCTACACCATATCCGCATTTTTAGCGAGTGCTTTAATCCAGCCGCTGCTATTGCGCAGCATCGGCACTCATCTTTGGAAGAGAAAAGGAGGTTTGTGCATTGCCTGATCTTTTCCCCCAAGCTGCCTGTACCAAAGCGTTGGACGATGATTCTTCGCTCATATCTTATTCGACATTATTGGCGGGCTGCGAATTTGTTTCGCGATACCCTGTGGTTGAAGGATCCGCATCAGTCCGCACGCCTAGTCTGGCTGCCAAGGTGCAGATGCGGGTCACGGCCAACCGTATCCGCGAGCTCGATCGCTTTCTGGCGGTGCTGCTGAACGATACCGCCGGGCAGATCAGCGGGGCAGGGCATGATGCCGAGTTGTTCGATCGGATCAGCAATACATCCAAGAAGCTTCTTGCGGTGGAGCAGCTGGTGGGCATGGCGGCGGCCGATCATGGCAGGCTGCGCGCGATGGGGCGCATCGCGGCGCGGATGCGCGGGCCGAGCCCTCATTGGCGGGCGGCGTCTTTGATCGCCGATCTGGGTATTGCCGGGGGTGGGGACACAGAAGGCGCCCAACAGGATTCAAGTCAGGGGAAAGCTGTCATTCCCTTGTCGCTTAACCTCGCAACGATCTCGTCATTTTATGAGGATACCGGGCGCCGAGTCATTCAGGAAGTTGGTAATAAAAACTATTCGCCTTGACTTTTGATGCCCAAGCATTCATATTGCAAAGGCTAACGTCGCATGCGACGGAATTTGACGCTTAAAGCTGATCCTTCCCTTCTCACGCTACCAGCTCTGCCAGGACTTTCCGGGCGGACCATTTCTGTTTTCGAGATAGGAAACATATCATGCCAGTAGGCACAGTCAAATTCTTCAACGCCGACAAGGGCTATGGTTTCATCAAGCCTGACGATGGCGGCAACGACAGCTTCGTGCACATCAGTGCCGTTGAGCGCGCCGGCATGGCAACGCTTCAGCAGGACCAGCGTCTTAGCTACGAAGTCGAAGCCGACCGGCGTGGCAATCTCTCAGCTGTAAACATCGACCCAGCTTTATTTTTGGATGATGAGAAAATCTTGGTTCTCGCCAGCCTGATCGAACAAGATATGCCAGATGGGCGTTTCGATGCCCATCTGGACTCTCACTTTCATATTATCGCCCGTTCCGCCGGAAAGATGCGTCGCAGTCCAGATTGCGTGGTCCATGATGACCGCGATCCTGCCGAGTTGCCGATAGCCAGCCGCCCTTTTGCAAGTCGCCTGTTTTCAGGTCGTCCATTTGCAAGTCTCCGGGTAGCAAATCTACCTTCCGCAGCGCACGCCGCATTCATGCGCGCAGATGCACAGCCTCGGTCGCCAATAGCTCACACATATCAAATTTACGCGCGTCAATATTCGCGCGACAAGGATCTTATGCACTTTCGTTCTCATCTTGTTGTTAAGTCACTTAACCCCAATATCTTCAAAGCCCCGCATCTTCGCCTCGCGTCATCAGACCGTGCGCAGACCGGTGCAACTCTCTCGCGGCGTGATCTTCGTCAGATCGTCGCAGATATGATCGATTGATTGAGTAGTCGCCCGATCACAGAATAAAGGAACAGGCCCATGTCCGTCACCAGCGACTTTTACCTGACACGCGCCGCAGATTGCGCACGTGAAGCCGAGCAGACGCGGCTGGACAATGTTCGGGATCGCTGCTTGCGGTCCGAAGCGGCCTGGCGGACGATGGCGGAGCGGGTTTTGCGCAGCGAAACCAGCAAGTCCAAGCAGGAGGCCGAAAAGGCCAACCTGAGCGCGCCCGGCCTGAGCGCCCCCAGCCTGAGCGCAATGAGTGAATAATTATTTCCGCAAGCGCCCTAAGGGGCCGCCTCTGTCGCCGGTGACCGCCGCGCGACAGGGCCGGATATCGCAGCTCGCCTTTGCCGTTCTGGGTCGCGACGAGGCGCTGCTGTTCCTGAACAGCGACAATGCGACATTGGGCGCACGGCCGATCGACCTTGCGGTCGAAAGCGAAGAGGGCTGTGTGGCCGTCGAGGCGGAGCTCAATCGGCTTAAAGGCTGATTGCGCTTGGGTATCATTGCGCCTGTTTGATGCTTGCGACCGCATAGAGGTTGCGCGCAGTGTTTGGTTGAATGGGAAATGACTCCCGCGAACCGGATTAACCCAGCGCAACCGATCAATATTTTATATTGATAATGACTCTCATGTGCGGCTAACGGCTCCCCTGAACCGGGGAGTTTCTGATTCGTGAAAATAGTTGATCTGAACGTTTGCGCCGCGCTTGCCGTGGCGATGCTTGCTGCTGCAATGCCTGCCCATGCCAATAGCAGCGCCGACGAGAGCGCGGATGATGCGCGAGACCGCGACGGGGCCATCATCGTCATCGGCAAAAGCTATAATCAAGATGTCGGCAAAACCGTCACGCCGCTCAAGGATGTGCCGAACACGATCACCGTGGTGAACCGCGCGCAGATCGAGGCGCAGAACCTCCAGACGCTGGAAGATGCGCTCACCGCGACGGTCGGCATCACGGTCAATGGTGTTGGCAGTGAGGATCCATCCTATCTGTCGCGCGGGTTCGCCATCAACAATTTCCTGGTCGATGGCACGCCGACACTGGCCTTCCAGTTTCCAGCTGTCGTACCGGACCTGTTTTTCTATGAGCGCATCGAGATTTTGCGGGGTCCTGCGGGTTTGTTCAGCGGATCGGGTAATCCTGCCGGCAGCATCAACTTCATCCGCAAGCGGCCCGCCGATGATCTGCAGGTGAAGGCTGTGCTTGGCGCTGGCAGCTATTCCAACCTGCGCGGCGAGCTTGATGTATCCGTGCCGGTTGGCCCTTCGGCGGGCTTGCGCGCAGGGGTGATGGCGCAGGATCAGGAGCAGTTCTTCGATTATGCCACGCGCAATCGCGTAGGCGCCTTCATCGTGGGCGATATCGATCTGGGTGAGCGCACCACCGTCACGATCGGTGGGAGCTATGATCGCTACAAGCCATCGATCCAGTCCGGTCTCCCCGGCCTGATCGGTGGCGCCGATGGGAGCGACGGCAAGCTGCTCGATATCCGCCGCTCCACCTATGTCGGGGCGGACTGGAACCGTTTGCGCTCAGCCGTGTGGACGGGCTTTGCCGAGCTTTCCCACGAGTTGGCTGGCAATTGGACCGTGCGCGCCAGTGGCATGATGACGGACGTCGATCGTCGCGATACATATAGCTATGTCGGCAATGCGCCGGTTACCGAGACGAACGGCACAACCTCCCACATCGCTTATCGCGGCGACAGCTTCTATCGCACCCGCGCGGCAGACCTCAACCTGATCGGCAGCTTCTCCGCCTTGGGGCGTGACCATTCGCTGATCGTGGGCGCGGATTATCAGTGGAGCTCCTCTTCCTCCTACTTCACCCGCCTCTCACGCTATGCGACGATCGATATCTACAATCCGGTGTCGCCCGCCGAGCCGCCGCTCAATCCATATGGATTGCTGCCCGCTTTTGTGGGGCCGCTGGGTGCGGTGACGCAGGTTTATGGCGGGACACAGGCTCGTGTCGAGCAATATGGCGCTTATGGTCAGTTGCGCCTCAGCCTGTTTGAGGGCTTCACGCTTGTCAGCGGCGGTCGCTTCACCTGGTGGGATACGACCAACAAGACGCTGCTTCCCGTGGCGGGGCCGACGACTGGCTATGGCATCCACGGTCGCTTCACGCCCTATGGAGGCATCGTCTGGGATCTGACGGACGACCTCAACATCTATGCAAGCTATGCAGACAGCTTCACGCCGCAGACGAACGCCAAGCCGCGCGCCGATGGCGAGGCGATCCAGCCGCTCATGGGCGCGCAATATGAAGCGGGCACCAAGCTGTCACTGTTCGATGACAAGCTTCTCCTGTCCGCCGCCGTCTATCAGATCGAGCAGTCGAACCGCATCTTCAGCGATGAGAATCTGCCCGATGTGATCTTCCAGATCGGCAAGGTGCGCTCGCGCGGTGTTGAAGTGGAGGCCGCTGGCGAGATCATGCCCGGCTGGCGCGTGAATGGTGGCTATAGCTACACCAAGACCAAATATCTGGAGGACAGCAATGCGCTGCTTGAGGGCATTTCCTTCGTGCCGGTCATCCCCGAGCATATGGTCAAGCTGTTCACCAATTATGAGCCCGCAAGCGGAACGCTCGAAGGCTTCAGCCTGGGTGGTGGGCTGACCTGGTTCAGCTCGACCTTTGGCGGCAATGCGGCGGTGTTCAATCCCAACGGCACCGTGCGCACGCGCTCATCCATCGTGCGGCAGGGGAGCTATGCAGTGGTCGATCTGCGAGCGGGCTATCAGATCAACGATCAGCTCTCGCTTTCCGTGAATGTCGATAATGTGTTCGACCGCAATTATTATGCGCGCATCTCCTCGACGGGGCGCGGCAATTATTATGGCGAGCCGCGCACGGTGTTCGCGACGCTGCGGTACACGTATCGATGAGCAAGAGCGGGTCGATGAGCAGGGGCGGGGGCACCAAAACCGCGCCCTGGCGGCGGCGAGGCGACATGATGCTGCGCGTTCTCGCCGCCATACCGCTTGGCTATGCGGTGGGCAGCCTGTGGGGGATGGCGCTCGCGCGCATCCTGCCGGGTGATCGATCGCAGGTGACGATCAGCGCGACGCTGATCGCCTTTGCGCTCTGCGCTTTCGCCGCGATGTGGGCCTTTGCCGCGCGCAGTGGCTGGCGCGCTTTCTGGACATTGCTGCTGGCGGGCGGGCTGGCAGGCGCCATCACATGGCTCTCCATTTTGGCAACGGGGCGGGTATGAGCAAGAGCTTTCGTCAGTCGCAATCCTTCCTGCACACATGGTCTGGCCTTTTGCTTGGCTGGCTGCTGTTCCTCATCTTCGCGGCGGGCACGATTGCCTTTTGGCGCGAGGGGCTCAATCGCTGGATGCGGCCGGAGCTGCCTCGCGTCGAGCAGCCCGAGGTCGTGCTGGCAGGCGCGCAGCGCTATTTGCAGGACAAAGCGCCGGACGCGAAAAGCTGGTTCATCACGATGCCGAGCGAACGGCTGCCGGGTGCGCAGATCTTCTGGCAACCCCAGCCCAAGGAAGGCGAAAAGCCGCGCCGACGTCGGGGGAGCGACACGAAGGCCCTGATCGGCGCATCAGGCGATGCCGTGACGGCGCGAGACACGCGCGGTGGCGAGTTTTTCTACCGCTTCCATTTCGATCTCCATTATGTCCCCGTCATCTGGGCGCGCTGGCTGGTGGGGCTGGCGGCGATGATGATGCTGGTCGCGATCCTCTCCGGCATTGTGACGCACAAGAAGATCTTCAAGGATTTCTTCACGCTGCGGCGGGGCAAGGGGCAACGATCCTGGCTGGATGGGCATAATGCGACAGCCGTGCTGGCTTTGCCCTTCCATCTGATGATCACCTACACCGGCGTCGTCACGCTGATGGCGATGCTGATGCCCTGGGCGATCGTCGCTAACTATACCGAGAGTGGCAAGTTTTATGATGCCGTGTTCGCCGAGCCTGAGGCGGTAGAGCGGGCCGACAAGCCAGCACCGCTGGTCAATCTGGTCGGCGTGGTGCGCGATGCGCAAAAGCGTCTTGGCGGGCCGATCGGCTATATCGACATCAGCGAGCCGGGCGACAGCAGCGCGCGGATTACGCTCAGCCGTTCGGGATCATCCATGCTGTCTGCGCGCACGCCATCGCTGGTTTATGATGGTGCGAGCGGGAGGATGCTGTGGCAATCGCCAGCGCCGGGCGGCGCGACGGTGACGGCGGGTGCGATGGTCGGGCTGCATGCCGGGCGCTTTGCCGATGCAGGGCTGCGCTGGATTTACTTCCTGTGCGGCGTTGCAGGATCGGTGATGGTTGCGAGCGGCATGGTGCTTTGGGTGGTGAAGCGGCGTGAGAAGCTGCCCGATCCGGCGCGGCCGCATTTCGGCTTCCGGCTCGTCGAGCGGAGCAATGTGGGGATTTTGGCGGGCTTTCCGCTGGGCACGGCCTGCATGTTCTGGGCGAACCGTTTGCTGCCCGTGGGGATGCAGGACCGCGCGCAGTGGGAGGTCCACATCCTGTTTCTGGCAATCGCTTTCTCCATCATTTTTGCGTGCGTTCGGCGACCGGCGCAGGCCTGGGTGGTGCTGCTTGCCGCTACGGCTGCGCTGCTCTGTGCGCTGCCTTTCTATAATGTGGTGGCAACGCCGAGCGGGCTGTTCGCGATGATTGCGCAGGGGGATTATGTGATGGCGGGGGCTGATTTGACGGTGTTCGTGTTTGGCCTCGCGTTCGGGGCGGTGGCCCTGCGCGTGTCACGCTACCGGCCTGCCGAGAAGCGCAAACGGGCCGCGCGCTCTGTGCCCGCCCCAGCCATGCCTGCGCTGGAGCCTGCAGAATGATCTGGCTGGCTCTGCTCTGCGTGTTGATCGCTTTCGCTTTGTTCGGCCTCTCGATGGACGATCATCACAACCGGCGCCTTGGCACGCGGCCAACGCAGGCGCGCAAGCGGCGGCTGCGCGGCGTGGCATGGGGGATGCTGGCAGTGGCATTGCCTTTGTCGGCGGGGAGTCATGGCTGGGTGTTCGGACCGATCCTGTGGTTCGGGCTGATCATGATCTCGGCGGGGCTGGTCTTCCTCTATCTCAACTTCACCGCTGCTCCGGCGAAGAAGGAGGCATCGCGCAGCGCGAAATGAGGTTCGGCGCTCAGCGCGCCTTGCTCACAAAGTCGCGGCTGAAGCGCTGGCCGGACTGGACGACGCCCCGCACGGTCGGCAGTCGGGCCGCCTCGTAGCGGAGCAGGGCTTGGGTGAAGTCCGTGTCGAGGCTGTCTGCGTCAAGATAGGTTGCGAGCGTGATCGCATCATTGGCTGCGGTGGTGAAGCCATTGCCGGTCATCGGGGTCGAGACATGGGCGGCATCGCCGACGAGGCATAGCCGCCCATTCACGAGCCGATCCGGCAGATATTCCACCACGGGGGTGCCAAGCACGGTGCGGCGGGCGATGCAGTCCAGGATTGCCTCGCGCCAGGGGGAGGGCCAATGGCGCTTGGCCAGCACGGCCAGCTCATCAAAGAGCGCGTCCGGCATATCGCCGGGGCGCAATGAGTGGCGCACGAGGCTGCCCTCGACCGCGCCTGTCTCCCGCAAAATCGCATTATGGCCTGCGTCATACCAGCCCCAGCCGATGCGGCGCTCGCCCGGCGCGTTGCTGCCATCATGGGCAGGTAGGGGGAAGCCGAGCAGATAATAGTCGCCCGCTTCGAGGAAGGCGAGATCGGTCGGGTAGCGGGAGGTCAGCGCCGCCTCATCCGCAAAGCCGACCCATGCGAGATAATTAGCGAAGATGGCGTCCGGACGCTCCGGGCTGACGCCCCGCCGCACGACACTTTGATAGCCATCGGCGCCGACGATCATGGTGGCGTTGAAGCGCTGCTGGTCGCGCGTGATAACCCATGCGCCATGCTCATCCTGCCCCACATCCTCAACGCGCATGTTCGGCTGCACGACGATGCGTGGCAGCGCCTCGATTGCCGCGCGCAGCCCGGCATGCACGGCTTGCCAGCTCTGCACGCCGCTTGCGAGGCGGCCGGGGCGGCCCGTCAATTGCTGGAGCAGCCCTGCATTCACCTGCAGTGCGGCGCCCGTGCGGTCGGTATCGTTGGAGCGTTCAAGCAGAAGGATGCGCAGGCCATGGCGAGAGAGGGCGAGCGCGGTCATCAGCCCGGCCAGCGATGCCCCGACGATGATGATATCGTGCGCGTGCTCCGTGGGGCTGGTGCGCACGTCCATCAGGCTTTTGGCGTGACCCACACCTCGACCGGCGCGACGAATTTGCCCGGCGCTGGCTTGCCGACATGGACGCGATCGGCCTTGACGAGTTCGCCACTTTCCAGATTGAAGCTCGCCCAGGGCTTGGGCATCCGGCCGAACGTCATTTTCTGGATCGGCTGACCGGTGGTGGAATTCATGATGGTTGCGATGACACTCATGCCGCTGCCGATAGCCATGATGGCGGCGACAGGTCCAGCGGCAAATGCAGTGTGGATGAAGGATTGCGCGCGGGCTTGTGTTATCGGTGGCGCGGCCTCATCTGGTCATTCGTAAAGAGGCCAGGGAGCAGCCAGTTGAGCGTCGCGTTTCGCCGGGATAGTGATGAAGAACATCTCGAACCCAAGTTCGAGCTGCCCATTCCGAGCGGCCCCAATCTCGTCACCGCGCGCGGACTGGCGCAGATTCAGGCGAAGGTGGTTGCGCTGGAGGCCCTGCTGCCCGGTCTGACGGACGAGGTTGAAATCACCGCAACGAAGCGCGAGATGCGCTATTGGCGCACCCGGCAGGCGACCGCGCAGCTTGTTGCTGCGCCCGATGGCGAGGCGGTGGCTTTTGGTTGTACCGTCACGTTCCGGCTGAATGGCAAGGAGCGCTCCATCACTTTGGTGGGCGATGATGAGGCGGACCCGGCATCAGGGTTGATCGCCTTTTCCGCCCCGCTGAGCCGCGCGATGATGAATGCTGTGCCGGGCGATCTGCTGAGCTTTGGCGGCAAGGCTGATGTGCTGGAAGTGCTGGCGGTGGATGTCTTAACCGCCTGAGCATTCAGCAACACCGCCCGCCGCCTTTCCCGCCATAGCGCTGTTGCTGGCGATCGCGGAAGAAGGCGGTACGGGTCATCGGTTGGGTTTGTGGGTGATGTTGCCGCACATGCGCGCAATAGCGGTCATAATCGGGCAGGCCGATCATCATGCGCGCGGCCTCCTGCAGGGTGCGCAGGAAAGCCATCATGCCGCTGCCTTGGCATAGCGGATTTCGGTCACGGTCGGCTCGGTGGCAAGGTGGGCAGCGCGACAGGCGCGGATGGCCTGCACGAGAATGACCAGCATGACGCACAGGAAGAAGGCGCAGATGGCCGCGTTGATGCGATCATTGAGGATGATCTGCGCCATTTGATCGAGCGATTTGGCCGGTGCCAATATTTCGCCTGCATCATGCGCCTCTGCAAAGACCTTGGCATGAGCGAGGAAGCCGATGCTGGGTGCGGTTGAGAAGAGCTTGAGCAACCCCGCATAGCCGGTGCAGATGCCCAGCCAGATGGCCGGGATGATGGTCACGAACACCAGCTTGCCGCGCTTCATGCGGAACAGCACGACGGTTGCCAGCATCAGTGCCATTGCGGCCAGCATCTGGTTGGCGATGCCGAACAAGGGCCAGAGCGTGTTGATGCCGCCGAGCGGATCGGTCGCGCCCTGATAGAGGAAATAACCCCATGCGGAGACGCACAGCATGGTGGCGATGATGCCGCCGCCGAGCGAATGGACATTGGCGCGGGGCAGGGCGGCGGCGAAGATATCCTGCAGCATGAAGCGCCCGGCGCGCGTGCCAGCGTCCACGGCGGTGAGGATGAACAGTGCCTCGAACAGGATCGCGAAATGATACCAGAAGGCCTTCATGCCGGGGCCGCCAAGCACCTGACTGAAGATTTCCGCCATGCCCATTGCGAGCGTCGGGGCACCGCCAGCGCGCGAGATGATGGTATGTTCGCCAACTGAGGTTGCTGCGTCGGATATGGCTTGCGCCGCGATCGGGTAGCCAAGGTTGGTGACTGCTTCGGCGGCTGACTGCACCGTGGGGCCGAGCAGCGCCAATGGGCTGTTCATGGTGAAGTAGATGGCGGGATCGAGGATGGACGCTGCGATCATCGCCATCAGCGCGACGAAGCTTTCCATGAGCATCGCGCCATAGCCGATGAGGCGCATGTCGCTTTCGGTCGCGATGAGCTTGGGTGTCGTGCCGCTGGCGATGAGGGCGTGGAAGCCGGAGACGGCGCCGCATGCGATGGTGATGAACAGGAAGGGGAAGAGCCCGCCCGACCAGACCGGCCCGCCGCCGCTTGCAAAAGGCGTGATTGCGGGCATGCGCAGCATCGGCTGGATCAGCACGATGCCGACCGCCAGCGCGACGATGGCGGCGATCGTGAGGACGGTGGAGAGGTAGTCGCGCGGGGCGAGCAGCAGCCCCACCGGCAGGATCGATGCCACCGCGCCATAGCCGATAAGCGTGAGGCACAAAGTCGTGGCATCGAGCGTGAAGACCGCAGCCCAGGTCGGCGAGGCGGCAACCCATTGCCCGGCGACGATGGCGAAGACCAGACCGACAAGGCCGATCAGCGAAGCTTCACCAACCCGCGCCGGGCGGATCCATTGCGTATAGGCGCCCATGAACAGGGCGAGCGGCACTGTCGCGGCGACAGTGAACAGGCCCCACGGGCTATCCGCCAGTGCCTTGACCACGATGAGCGCCAGCACGGCGAGGATGATCACCATGATCATGAAGGTGCCAACGAGCGCCACAATGCCCGCGACATGGCCAAGCTCCATGCGCACCAGCTCGCCAAAGGAGCGGCCAGCACGGCGGGTGGAGATGAACAGGATGATGAAATCCTGCACGGCGCCTGCAAACACGACGCCAGCGAGAATCCAGAGCGTGCCGGGCAGATAGCCCATCTGCGCCGCCAGCACCGGGCCGACGAGCGGACCTGCGCCCGCGATCGCCGCGAAATGATGGCCGAAAAGCACATAGCGGTTGGTCGGCACATAATCGAGGCCGTCCGTCTGCCCATGCGCTGGCGTGATCCGGTCAGGATCGACCCCCAACACGCGCCGGGCAATGAACAGGCTATAGTAGCGATAAGCGATCAGATAGACCGAAACACCCGCCGTCAGCAGCCAGACGGCATTGACCTGCTCGCCGCGATTGATGGCGACCATCGCCATCGCGATGATGCCGACCGTGCCGATGACGACCCAGGGCCAATGCCCCAATTTACGGCTGATGGTCACTTATCCCCCTGACTCGGCTCGCTCTTAGCGCGATCAGCCTATTCTCGCCGCGCGTGCAGGCAAAGGCAAAAATGTCCGCCGTCGGTGTTTAAAATGGCCTGGAGCAGATCAGGTCAGCGTCCGCCCGATCTCAAACCAGACCACGCTTGGCGGCCTCAAGGGCGGCTTCGGCTCGCGTGTTGACATCGAGCTTGCGGTAGATCGACTTGATATAGCCCGCCGTTGTTTGTGCGCTGATGCCGAGTGACGATGCCGCCTCGGCAACCTTGAGGCCCCGGCCAATCAACCGCAGAACGTCCAGCTCTCGCGGGGTGAGCATCACGGCGCTATCCAGCGTGAAGAAGCTAGCATTCTTGCGGAAGTGATCGAGAATCCGGCGGGAGATGCTCGGCGTCATGGGCACCTCGCCAAGCTCCATGCCGCGCAGGCGCGCCTCGATCAGGTCGCTTTCCTCATCCTTGAGCAGATAGCCGGTTGCCCCGGCAGCCAGCGCGGCCAGCACATGCGCGTCATCATCGTAGAGCGTCGTCACGACGATGCGCGCGGCGGGGAGCTTTTGCCGCAATTTGCGGATCAGGTCGACACCCGAGCCATCGGGCAAGCCAAGATCGACGAGGCAGAGAAATTCCTCGCTCCCTTGCTGTTGGGCCAGCCATTCATAGCTGGACCGCAGCGAGTCACAGTCCGCAATGTGAGCGCCGGGGTAAACGCGCGCCAGCAGCGCATGAAGCCAGTCTCGCGTTGGCGCGAGGTCTTCCACAATGAGGATGGAGGTCATCGCCATGTCCTTATCATGACCATGCCCTGCCGAGTGCCCCCTGTTCGGGGGGGCGCACATCGAGCGGGACGCGCATGGCAAGCTGTGTGCCGTGATGGGCGGTGAGGGTGAAGCTGCCACCCACTTCGCCGATGCGCTTGCGCATGTTGAACAGGCCGCGCCCCTCTTCATTGGGCGCGGGAATGCCAATGCCATCATCGTTCAGGCGAACGTCCAGCATCGGCGCACCGTTCGACATGGTGACCTGAATGAACACCTCGACCTTGCGCGCGTTCGCGTGCCGGATCACGTTGGTGACGGCTTCTCTCAATGTCGCCTCCACGGCGCGGAAGACGGAGTAGCGCACATAATGATCGGTGCTGATCTGCAGGATGGGCCATGTGAGGATGAGCCCCGCAGCCTCGAGGCGGTCCCCGGCATCCACGCGGCAGGTCGCGATCATGTCTGACAGATAGCGCCGTCCACCGCGCAGGCCCGCAAGAAGCTGGCGCATCTCCCGGATGGCGCCGCGCACATCGCTATGTGCGTCATCCAGCGAGCCGCGATGGAGGCTCGTGACCAATCGTCCGCCGACATCATCATGAAGGTCGCGCGCGATCCGCTCGCGCTCTTCATACATGCCGCGATCATAGGCTTGCCGTGCTGCATCGGTCTGCAGGCACAGGTGGAAGAGCGCGTTCACCAGTTGCGCGTCGCTCTCATGGAACAGGCTCCGGCCTTGATTGGCGGCATAGAGCCTGAGCGACGAGCCAAAAGGCGGCGCGCTGATGAGCATGGAAACACCGGCATTTTCGAGCATGGCGGGGCCGATATGATCGGACGGGCCAACCGATAGCGGACGGAACCAGTCTTCCAGCGCCTGCTGCCAGCGCTCGAAGCGCTGCGCTTCGGTGGCGCCCAAGGCGATCTCGCCGCTTTGCGCGAGCAGGGCTGCTCCATCCCGATTGGAGCGATTGAGGAAACGCTCCAGCAGCTTTTGTCGCAGGACGATCCACAAAGCAGCGCCGACGACGACGGCGATGGTGGTCGCGGTGTCGGGCGCAAGGCTGGTCGCCAGCAGGAGGATCACATCCACAGCGACGATCAGGAACAGGGAGAGGGCTGATGCGAACAGGCGCCATGCCCAGCGATCCAGATCGAGCATCCAGCCGCGCGTTACCCCAATCGCAATCGCGATAAATGGCGGCAGCATCAGCACGAAGGCGAGCGGATCGGCCCATTCAGCCGATGCGCCGAGCAGGGGCGGGACATGGGTGAAGAGCAGGAACAGGGCCAGGCTGATGACCGTGGCGCTGCCCACCAGACGCAGCGCGGCGCGGCCAAGCGGATGCGTGCGCGACCGTCTCCACTGCAAGGTAACAAGCGTCACGATGAGGAGGAAATCTGCGCCGATGACGATGGATATCGCATCATAATCAAAGCGGCCGCTCTGCGCGAACACGCCAACCACACAGCCGATGAGCCCCAGCGCGGCGATGCCCGCCAGCCGGATGCGGGGGGTGAAGAGCGGCTGCGGGAACCACGCAAAATAAGCGATGAGCGCTGTGCCAAAAATGTGAGCGCTGACCCAGTTCATGGTGACGAGCGTGCGCCACATTGTTCCGCCGACGATCATCTCCCCATTTTCCAGCACGGCAAAGGGCAGCGCTGCGGCGCATAGGGCGATGCCAGCGGCGGCGATTGCACGTGCGGATGGGTCGCCGGGCCGCAAGACCATGACCCACAAGGCCATGAGTGCGCCAAGAAAGCCTGCGATCGCGGCCATCCAAAATGGGCGGCCAAGCGAGGTTGGCTGGCGCTTGCGCACAAGTTCTACGTCACGCCCGTCGCTGCCGCGCAGCAGGAAGCGCATTTCGCCAGCATCGGCCATGGCGGCGAGCTTATTCTGGTTGGCAATGGCCTCGGCGGTGATCAGGCGCTCCGTGCGGCGGACAGCATCATCGCTGCCCATCGGTTCGATACTGTCTCCGGTGTTTGGGCTGCTGATCCTGATGACGCGGTAAGGAGCCAGCGCAACCGGTAAATCCTGCGCTCGCTCGACAAGCAGGGGGCCATTGCCCTCCGATTGAAAGGTCAGGCCGTAACTCGGCAGGGATCGCGCCAACTGCGCCGTCGCAATCAGCAGGAGGCCCAGCAAGGCCATGCCTATGACGAAGGCGATGGTCGGTCGACCTGTCACAAATGCTTCCCTCTGCCGGTTGAACAGGCGCCTCGCGATCGCGAGACTCGTGCATGGCCGTTACAGCAAGCGCAGGGTTGTTGAACTGCGTATTTAATCCCTTGATGGGACGAATTCCGACCTGCGGAGCGCGCGGTTTTGATTTGAAAGCGCTGGCTCTGGACGGGGACAAGAAGAGCGGGTGCGCGCGATCGCGACACCCGCCCTCGCGCGCGCTGGATCAGGCGAAAGCGACGACCGGTTTACGACGATTGCGCAGGGCGCCACCCAAGGCACCAAAGCCGATAAGCATCATCGCCCATGATGCGGGCTCAGGAACCGCTGCGGTCATTGGGGAGCCGCCGATGCCGAAGCGAAAATCGAACGAGGAGAATTGCTGATATTTGAGGCCTGTGCCCCGACTGGCCTCAAACATCTCGCCGCCAAGATAAGGATTGGTGCGGCTGAACTGCGCTGACGGGGTTTCCGCGTCGAGATAGGCGTAATATTTCGTTCCGCCGTTCACGGTGAGCGAGGGGCCAAAACTGAACATATCGTTTGCCGCTGCGGCTGATCCCAGGAAATTGGCGCCCTTGCCCAGATCGGAGACGGTGCCGGTCAGCGCCGAGGAGTAAAGATAGATGTTGCCGGCGGCATAGGGGATGGACGCGCCATAGCCGGTGAAGAAGCTGATCGTGACATTGTTGAACGGCCCGGTGCCCTCAACGGTGAAGGACTGGCCGTAATAATAATGGTCGCCGCCGGGCATATCGAAGCCGTTATAATTTTCGGCGAGAACCACTGCCTGAGACGGCGTGAAAGCGGCCATGGAGAGCAGGGCGGCGAGAGATAGAGAAGCTGCGCGAAACATGGATATCCCCTTGAAAATGCTACGCCGCACTAGGGTGGGCAAGGGGAAAGCGACAACCCCCTGATCAGGGGGAGGCGCGCCGAAATTTGCTTGAGCTTTTCAGAGGTTATGGTGAATTCTGTGTCAGAATGACGCGGGAGGTGCTGGGTGGATGGGTCTGCGTGATAAGCAGCGGATTCAGGCGTCAGATAGGGTTCGGGGCGTGCCGTGATATCCGGCCGAAGCGCTTCCGCTCATTCAGGTGCGTGAGCGATGAATGGTCGGGGAGAGAGGATTCGAACCTCCGGCCCCTGCCTCCCGAAGACAGTGCTCTACCAGGCTGAGCTACTCCCCGACCGGGCCGGTGTTTTGACGCACCGGCAGGCAGGCGACGCCCTATAATAAAGGCATATGATGCTGGCAAGCACCTGCTCGACAATTTCGCCGGGCACGTAAATCGAAGGCGCTGGCGCTCGTGCGGGTGGCGCGCTAACACTCTTGCCATGCCCAAATCAGCGCTCATGACCGACCCATATCCCAGCGCCAGCGGTGGCGTGCATTATGAGCAGCAATATCTCGATTTGATGCGCCACATCTGGGTGCATGGCCATGAGCGGGTGGACCGCACTGGCGTTGGCACGCGGTCGATCTTCGGCGCGACGATGCGCTTTTCGCTGGCAGACGATGCCATTCCGCTGCTCACCACCAAGCGCGTATTCTGGAAAGTGGCGGCGCGTGAGATGCTGTGGTTTCTCTCGGGCAATACGAGCATCAGGCCGCTGGTCGCGCAGGGCGTGCACATCTGGACGGATTGGCCGCTCGATCGCTACCGCCGGGAAACGGGCGAGGCGATCTCGATGGAGGATTTCGAGGCGCGGATCATCGCCGATGATGCATTTGCGCGAGACTGGGGTGATCTTGGCCCGGTCTATGGGCGGCAATGGGTTGATTGGCCGCATTATGAGGCAGCGCCGGATGCGGGCGAGGGGCTGTATCGGCGTGCGCCGCAAGGGCATAATCAGATTGCCGTGCTGGTGGAGAATATCCGCAACAATCCCGGCTCTCGGCGACTGCTCTTTACGGGGTGGAATGTCGATGAGCTGGAGGGGATGGCCCTGCCACCCTGCCACATGACCTATCAGTTCCATGTCGAGGATGGCCGGTTGAACGGTCTGCTCTTCCAGCGCAGCTGCGATCTTGGCCTCGGCTTTGCCTTCAACATCTTCGGCCTCTCGCTGTTGACGCGCATGCTGGCGTTGCAATGCGACCTGGAGGCGGGCGAGGTCGTTTGGCAGGGTGGGGATGTGCACCTCTATCTCAATCACGCGCATCTGGTGGAGGAGCAGCTCTCCCGCTCGCCTGCAGGGGCGCCCAAGCTGCGTATCCTGCGCCGTCCGGATACCATCTTCGGGCATGACATTGGTGATTTTGCGGTCGAGGATTATGCGCCTCAGGCCAGCATCTCCGCTCCGGTTGCAGTTTAGGGCGCGGGCATGGCATTGCAAGATGGACCCGATACGATAGGCGCTAACCCTGCTGCTCCAGAGCCGCCCGAGGACGACGTCCACCGCACAGGCTTTCTCGATCGCGACGTGTGGGAGCGTAATCGCCTTGCGGCGTCCATCGCGCTGTTTGCGGGGGCGGGGTTCATCCTTGCCCTGCCGTTCGCGCTGCGGGCCGGGGCGACATTCTTTCTGCCGGTCACCACATCGCTGATCATCGCCATCTGCCTCGTGCCGTTTCTGGAATGGCTTGAGCGGCGGCGCATTCCCTCTCCCCTTGCGGCGCTGATTGCGCTGTGCGCCTTCATCTTCGTCGTGAATACCGCGCTGGTGCTGATCGTCAATCCCGCCGTCGACTGGATCGCGCAGCTGCCCGAGCGGATCACGCTGATCAAATCCACGCTGGAGCCGGTCATCCGGCTCTACACGCAGGCGCAAGGCTTTATTGACGGGCTCATGCGCCTCGTCACCGAGACCAAGAGCATGGGCAATGGGCTTGGCGATCTGACCCAGTCCGGCTCGCTGCTCCAGATGATGACGACGGCAGCGCCCGCGGTGGTCATCAACGCCATTTTCGGCCTGCTGGTGATCTTCTTCTTCCTCTCCGGCTGGACGCGCCTGCGCCGTCGGACGATTCGTGGGCGTGGCAGCTTCACCGGCGCACTCACCATCGCGCGGGTCATCCAGAATGTCGTGGATGCCACATCACGCTATGTGCTTACGATCACCATGATCAATGCCTCGCTCGGCTTCACGGTGGCGATCGCGCTTACGCTCATCGGCATGCCGACGCCCTTCATGTGGGGCGGGTTCGTGGCGCTGCTCAACTTCATCCCCTATTTCGGCCCGATCGTGGCGGCGGTGCTGCTGGGGCTGGGCGGGCTGATGACCTTCGAGACGATGGGCTGGGCGCTGGTGCCTGCCATCATCATGATCTGTCTGCATCTCGTCGAGGCCAATATCGTGACGCCGCTGGTGCTTGGCGGTCGGCTGAAGCTGAGCCCACTGCTAATTCTCATCTCGCTCAGCTTCTGGACATGGGTGTGGGGCACGGTGGGGGCGCTGCTCGCGGTTCCGCTGCTCATCATCATCCAGACGATCCTGGCG
>CBIHKY010000030.1:0-34231 GCA_966205705.1 uncultured Alphaproteobacteria bacterium
ATCATCTTGACCGGACGGAGACGCGGCTGGCGCTCGAGTAGAAGGAAGTGCTTCTTATCAACACCGACGACTTCCTTTGGGGGCTTGGTTACCACTTATAATCGGCTCATCGCCTTTGCTGCCGTGGTGGAAGGGCCTCCTTCTCCAACCCGGCGGCCTCTTTCAATCTGCCACTTTTCAAAACGATTGGCCGTCTGATCGACAATGCCTATTGAGGAATGTTTGAGAGGACAGGGGCATGGGCCTTCGATGTCTTGAGAAAGAAGGCGAATTGTTCCGATGATTGATGAAGCCGAGCAACTGTCTCCTGTCATGGATCCCCAGCAGAAGGCGTTCGAGATTGAAAGCTGGCCCTTTTATCATCTCGCCAGGCTGACCGCCCTATATGGTCAGCGTATGGAGGCTTCGCTGAAACCACTCGGTATCGATATGCCTCGCTGGCGCGTTCTGGCCATTCTGGATAAACGCGGGACCTGCACGATTACGCAGCTCACGGCAGAAGCAGTGTCGCGCATGTCGACCATGGCCAAGATCATCCAGCGCATGATGGCCGAGGGTCTGGTTGTCGCGACCAAGTCAGCCGACGACCAGCGCACCACCGAAGTCGAGATCGCACCGCGCGGTCGGGAGCTTCTGGTCCAGGTGCAGGACAAGGTCGGTCGGATTGGTCGGGAAGCCTTTCACGACGTCTCCAAGTCCGAGCTACAGGCACTCATCCGCACCACGCGGAAGATTCATACCAACCTTTCGCCCTGACATTGCAGTCCAGAAGCTGGTATTCATGCCGCTTTTGCCATGATGAACGATAGCACCGCCTGCGCAAATTCATCGGGCTGTTCGATATTTGAGAGATGTGCCGCATTGAGCAGTGTGAGCTGCGTATCGTAAAGCGAGCGCCCCAGAGCCTCACTGTCAGCAGGTGGCGTTGCCGGATCCTGCGTTCCGCCGATGATCAGGGTCGGCACTTCGTTCAGCGATCCGATCTGGCGCATGTCCATGTCGCGAATGGCAGCGCAGCATCCGGCGTAGCCCTCAGGCTTTGTCGCGAGCAAGGCTTCGCGGATCGGGGCGATGACGTCGGGATGCAATGCCGGGAAATCCCTGGTGAACCAGCGTGCGATCGAAGCGTCGGCCAGCGGCCCCATCCCCTCCGCGCGCACCAGAGCGATGCGCGCATCCCAATTGGATGGCGGCCCCATATAGGCTGAGCTGTTGGCAAGCACGAGGCCGCGCAGCAACGCCGGTTCCCGCACGCCAAGCCATTGTCCGACCATTCCGCCAAGCGAAAGGCCGCAGAAATAGACTGGGCCAAGGTCAAGCCTCTCGATGAGTTCGACCACGTCTCTGCCGAGCCGGTCCATCGAATAGGCGCCAGCGGGTGAATCGGACTGGCCGTGCCCGCGGCTGTCGTAGCGCAGGACATTGAAATGCTTCGAGAAGGCCTCGATCTGCGGGTCCCACATAGACATGGCGGTGCCAAGCGAGTTGGAGAGCAGCAGGACAGGCGCGGCACCTGCGCCATCGAAGCGATAGGCGATGCGACAGCCGTCACCGGTTGTGATCGAGTTGGACATCAGACGCGCTCCACCACAAGGCCGATGCCCTGACCGACGCCGATGCACATGAAGGCGAGGGCATAGCGGCCACCGGTGCGTTGCAGTTCCTCGACGGCGCTCATCGTGATCCGCGCACCCGACATGCCGAGCGGGTGGCCAAGCGCGATCGCACCTCCATTAGGATTGACGCGCGGATCGGCAGGATCGATTCCCAGGTCGCGCAACGTGGCGATGGCCTGGCTTGCGAAGGCTTCGTTAAGCTCAATCACATCGAAATCAGACATTTTGAGGCCCGTTCTGGCCAGCAGCTTTCTGGCGGCGCCGATCGGTCCGACTCCCATGATGCGCGGCGCAATGCCAGCGGCCGCCATGGCAATGATCCTTGCCCGCGGCCTGAGCCCATGAGTCTGGATCGCCGCTTCAGACGTGATGATCATTGCCGCTGCGCCATCGTTAAGGCCGGACGCATTGCCCGCCGTCACCGTGCCGTCCGCCCGGACCACAGGTTTCAGTTTGCTGAGCGCTTCCAGGCTGGTCGCGCGCAGATGCTCGTCCTTATCGAAGAGGATTGGATCGCCTTTTTTCTGCGGAACGGAGACGGGCACGATTTCTGCGGCGAGCCGGCCATTGGCCTGCGCGGCCGCAGCCTTCTCCTGCGAACGCAGGCCGAACAGATCCTGATCCTCACGGCTGACCTTCCACTGGTCGGCTACATTTTCGCCCGTCTGCGGCATCGTGTCGACGCCATAAGCGTCCTTCATCGCTGGATTGATGAAGCGCCAGCCCAGCGTCGTATCTTCCAACTTCTGATCGCGAGCAAATGCGCTGCTGGCCTTGGCCATCACATAGGGCGCGCGCGTCATGCTCTCAGCGCCGCCAGCGATGATGAGATCAGCGTCGCCTGACCGGATCGCCTGGGCTGCAATGCCGATTGCGTTGAGGCCCGAGCCGCACAGGCGATTGACTGTGGTTCCCGGCACGTCGACCGGAAGCCCCGCGAGAAGCACAGCCATCCGTGCGACATTGCGATTATCCTCGCCGGCCTGGTTCGCACAGCCCAGGATTGCGTCATCGACCTGCGACCAGTCGACCGACGGATTGCGCTCGATCAGTGCCCGGATGGGGATTGCGGCGAGATCGTCGGTCCGGATTGTCGAGAGGGCGCCGTTCAGGCGTCCGATTGGCGTTCTGATTGCGTCGCAGATGAAAGCGCCGGTCACGATAATCTCCTTAATAGAGCGGGCCGCTCTCAGGAGGCGGCCGGTAACTTGGTCTCAATCCTCCTGCGCGATCTCGACGCGCAAGCCGTCGAGCGCATCGGAAATCCGGATCTGGCAGGAGAGGCGTGATGTGCTGCTGATATGATCGGAGGAAGAGAGAAGGTCGAGCTCGTCTCCGGCTGCCTGTCCGACAAGATCGATCCAGTCGGGATCGATGGTCACATGGCAAGTTGCGCAAGAGCAGCAACCGCCGCACAGCGCCTGCAGCTCATCAAAGCCTTCTTCGCGCAACGCTTCCATCAACGAATAGCCATTCTTGGCCTTGATTTCGGTGTCGTTGCCTTCCCGATTGCGGATGATGATCCTGGGCATCAAGCCGTTTCCCGAGACCGGGTCGTCCGGTTCTCGATCCGCTTTTCGTTGATCGTCGAGAGAATGATCCGGTTCACAAAGATGCCGGCCGTGTGCATATGATCGGGATCGAGGCTGCCCGGTTCAACGATCTCCTCGACCTCGACTACCGTCACTTTTGCGGCCGTAGCCATGACCGGGTTGAAGTTGCGCGCCGTCTTGCGGAACATGAGATTGCCGAACGGATCAGCGCGCCAAGCCTTGATGATGGCAAGGTCGGCACGCAACCAGCGCTCGCGTACATATTCCTGGCCATCGAAGATTTCCGTCGGCTTGCCGTCGGCAACGACAGTGCCGACGCCGGTCTTCGTGTAGAAGGCGGGAATGCCGGCGCCGCCGGCGCGGATGCGTTCGGCAAGCGTGCCTTGCGGGTTCAGTTCTAATTCCAGCTCTCCGGAGAGATATTGGCTCTCGAAAAGTTTGTTGTCGCCAACGTAGGACGAGATCATCTTCCTGATTTGGCGGCTCTCCAGCAACATCCACAGGCCGAAACCGTCAGCTCCAGCATTATTTGAGATGACAGTCAGATCCTTCACCCCCGCCGCTCTGATCTCGGGGATCAAACTTTCGGGGTTTCCTGAAAGTCCGAACCCGCCGGACATAATCGTCATGCCGTCGAAAAGGACGTCATCCAGCGCGGAAAAGGGTGAAGAATAGATTTTTTGCATCAGTCTTGTGCTTCCTCAGGCGCTCGCGGTTGCGCGCGGACGTGCCGAAAAACGTTCATCGGCGGCTGCCTCAGCCCGCTGGAGTCGGAAATCGAAGCCGATATAGGCACTCTCGCCCTGCCGGTTTGGCACGGGAAGAAGCCCCTCACGCGTTCCGAATGCAAAGTCGTCAGCAGCGAAAGGATCGTCACCGAAGTTGATCTGCGTCGTAAGCGTCCGGTAGCCGGGCGCCTCGATGAAGAAATGCACATGCGCGGGGCGGTTACCATGGCGTCCCAGCGCCTGCATCAGCCGTTCGGTCGCGCCGCCGGGGGGCACGCTGTAGCCATTGGGCATTTTGGAGTGGAACGAATAGCGGCCATCATCTCCAAGCTTGATGCGGCGGCGATTGTTGAACGGTGTCTGCTCGCCGGTCGGGTCGAAGTGCGAATAGAAGCCCTTGGAATTGGCATGCCAGACATGAACGATAGCATTCTTGACCACTTCGCCATCAGGGCCGGTTACCTGTCCCGACATGTAGAGGGTGTCGGTCTCATCCAGATCGCTGGTGAGATCGGCATCGCCTTCCACGAGGGGCGCCCCTTCCACATAGAGCGGGCCTTCGATCGTGCGCGGGGTGCCGCCTGTCAAACCGGCCTCGGCATCCTTGGCATCCATATAAAGATCGATGAAATGCTCAACGCCGATGCCCGGAGCCATCAGGCCGAATTCACCGGCGCCCTGCTGGAAGAAATTGACCGCCTGCCAGAACTCACCTTCTTCGATATCATATTTGACGACGGTGACCATCACGGCCTCGATGAGGTCGCGGGCAATCGCCTTGAGGCGCGTGTCGCCACCTTCCTGATCGGTGCCGCTCGCGCGGTCAAGGAGCGCCTGGATCGGTGCGGTCTTTACGAAATCTGGGCTCATAATGCCTCTCCTCTATTGCGAGCGACGCTTAACGGTCGTCTTCGTGGGTGGATGATGGGTGGCGGCAAAGTGCCGTGATGCGCACGTCCATGAACGGGTAAAGCGGCAGCGACATCAATATGTCGTGCAGTTCTGCATTGCTCTGGACGTCGAAGATGCTGACATTTGCATATTGGCCAACGACCCGCCAGATGTGGCGCCATGTCCCGGCCTTCTGAAGCGCCTGAAAGCGAGCCTTCTCCGCGGCCTTGAGCGCTTCGAACTTCGCGGGATCATAGTCCAGCGGTACGTTCACATCCATTTCGACTTTGAAAAGCATGGTTCAGGCCGTCCGTTTGGCTGGAATGGAAATGGTGGGTTTGGTGGCATCGCGGCGCATCGAGGTGATGCGATCCTCATCGAGCGCGACGCCAAGGCCCGGGCCGTCCGGCACGGTCAGTGCGAAATCCTTGTAGACCAGCGGCTCTTCGAGAATTTCCTCGGTGAGGAGCAGCGGACCGAACAGCTCGGTGCCGAAAGCGAGGGTAGGGAAGGTCGCGAAAACATGGGCGGAGGCCACGGTCCCAACGGCCGCTTCGAGCATGGTGCCCCCGTAGAGCGCAACGCCCGCGGCATCAGCGATGGCTTGAACCTGCTTCGCTGCGAAAAGCCCGCCCGACTGCTCGATCTTGACGGCGAAGACGTTTGCCGCGGCTGCGCTGGCATAATCATAGGCACTGGCCGGGCCCTGCAAGGCCTCGTCGGCCATTATGGGGATGGCGCAGCGGGCGGCGAGACGAGCCATGCCTGCGCGATTGCTGCGGCTGATCGGCTGCTCGACGAGATCGCAGCCGACATCGGCGAGCATGGCAATGCCGCGCAGCGCGGTGGGCTCATCCCAGGCGGTGTTGACGTCGACCCGAATGCTGGCCCGGTCGCCGAGCGCCTTCTTGATCGCACCGACATGAGCAACATCGTCCGCGACAGGGCGCTTGCCGATCTTGAGCTTAAAGAGATTATGCCGACGGCTTGCCACCATTTCTTCTGCTTCGACGATGTCCTTCTGGGTGTCCCCGCTCGCGAGCGTCCAGAGGATCGGCAGCATATCATGGACGCGACCGCCAAGCAGTTCACTCACCGGCAAGCCGACGCGCTTGCCATGGGCATCGAGCAGCGCCGTCTCGATCGCGCATTTGGCGAAATGATTACCGACGATATGCTTGCCGATCTTGGCCATGGCCTGAGCGGGCCGCGTGGGGTCGCAGGCCAGCAGGATCGGCGTGAAATAGGTGTCGATGTTGAGCTTGATGCTCTCCGGGCTCTCTGGCCCATAAGCAAGGCCCGCGATCGTGGTCGCTTCGCCGACGCCGACGATACCGTCAGAGCAATAGAGGCGAACAAAGCAGAGCGTCTGAACTTCCATTGTCGCCATCGCGAGCACATGGGGGCGGATGCAGGGCACATCCACAAGAAACGTCTCAATTTGGTCGATCGTGATCATGTCGGCCTCTCTGTAGGCTGCCCATGATAAATGCTTGTGAATGCAATAGGAAAGACTTACTGAATCCTCTATCATACTCAGGAGGTATCATGGAGTTGCGGCACCTGCGCTATTTCGCCGCAGTCGCAAGCGAGGGGAACTTCACCCGCGCCGCTGAGCGATTAGGCATCGCTCAACCTCCGCTCAGCCGACAGATCCGCGACTTGGAACTCGAGCTTGGTGTAGACTTGCTGGACCGGCGCACGCGTCCGATCAAGCTTACCGAGACCGGCCGACTGTTTTTCGAGCAGTCGATCCAGATCCTCTCCAGCATAGACCAGCTGGTGCACACGGCCCGCCAATATGCTTCGATCAAGCAGCCCCGCTTCGTAATCGGTGTGGTTGGCTCGATCATGCAGGGCGCACTCCCGGAAATGATCCGTCGTTTTCGCGCGCAGGCTGCACAAATCGATGTCGCGCTGGTCGAACTCACGACGGTCGAGCAGGTGGCGGCGCTCAAGGAGGGGCGGATCGACGTCGGCCTTGGGCGCGTACGTATCGACGATGCCGCAATCCGGCGCGAGATTCTCTATAGCGAAACGCTAATCGCGGCGCTGCCCGCCGAGGATCCGCTGGCGCTGCGCGGCGAGCCGGTTTCCCTTGCCGAGCTCATGCTGGGAACGCTCATCATTTATCCCAGTCAGCCTCGTCCAAGCTATGCTGACCAGCTCCTCGGCCTCTTCCGCGACCATGGCGGCTTGCCGCGAAAAGTCATCGAAGTGCGCGAAGTGCAGACTGCGCTGGGTCTGGTTGCGGCCCAGTCGGGCTATGCGATTGTCCCCGCGTCCATGCTTCATCTGCAAAGCAGCGATATCGCCTATCTGCCGATCTTAGAGGATGCCATCTCACCGATCATCCTCAGCCAAAGGGCGTCGGACCAGAGCGAAGGCGCCACACTTTTTCGGGCTATCGGCCGCGCCGTGTTCGATGGGCTGGCGGGCTGACAGTCAAGGTGTCTCTCGAACCAATGCTTATCTGCCCTCAAATCGCTGCTGTGCGTGCCATCGGAACGCCAGGCGATCCACAGCCGCTGCACCTGTTCGATCCATCCAACTTCTCGCTGTCCGCTGGCCGGGATTAGTTTGGCCGCAGGGCGCTGGGCGATGATCCGAAGCGTTTCTTGAACGCCCGTGAAAAATGGCTCTGTCCCTGAAACCCGCATCGGTAGGCGACGGTGCTAACCGACATGCCGCGGAAAGCTGGATCAAGGATCATGGCATAACTCTGGTCGAGTTTGGCAGCCCAAAGCCATTGAGCAGGCGTCGTCCCCAATTGCGCGAAAATACGATACAGGCTGCGACGCGACATACCGAACTGGAGTGCCAACATATGCGGCGAAAGATCGCCTTTCTCGGGATAGGCAGATATCCAGCGGCGCATTTTTTCAAGCAGCGGCGCATCACCAGATCCCTTGCCCTGTGCACCGTCCTGCCGCGCATTTATGAGCAGTCGAGCCAACATATCCTGGAGGAGTTCATGCTCGTCGCCCGCGAAGGCGCCGGGATCATCGGCCAGATTGTCGACGATGTTCGTCATGATGCGCACCATGCCATCATCCTGACGATAGTGCCGGCCACAAACGGTCTCGATCGGGCAGTTTTGGCTTGAAAAGCTGCTCCGCATAATCTCGATGGTGCGCGCAGCGCATTGCCCCACGACATCGATGACATAGCCCTCCGCCGAATCCAGCATGAAGGAGTCGCCGGCTTTGAGGTCAATGTGGCGCTGTGCGTAGCTGATCCGCAATTTGCCCTGCCTGCACATCAGGAGATGCATCCGGTCTTGCATGGCTGCGGGGAGGGGGGATCGGCGGCTGGTCACGCCGCAGACTGCGATTTCGGCCAGCTCGAACTGAAGCGTCCTGCTGTCTCTTATTCGCCCCATCGCGCGTGACATGACGTCAGCGGGTCCCACGGAAAAGGCCGAATAGCGCCTGTTGAGTGCTGTCTCGAACTCATTCAGCGACTGCAGCGCGTTCGTCATAGCACCCTTTCTACCGGATCCGAGTTATTGTCTCTCGCATTAGATGTCACCGCGGCATGGCAAACCCATGCAAATAATTGGCACGCTGAGACATTAAAATTGTCCGGTGTTCGTGGCAACATCGATCGATCATGGAGGGAATGATGAGCGTGACACATCTCTACACCGACGAACGCACCTTCTGGCACAGCACCGGCGTCCAGGCACTGGTTATGCCCGTGGGTGGCTGGGTCGAGCCCCCATCGGGCGGCGGGCCTGCTGACACGCCCGCTTCAAAGCGCCGCATTCTAAATCTTGTGCGCGCATCCGGTCTGGACGCGCGCCTCGATACACGGTCGGCAGAGCCGGCTTCTCGCGATCAGATGCTGGAAATCCATCCTGCTGTATATTTGGACGAGTTCAAGGCCGTGAGTGACGCAGGCGGTGGCGACATCGGCGATTACGCTCCCTTCTCGCAAGGGGGGTATGAGATTGCTGCCCTGTCTGCTGGGCTGGCGATTGCAGCGGTCGATGCGGTCGTCTCTGGCGCCGCGCCCAACGCTTATGCACTGTGCCGTCCTGCCGGTCATCATTGCCGTCGCGAACGGTCGATGGGCTTTTGCCTGCTTGCCAATATTCCCATCGCGATCGAGGCGGCGCGCGCGCGCCATCCTCTAGGCCGGGTCGTCGTCGTCGACTGGGACGTACATCATGGCAATGGCACGCAAGAAATCTATTATGATCGGGACGATGTCCTGACCATTTCGCTTCATCAGGAAAATTGCTTCCCGCCTGGCTATTCGGGGCTGGAGGATCGAGGCGAGGGCAAGGGCTCGGGCTACAATGTGAACATTCCGCTACCCAGCGGCTGTGGACATGACGCCTATCTGCGTGCCGTAGAGCAGATCGTGGTGCCCGCGATCGAAGATTACCGGCCCGACCTCATCATCGTAGCCAGCGGCCTGGATGCCAGCGCGGTTGATCCTCTCGCTCGGATGCTGCTGCACTCTGAGAGCTATCGCGCCATGACCAAAAGGATGATGGACCTTGCGGAGCGCCTGTGTGGCGGGCGGCTCGTGATCGTGCATGAAGGCGGCTATGCGGAAGCCTATACGCCGTTCTGCGGGCAAGCGATCCTGGAGGTGCTGACAGGCGCAGAGCCCATCGAAGACCCTTTCCTTGGCATTTTTCACGCGCAGCAACCCTCCGCCCGGACGAGTGAGGCCTTGTTCCAGATTGTGGACGAAATGACGGAGAAGCTGCGGAAGTAACGAGTGGTTCGCATGAGGAGAAGGTCACCGCACGGCCTCATGCGAACGCATTTGCGGATGCGGCTTTAGCAATGGTGGAGCCGCGCGGGACGCAAGGGCTTGTCGTGATCATCAAGCCTGACGTGGGGTCGTACATAACACTGGGTCGGACGCCGATCATCAACCCGCGAAACACCGACACTTAAACATTCGGTTCGATGTCCATAGTCGTTCCGAAGATCAGGCCACGTCCCGAAGCCTGACGTCGCCATAAGTAGATCCCTTTTCCAATCTGAAGCAGATGACTTCATCATTTTGTCGTCGAACACGGGCAAGATGCGGCAGAGTTTGGCGAGGCTCGGACAAGCGCCCGTTGAGTTGCCGGGGCATATCGCGGCGGTCGACGACATCGCCCAGCGCATCTGGAACCCATCCACATTGCGTGGCGCAAATTATCGAATTTTTGACGCAAGGCGCTATAGCGTTGCCTGCCAGAAACGATGTTAATGTGTTGACTTGCAACGGCGCTGTCATGGCGGGCGGAGGTTCGCGAATTGACGATCCGCTTTATCAGGCTGTTGCGAGGAGGGAGCGCGGTTTGCTGCGATGCGGGCCGCCAATAGCATTGAGGAAAAACCATGAGCGCTTCGACAAAGATCGATTTCATCTACTTATCTGAAACCGACATGATCGAAGCTGGCGTTACCGACATGCCTGCCTGCGTAGACACCATGGAGGAGATGTTCGGCCTCCTCTATCATGGTGACTATCGCATGGCGGGTCCGAATAGCGACTCGCATGGCGCGATGATAACCTTCCCGGAGGATTCACCCTTTCCCGATATGCCAAAGCCCACGGCCGATCGCCGCTTCATGGCGATGCCGGCCTATCTGGGCGGACGCTTCCGCACGGCAGGAATGAAATGGTATGGCTCGAACGTTGCCAACCGAGAAAAGGGCTTGCCCCGCTCGATCCTCACGTTCGTCCTCAACGATGCCGATACTTCGGCACCGCTCGCCTTCATGTCGGCAAATCTGCTGTCGGCCTATCGCACGGGTGCGATCCCCGGCGTTGGCGCTCGCCATCTTGCTCGGAAAGATTCCAAGATCGTCGGGCTAATGGGGCCGGGGGTTATGGGCAAAACGACGCTTATGGCGCTGATGGCGGTCTGCCCCCAGATTGATACGATCAGGATCAAAGGGCGCGGTCAGGCCAGCCTAGACAGTTTCATGTCTTGGATGGGCGAAGCCTTTCCGCAAATCGTCAATGTAGAAGTGGTGGACTCGGTCGAGGCTGTCGTTCGCGGCGCTGACATCGTCACTTATTGTAATTCAGGCGCGACCGGCGATCCTTCCCAATATCCTATGGTCAAGCGCGAGTGGGTGAAACCCGGTGCGTTCCTCGTCATGCCGGCTAGCTGCCAGACGGACGAGCATATGGAGCGTGCCGACGTTAGAAAGGTTGTGGACAATACCGGTCTGTACGAGTGCTGGTTCGAGGAACTGCCCAAGCCTGCGCATGTTCACGTGCCCTTGATCGGCGTTCGCTTCCTCGACATGATTGCCGAGGGGAAGATGACCAAGGATCAGCTTGAAGATCTTGGCAAGATCGTCGCTGGCGAAGCCCCCGGACGGCAGAGCGATGGCGAGATCATCATCATGTCCGTAGGCGGCATGCCTGTCGAAGATGTTGCATGGGGCACCGTCATTTATCGCAATGCGATCGAACGGGGAATCGGCGTGCCGCTGAACCTGTGGGATGTCCCGGTTCTGCGCTAACCTCGATACTTTACTCAATCACGCTCGCGCGGAGACCTTATGACCAAGCTCATCAAACTCAAGACCGGCAGCAAATATGAGGAGATAGGCAGCTATTCGCGCGTTGTAGCGGTGGATAACTGGATCTTCGTATCAAACACCGCTGGCCGCAATCCGGATACGCAGGAAATCCCTGAGGATGTCACCGAGCAAACCCGCCAGGTGTTCGTCAATGTCGAGCGGGCTCTTGCATCGGTGGGCGCGAGCCTGTCCGATGTCGTGATGTCGCGCGTGTTCATTCAGGAGCCTTCCGACACGATGGCGGTCATGACCATCGTGGGTGAGAAGTTTCGCGGGATCAATCCGGCAAGCACAGTGACATGCCCTCCGCTGGGGTCCACCGTCTACAAGGTTGAGATCGAGGTCACCGCGTTCCTGGGCGCCGGACAGGCGGAAACTGAGCGGCGCGTTCAAGCGCTCTAGCTCCTCCGTTTCGCTCATAAATTTTAGGAAGACCGCAGTGGCCCCACAGATCGCACCGGTGCAGACCAGCACGCAGCTTCCCGACCTTACGAGCGTGGTGATCATCGGCGGCGGAATTGTCGGGCTGATGACAGCGCTCACCCTGAGCGAGCGAGGCATCCCCGTCGTGGTTCTCGAGAAGGGGCGCCTCGCGGGGGAGCAATCCTCCCGGAACCTTGGCTGGGTGCGCAAGACAAGTCGGGCTGCAGGAGATGTGCCGATGGCGACCGTCTCGGATCGCCTCTGGTCGGGCCTTTCCGAGCGCGTCGGTGCTGACCTTGGCTACAGGCAGACGGGAATCATGTTCCTCGCCGCGTCCGAGAGCGAAATGGCTGGCCACGAAGCCTGGAAGAAATCGGTCGACCATCTCGCGCTGGACTCGCGCCTGTTGAGCAAGCGGGAACTGGATGGCCTCGTGCCCGGCGGTCGCGGCAATTGGGCGGGCGCGATCCACACGCCTTCAGATGGGCGAGCGGAGCCATCCCTTGCCGCCAGTGCCATTGCGGCTGGAGCGATGCGCAAGGGGGCGATCATCGTGGAGAACTGCGCGGTTCGCACGCTTTCGCTGGCTGGAGGCAAGGTGAGCGGGGTCGTCACGGAACGCGGTGAGATCCGCTGCGATCAGGTTCTTCTCGCGGGGGGAATGTGGTCGCGCCGTTTCTTGCGCAAGCATGGCGTGGAACTGCCGATATTGCCGCTCGTCCTGTCCGTCATCCGCACGGCGCCGATGGATGGGCCAACTGACATTGCGGTGGGTGGTCCGGATTTCTCCTTTCGTAAGCGGGTCGACGGCGGCTTCACGATTTCTCAGCGCGGCGCGGTCAAGGCGCCCATCACGCTTGACCATCTTTTGCTCGGCGCCCGCTATTTGCCCGCTCTCAAATATCAGCGCCACTTGCTCCGCATATCATTCGGTCGGGAGTTTTTTGCCGATCTGTTGTCGCGCCGTGGATGGTCGGGCAGCACCACCTCGCCATTCGAGCGTGTGCGGACGATCGATCCACCGGTCGACACGGGCATCAATGACGAGGCAATGCGAAACATCATCGCGGCGTGGCCAGTCTTTGAACAGGCGGAGATTGTGGAGACCTGGGCCGGGATGATGGATGTTACGCCGGATTCATTGCCCGTCGTCGGGCCGGTTGCGCAAATTCCTGGCCTCATGCTAGCGACAGGCTTCTCCGGGCACGGCTTTGGCACTGCACCTGCGGCAGGCGAACTTGCTGCCGATCTGCTGACCGGCAACACGCCGATTATTGATCCGAATCCCTATCGTCTTGAACGTTTCTAGCCAGAGCGCCGGTCGACCGTCAGCGGCGCTTAGAGCGGGCTGCGCTGGGCGGAACTCCCTTCCAGGCGCGATGCGCTCGCCAGAATGTCGTGCCATCTGTATAGCCCAAGGCTGCTGCAAGATTGCCAAGGTGCGACACACCGGCGCGCAGATGCAGCTCTGCTACCTGCTGGCGGTGATCGCATAGCAATTGACGTAACGACGTCCCTTCTTCGGCGAGGCGGCGTTGCAGACTGCGGGGCGCTATCGAAAGATCGAACGCAATATCTTCGAGCGTCACCGACCGCTGCCCAAGTCGGGTCGCAATCAAGGCCAAAACCCTACCAGTCCAGTTGACCGCAATTTCCGATGGCATGATGTCGGCCAGATAGCCTTCCAACGTTGCCATAAGATCGGCGTCTTCTTCTCGGATATTTCTGCGCGCGTCATCAAGCGTGAGCGTTATCCCATTGCTTGCCGCTTCAAACCGTACCGGGCAGCCGAGAAGTTGCTCAAGTGCCCTGGTTGCCTCAGGGGATATTGGCGCGTGCTCGAACTGCACTGATTGCGGTCGCCAGTGGCGCAGAAAAGCAGACCGGATAAACTGGATCAGAGAGGATATGGTGTACTCTGAATCCTGACGGCGCGGCCAGATTGCGGGATCGCTCAGCCGATAGGTCCATGTCACCTGCCCATCGTCTTCTGAAAGGGCCGACTGCGTGTCAGGCTGAAAACTCGTAAAAAAGCGGGTGAGGCGCTCCAGCGCCGTCATGATCGACCGCGATCTGGCCATCACCATTCCGGCAGGTCCGAGCGCAATGGGGCGCGTGGCCAGACCGAGCCGAGCTCCAAGCGATGGATCGGCCAGTTGCTCAGCCATCGTTTCAAACATCGCAACATATCGAGCGAGCGGTACTTTCATGCCCGGATTCGCAAGCGCATTGGGTTCCAGCCCGTGCTGACGCATGATGGCATCTGCATCCCCGCCACGAAGCGAAAATTCGCTTACCACAGCTGCAACCACTGACCCTCGTAATCCATCACTCATAATATCAAATATGCCTACTGCCGACCTCGGCCTTCGTAATGTGGCGTAAACTATCGAATCTCTGGCATCGTTTGCAATAGGCTTTCCGGTGTTGCGCGCGCAGACTGGGGTATGTCGGCCCTACAGTTCGATTGGTTTCCTGGCGGCGAGCTACATCTCAAGACTGTAAATTGGGTTGTGACTGATACAAACCGACGCACAGATTTCTCTTAAAATTAGAAGTGGCGATGGGGGAGACGCACTTCACCGCTGGGGGCAAATGTATGGACCTGAAACGTAAGACCATTGGTTGGAAGCAAATTGCAGGCCTAGGTGTCGGCTTGGTTGTCGCTGGCCAATTTGCAGGGTGGAACTACGGTTTATCGCGAGCAGGGTGGCCCGATATGATCGTCGCCACATTTTTGATGGCAAGCCTTTGTTTCGCGCTTTCTCTGTGTGTGGCTGAATTGGCAACCGCAATTCCAAACGCTGGAGGACTTTACTCCTACTGCGAGGAAGCGTTCGGGCCGGCTGCGGGTTACGCCGTTGGCGTGGCAATCTTTGTCGCGCTGGCCGTGAGCACCGGGGCCGCGGCCGAGTTCATCTCAGCCTATAGCCTGTTCGTCACAGGCTTTGGCGGCCCGATCTTCAAGCTCATGCTATTTGCGGCGATCATCGCCATCCATATGAAGGGGGTAGGCGAGGCTCTGTCAGTCTTGCTCATTGCCGGGTTGGTTGCTGTCGTGTCGCTCTTGACCTTCGGCGTCGTGATGTTCCCCTATTTCGAGCTTCGGAATGTCGTGCCCGCCAGTGGCTGGCAGCTGGATGTTGCAGGCATATTTGCCTGCATTCCCTTTGCGATCATGATGGTCATCGCAATCGAGCAAACCGCAACCTCGGCTGAGGAAGCGCAAAACGTCGAGCGGGACATACCCCTGGGCATGTTCACCGCGATCGGCATTCTGCTTTTGACGGCCCTGTGCGTGCTGATCCTCGCGCCCGGCGCTGGCGGCGCGAGCAAGATTGGCGTCGCCGCAGATCCCTTGCTTGAGGCGATGCGGGCACCGGCAGGTGGCGGGGCGTTGTGGCTTGCCCCGGTGATCGGCGCCGGAGCGTTGTTCGGGCTGGTCGCGACCCTCTTCTCAATGATTTTCAGCGCATCACGCCAGTTGTTCGCGCTCGCTCGTGATGGCTTCTTCCCGTCTTTTCTGTCGTATCAAAACAAGGCGGGAACGCCTTTGGTCTCGATTGGCGCCATAGGCGTTATCGGCTTTCCGCTATCGTTCATCTCGCCCGACAAGGTCATCGTCACAATGGTGATGCTCCTGAGTGCATCCTACTGCGTGGTGCTGGCCGGGTTCATTCACCTGCGCCGCCAAAGACCGGACTTGCGTCGTCCATTCAAGGCGCCGGGCGGGGTGTTCACCGCGTCGGCAGCATTTATTCTATCGGCAGTCGTGTTCGCCGCCTGCGTTCAAGCCAATCCTGACGCCTTGCTTCCCATGGGAGCGGTCCTGCTGCTCGCTGCGGGCTGGTACGTAGTGCGGAGACGACTGATGCCGATGCCGCCATCGGTAGCGAGCGCGCTGGACACAACAGAATAATTTGAAACCGCTGGAAGCGCGGAAGCCGCGCGGCCTGCAGAGAGCAAGGAGCAATCAGTCGTGACACAAGCTTATCCCCTCATCATCGATGGCAAAACGGAAGCCACTCAAGATCATATCGAGGTCATCAACCCGGCCAACGGACAAGTTTTTGCGCTTTGCCCCGCGGCAACAGCGGCTGACTTGGATCGTGCGGTCGAGGCGGCACGCCGGGCTTTTCCTGGTTGGGCAGCCACGCCCGATGCTGAGCGCAAAGATGCGGTGAACCGGCTTGCCGACATCCTTGAGGCCAATCTCGGCGAGCTTGCCGAACTTGTTACCCGCGAACAAGGCAAGCCGGTGGGCGGGATTGGATCGCAATGGGAAGTCGGCGGCGCCGCTGCCTGGACCCGCTACACTGCAGGGCTCGATCTGCCGGTCGAATATATCCAGAACGACGATAAAGGTCGTGTCGCGATGTACCGCAAGCCGATTGGCGTCGTCGCCTCTATCACGCCGTGGAACTTCCCGTTGTTGATCGCGATCTGGCATATCATGCCTGCGCTGCGTGCGGGGAATACGGTGGTTCTCAAACCTTCGCCCTACACCCCTATTGCAACGCTGCGCATGGTCGAGTTGATGCAGGAAGCGCTTCCTGCCGGCGTGCTCAACGCGGTTGCCGGTGCCGACGAGGTCGGCCGGGCGATATCGGCGCACCCTGGCATCGATAAGATCGTTTTCACCGGATCGACGCGCACGGGCAAGCATGTGATGGCGAGTGCTGCTGACTCGCTCAAGCGGCTGACGCTTGAGCTTGGCGGAAACGATGCCGCGATTGTTCTGCCTGACGTCACCTTGGATGATGCCACGGTTGAGAAGATTTTCTGGGGCGCCTTCCTCAATAACGGGCAGGTCTGCGCTGCGATCAAGCGCTTGTATGTCCATGACTCAATCTATGATGATCTGTGCGAAAAGCTGGTTGCCTATGCATCTGGAGTGAAGACCGGTGATGGCATGTCAGCGGACAGCCAGCTCGGCACTGTCCAGAACAAGATGCAGTTCGAACGGGTGAAAATGCTGGTCGAGGCCGCCAAGGCCGATGGCGCGCGCGTCCTTTGTGGCGGCGCAGCGGTTGAAGGGGATGGGCTTTTCTATCCGGTCACTCTGCTCGCCAATGTCCAGGAAGGCATGGCGATTGTCGACGAAGAGCAATTTGGCCCAGCGCTGCCGATCATCCGTTACACCGATGTCGACGAGGTGGTCGCTCGCGCCAATGATAATCCGAATGGCCTCGGCGGTTCAGTCTGGTCGAGCAATTCCGAGCAGGCAGTCGCAATCGGCAGCCGACTTGAATGTGGCTCCGTATGGATCAACAGTCATGGCATGGTTCGTCCGGATGCGCCGTTCGGCGGGGTTAAACAGTCGGGCATCGGCATCGAGTTTGGCCTCCTCGGTCTAGCCGAGTTCACCACCGTGCAAGTCATTCATCAGTGACGATACGGGCCCATTTGGGTCCAGCATCCAGATCGCCGCCTCGATTGGGGCGGCGATCATGTTGCTTTCCAGGTTACGCCAATATTCTGCGGCTCAGACCCAAACTTGGCCGAAGATGGGCAGGGCGGTCGAAAGCGCCATTGACATTTCTACACCAACGGCGCGTCTGATGATCTGTCGCTGTCGGCCCTTGCGCCCGCTCTGAAGCAGCCGATCAGGCCCTGGGATGAGCGTGGGGATCGCACAGATCGCGATTTCCTTCAAAACTCGACTTGATTGCACTTTTAAGTCTTGACGAGGGGATATGCCGCAGTGCACCTTCTCAATACGGAAAATAAACAGAACAGATTCGATTAATGGCGGTTTGACTTGATGGTCGGACGTCAAGCGTCATCCTATGCCCAAAAGGTCATGGGCGGACCTCGACTTGCCGATCGAGAAGAGTTGCGAAGGCGGAAAATGTGCCGTCGGGAGGCGATGTGTGGAGCAGTCGATCTGACTCCGCTCATCCGGATAGCTTGGGGACCTTTGATGAGCAGCAATAACAAGTTCATGTATCTGTCGCGCTCTGCTCTGGCGGCGTCTTTGGCGGCACTGTTTTTCGTGGCCCAGCCGGTTCAGGCTGAAACGACCAAGCTGCCTGTCGCCGACATAGTCGTGAGCAATGCCAAGATATTTTCTTCAGATAGCGCCAAGCCCTGGAGTGAAGCGCTAGCAATCAAAAATGGTAAAATCGTCGCCATCGGTTCAGCGCGGGATATCAAAGACTATGTCGGGCCGCGCACCGAGGTCATCGACGCTGAAAAGCGCGTCGTTATTCCCGGCATCATCGATGCCCATGTTCACCTGTCCGCTTCCATCAAGGATATCATTGCGTTCAATTGCTCGTCTCCAACGGATGCGACGTTTGAGCAGCTGATCGACAATGTTGAGACATGCGCGAAAGACCGCAAGCCGGGCGAATGGGTTGCGGTGAATGCCTATAGCAGCCGCATCATCCCGCAACTGACCTCGGTAGATGCTCTGCGGAAGCTGGATGCCGTTACGCCCGGAAATCCCGTCATCATCCGGAGCGACTCCGTTCATGATCGCTGGGTGAATTCGGCGGCCCTGAAGCTTGCCAACATCACCAAAGACACCACCGTCACTGGCGGAACGATTGGACGCGATCCGGCAAGCGGCGAGCTTAACGGGCTGATGATCGAATGGGGCGCGGCGGACATTGTCGACGCGATCAGCCCGCTCGGCAAGTTCAACAGCACCGACGACAGCAGCCTGCTCGAAAGAGGGGCCACGCTGCTCAATGGCTTTGGGGTCACGGGCTGGGTAGAGGCGATGTCCTCTGTGGACAGTGCTGCGGCCTATCGCAAGGCCGATGACAGCGGCAACTTTCACGGTCGCGCTGGCCTCTCCATCCTGATCGACCCAAACAAGGTTGCACCATCCGAACTGCCTGCGCTTTTCAAAGCTGCCTCGGTGGCTGACAACGCGCATCTATCCACGAAATTTGCGAAGATATTCCTGGACGGCACACCGGTGACGCAGACGGCGTTGGTCCTGCACCCCTATTTGCCGAGCAAGGAGCATGGCGCGCATCATCATGGCGAGCAAAAGGTCCCGCAGGATCTGCTGAACCAGACCGTCACCGTTCTCGACGCGCTGGGCGTATCTGTAAAGCTGCACGTGACAGGCGATGGTTCGGTTCGCGAAGCGCTCGATGCAGTCAAGGCGGCCAGAGCCGCAAATGGGGCGAGCGGTCCTATCCATACTCTGGCCCATGCCGGACATCTTGTTCCAGAAGATGTTGCACGTTTTGCCAAGTTGAACGTCGCGTTCGAAGCTTCGCCAACGATGTGGTTTCCCGGGCCGATCATGGACGCGATGATTGCTGTGCTGGGTAAAGAACGGGCCGAGAGCTTCTGGCTTTTCCGCACCTATATAAAGAATGGCGCGCTCGTCGCAGGTGGGACCGACTGGAAGACGATCCCGGGTGAATATTCCGATCTTTGGTCCGGCGTGGAGGGCATGGTCACGCGCCGCAATCCAACCGGCAAATTTCCGGGCGTTCTGCATCCGGAAGAGGCGCTCGATGTGGCGACTGCGCTTCAGCTCTACACGATCAATTCTGCGAAGGTCCTGAACGTCGACAAGGTTGCCGGCTCGCTGGAGCCAGGCAAGTCGGCGGATGTCGTCATCCTCAATCAGGACATCTTCACGATCAACCCGGACTGTATTTCCGAAACAGCGCCAGTCATGACCATCTTTGAAGGCAAAATTGTCTATCAAAATCCTGAAAAGAACGCACCCGTCTGTTCTGCGAGCAGATGATAGTCTGAAATAAGTTTTCGAAATGCACAAAAGGCATCGAAAACGGTCAAATCAAAAGGGGAAATAACATGACAAAATGCAGAGTATCTCTCGTTAAGCTTCTTTCAACTGCCGCAATATTGTCGGTGAGCGCAGCGCCTGCATGGGCGCAAGCTCAGGCAGACGCAGCAGCCTCATCTGCTGCTGACACGGCTGGCGACGAAATCATCGTGACTGCGCAAAAGCGTTCGCAGTCGATCAACAATGTCGGAATGTCGATCACCGCAGCGACGGGCGACGATCTTCTGGCAAAAGGCGTCGTCGACGTTTCGCAGCTTTCCAAGGTCGTGCCGGGCTTCAACTATAATCTGACGGCCTATGGAACACCCGTTTACACAATCCGCGGCGTCGGGTTCCAGGATAGCAGCCTTGGCGCCAGCCCAACCGTCAGCGTGTATGTGGATGAGGCGCCTGTCGCCTTTTCATCGCAAACTCTGGGCGCAGCGCTTGATATCGAGCGTGTCGAAGTCTTGAAGGGGCCACAGGGCACTTTGTTCGGTGGCAATTCGACCGGCGGCGCGATCAACTATATTGCCGCGAAGCCCACGGACTCGTTCCAGTGGGGCATTGACGCATCCTATGGGCGCTTCAACACCGTCGATCTCTCCGGCTTTGTGAGCGGCCCGATCAGCGACACATTGAAAGTTCGCGTTGCCGCCAGAACGCAGCAGGCGAATGCCTGGCAATATAGCTATACGCGGGACGATCAGCTCGGCGTCGTGAACCAGTTCATTGGCCGCATCCTCGCTGACTGGACCCCGACGGAAAATCTCAAGATTTCGCTCAATGTGAATGGTTGGCGTGACCGTTCCGACACGCCGGCTGCTCAGGCGGTCAAGCTTTCGCCGACAAGCCCTGCTCCGCCGCCATCGGCCGCTTTGGTGAACTATCCTTTGTCACCGCGCGACAGCCGGGCCGCCGATTGGGACCCAGGTGTATCGTTCCGGCAGGATAGTAATTTTTATCAGGCGACTGGACGTGTCGATCTCGACATTTCCTCCGACATCGTTCTGACGTCGATCACCTCCTATCAGGAGTATGACCGCTTTCAGCCGATGGACACGGACGGCATTGCGCTGGCCGATTTCCGCATTGGATTGAAGGGTGGCACGTCCACCTTCTTCCAGGAGCTGCGTCTCGCTGGCAATGCTCCGGGTGTGAACTGGCTGCTCGGTGCGAATTATCAGAAGGATAAGATCGAAGACATCAACACCTTCTTCATTCCTTTCGCCGTCACATCCTTTCTCGGTAACCCGGAGAATGTATCCTATCAGACGGTCAATACGAAGGCAGTCTTCGCCAATGGCGACTATGAAATTCTGGATGGCCTGACGGTTCTCGGCGGAATTCGCTATACGCAAGCTGATCGCGATTATCGCGGCTGCACGCGGGACTATGACGGCACGGTTGCGAATTCGGGTTTCTTCCCCGGGGCAACGCCGGGGAGCTGCATCACGCTTCTCAATGATTTCACGCTGGGTGAAGTTACGGATACGCTCGACCAGAACAATATATCCTGGAAAGCGGGGCTGAACTACAAGCCATCCAATGGCACGCTTTTGTACGCCAATGTGAGCAGGGGCTATAAGTCGGGCAGCTATCCTGTGCTGTCGCTGGCGTTCGAGCCGCAATCCAACCCGGTCACGCAGGAAAGCGTCATGGCCTATGAAATTGGCGCAAAGCTCAATTTCGGACGGACATTGCAGCTCAATGGCGCTGCATTCTACTATGATTACAGCGACAAGCAGATACGCGGCAGGGGTGTCTTCGCCATCTTCGGTGTTCTTGAGCTGTTGGTGAACATTCCACAGTCGCGCGTTGTTGGTTTCGAGCTGGATGCGTCGTGGAAGCCAATTCCTGGCCTGACGATTGCGCCATCGGTAACGATGGTCGATTCCAAAATTCGTGGCACATTCCTGAACTTTGACGTTGCCGGCAATCAGGAAGATTTTAGCGGGGCGTCATTCCCCTTCACCCCAAAATGGTCGGGCAACACCGATGTCGAATATCGCTGGTCGATCAGCAATGAGCTCACCTCCTTCATCGGCGCAAGCGTGAATTACCAGTCCGTCAGCTATGGCGATCTCAATCGTTCCGAACCCTTCAAGATCGACAGCTATGCGCTGGTGGATTTGCGGGCGGGCATTGAGGGAGACAAATGGACGGCCAGCCTCTGGGGCCGCAACGTCTTCAACAAGACGTATGACACGTCGACCGGAAATATCGGCGACTTCATCACGCGCTATGCCGGTCGCCCAGCGACTTATGGCGTACGACTAAGCTATCGCTACTGACTTGTCTCAAGGTCGTTATCGCAATGGCTGAGGCCAGAGCGATAACGACCTGAACGGCACTGTTTGTGACAGCGAATATCCAAATCCAACAGGTGAAGGATCGGTATGAGAAACATATATGCCGCCGGGCTCATTTCGATCGCTTCCGCGGTTGCCGCACCCGCTATCAGCGCTGAAGCGCCTCGATCCGCCGCTCAAGAGGAGCTTTTGCGCGCGCATACGGGCTGGCTGGCCAGAGTGAATGCGAATGACCAGATTGAAGGCATCAAGGATTTCACGGATGATGCGCTCATCGTGGGAGCGCAAGGGCCTATCGTCGAAGGTCGTGACGCGGTGCGCGACTATGTCGCAATCTTGGGAGCGAGCCCTGGCTTTAACGTTGCCTTCGATCTTGAGCGTGTGACGGTCTCATCCGACGGGGCGATTGGATATGTTATCGGCAGCGCGATGATTACGTCGCTCGACAGTGACAAGCGGCGGGTTGGGGGGCGGGTGCGGCTCCTGACGGTTTGGCGCAAAATCGACGGCGTCTGGAAGTGCTATATTGATGCGCCTCTGTCGGTGCCGTCTTGAGTTAAGGCCCTATTCGGCACCTCAGGCAGGGCTTTGGCGGCAACGGGGACGAAATCCCCGCTTGACCTAATGTGCCTAATATCCGACTATAGTCGAGTTTGGTGCGTGTGAGGCATTGCAGGTCGAGCATGAATCTGGCGCTTTTGGCTTGGTGGCCACTCGCTTCGACGAATGCGGGTTAGCGATGCTCATCGCCGTCATGTTGGCGCGTCACCTGTTCCGGAGCCTGCCAGGCCGAACGCCGGTTTATTGAGGGACTATCCGCTGATGTCTGACACGCAAGATCTGCTTGAGCGCCGCTACCATGTGCTCGGTCGCAACGCGCCGCTCTTCTATGATCGGCCCGTTCATCTGGTGAAGGGCGAGGGCGTCTGGGTGCATGACGCAGATGGGCGCGCCTATCTTGACGTGTATAATAATGTCCCTTGCGTCGGCCACTGCCACCCCCATGTCGTCAGCGCGATTGCGGAACAGGCGGCGACGCTCAATCTGCATACGCGCTATCTGCATGAGAATGTCGTCAACTATGCTGAGCGGCTGGTTGCGACATTTGCCCCGTCGCTCGATGCCGTGATGTTCACTTGCTCCGGCACGGAAGCCAATGAACTCGCGCTGCGACTTGCCCGCTTTCAGACGGGCGGCACCGGCATCATCGTCAGCGATTTCAGCTATCATGGCAATTCGGAGACGCTGGCGGCGCTTACGACCTGTTTCGCGACGCCGGAACCCTTTCCTGCCTTCGCACGCGGTGTTCCCGTGCCCGATCCGGCGCGTGACCGGCAGGGCCGCAGCGATGCCGAACTGGCAGCTGTCTATGTCGATCATGTGCGCCAGGCGCTTGCCGATATGGAGGCGAATGGCATCAAGGTCGCTGCCATCCTGATCGACACGCTGTTCGCCAATGAGGGCCTGCCAGAGCGCTTGCCCGGCTATGTTGAACAGGCTGTCGAACTTGTGCGGGCAGCAGGCGGTGTTTTCATCTGTGACGAGGTGCAGGCAGGCTTTGCGCGCACCGGCGAGGCCATGTGGGGTCATCAATTGACGGGCGCCACGCCAGATATTGTGACGCTCGGCAAGCCGATGGGCAATGGCCATCCCGTGGCCGGTGTCGTCACCCGGCGCGAATGGGTCGATAGCTTCGGTCTGGTTGCGAACTATTTCAACACGTTCGGCGGCAATCCCGTCTCCGCCGCAGCGGGCATGGCCGTGCTGGAGGTCATCGAGCGCGAGGGGCTGCAGGACAATAGCCGCCGTGTGGGCCTTTATGTGCGTGAGGGGCTTGAGCGCCTGCGGGACAAGCACGCCATCATCGATAATGTGCGGGGGCAGGGGCTCTTCTTCGGTCTGGAGCTGGTGCATGGCGATGCAGACGCGACGCCCGCGACTGCCGAGACCAAGCGGCTCATCAACATGATGCGCGACCGCGGGATATTGATGAGCCGGATCGGTCGGTACGACAATATCCTGAAGATGCGTCCACCCCTGGTGTTCACGACGGAGAATGCAGATCTGCTGCTTTCCACCCTCGATGATGCCTTTGCCAGCCTTTGAAGAGAAGCGCCATATGACCGATTTCTATGCCCTTTCCGATGCGGATCAGGCCGTTCTTCTGACCGATCTCGCCACCGCCGCTCTGGCGAAGTGGGATGGGGAATTCAGCACGCCAGAACTCATCAAATATCGCGAGAATGCGGTATTTTCCGCCCATCGCTCCGATGGTACGCGGGTTGCGCTGCGCGTTCATCGCCATGCCTATCATAGCGACGCGGCGCTCCGCTCGGAGCTGCACTGGATGGCTGACCTTGGCCGCGCGGGCATCGAGGTTCCGCCGATCATCCCGGCGTCCGATGGCAGCCTGTTCCTGCATGTCGGCGCGCCCGGTGTCCCGGAGTTGCGGCAAGTCGACATGCTGGGGTGGCTGAAGGGCGCGCCTATCGGCTCGGCTGAGGATGGCCTCGCGATCACGGAGGCGGAGAGCCGCTCCCTCTATCGCAACGCGGGCCGTCTGGCGGCTGAACTGCACAATTACACGGCGTCAACACCGCTGCCGGAGGGCTTCACGCGCCATAGCTGGTGCGAAGAGGGTCTGCTGGGCGACCAGCCCTTGTGGGGCCGCTTTTGGCAGCTCGAGATTCTGTCCGAGGATGAGTTGGCGCTGCTCGTGCAAGCGCGGGCGCAGGCGCAGGCGGATTTGGCCGCGCTTGGCAAAGCCACGGACATGTTCGGCATGATCCATGCCGATTTCGTGCCGGAGAATCTGCTGAGCCACGGCGACCGCCTCCAACTGATAGATTTCGATGATTCCGGCTTCGGCTGGCATATGTTCGAACTGGCCACAGCGCTCTATTTCATCGTCGATGAACCCCATTATCCAGCGCTGCGCGATGCGCTGTTCGAGGGATATCGGACGACCAGAATGCTGTCCGAGGCGAACGAGGCCATGCTGCCGCTCTTCCTGTTCCTGCGCGGAACCACCTATCTGGGGTGGGTGCAGACGCGTCCGGAGACCCAGACGGCGAAGGAGCTCGGCCCGCTGCTGGTTGAGCGCACCTGCCAGCTAGCCTCGGCTTATCTGGCTGGCCGTGATGAGGCACGGGCGGGCTGAACAGATAGCCTTTAAAAATTAGCGTTTGAACATGGAGGCAGGGACCATAGTAGAGACTCCTATTTCCGGTTTGGGCTGATTGGCTGCATGATATGACAGTGACGACAAGAGTGCGGCGAAGCGGCACGCAGGCAAGAGGCCGTGCGCGGCGTCAGGCTTTGTTGGTGGCTGCCCGATCAATGCTGGAAACATGCACGCTGTCAGACATAGAATTGTCCGACGTCGCAGCAACAGCGGGCATTCCCAAAAGTTCGGCCTATCATTTCTATGGCGACATTCATCAGCTCTATGCGGACCTGGCAACGGTGCAGGATGAGGAACTGAATGCTGTCCTGTCCGAGCCACTGCCACGGCTGGGAAGCTGGGAAGCCATCGTCGCTGCGCTTGTCGATCGGGCAGCGGACTATTTCCGCAGCAATCAGTCGGCCCAGCAACTCATGTTCGGGCCCGTTACTCCGCCGGATATCAAGCGATCAAGCCGCAATGCCGACGTGGCGCATGGTGTCGTGTTCGAAGAGCAGATCAACCGCCAATTTCTTTTGCCGGATATTCCGGGGCGCGACCGGCTGTTTTTTCGGGCCGTGGAAGCGATCGATCTGATGTTTGGCCTTTCTCTCATTGAGGAGGACAGGCTGACGGAGGAGATGATCGGCGAAGCCAAGACCATCGCCTGTGCCTATCTTGGCGCCTATATTCCGCGCTTTCTGGTCGAGCGCGAGACGGTGGCATTGGAGCCGGATGCGGCCTGAGATCGGCAGATAGGTCAGCTACCGGAGGCGTGCTGCCTTACGGCTCGACCGATCAAGAGCAACCAAGATAGGAAGTAACAGGATCGTCGCTGCAATGTTTAGGGCGACAGCGGGCATAGCCAGAGACGTCAGCTTACCTCCTTCAGTAAGACTTCCGAATATTCCCGCGCCCAAAGCGTAGGGAACGAGCGAATAGCCTTGCAGCAGGGCGGCCACTTTGCCTCCGCGATCCAACGCAGAAGCAAGGCCGAAAATGTAAGAATTGAGCGCCAGCTGCATAAATCCGAAAATCAGAAAGCCGATGACGAACCCAGCGGGGCCGGTGGCTTGCAAAGTCAGGCCATAGGCGGTCGTTGCCAGGCACATGACGACCACCGTAGGTATTAACCGGCCAAACCGCGTGCCGATGGTTGCGACGCAAACCGAACCCATGATTGTTAATATCGTTGCTGCCGAAATTACCATGCCGCTTTGCACGCTGGACAGCCCTACTTCGACCGCCTTGCGTTCCGCAAACCCGTAAACGCCGCCATAGAGGGGGAAGGCGATCGACATGACGAGAACTAGAAGTCCTACCCAAAACCAGTTGATGCGGCTCGGTGCAGCGACTTCTTCCTCCGACTGGGGCATATCACCCAATTTTACGCGCGCTGCGACAGGCAGCGCGATCAGCGCGGCAGCAGCAATGAGCACGAACATCATCGCGGGCGAGTAGGTGTCGCCGACATAAGGAACCAAGAATAGCAGGACCGCAAATATCACGCCTGTTGATGCGTAAATGGCGCCGTAAGAGCGATCAGGATCAGGCGTTCCGGCAACGACCATCGCCATGCAGGCCAGCATCCCGCCACATGCGCCGCCAGCCAGGATGGCCAACCCCATAAACTGCGCAAATGAACTCGCGAGGGCCATCAGCAAATAAGCCAGAACCGTCGTGAGACTCAGTCCAATCACGGACGAGCGGAATGGAATGCGATGGAGTAGGGGAGAGAGTGCCATGGATCCGGCGGCGACAGCGCCAATGGAGGCGGTGCCGATCCATCCTGCTGCCTCTACGCTCAAATGTCCCGCACGCACTGCGCCGCTAATCAAGAACGGCGTTGTTTCCATTGGCAGCATCGCGCTCAGGGTGCCGGCAATAACCGGGACCAGCTGTCGCATCATGTTACGGTTCATCTCATTTCTCCCCACACCAGTCACACATGAGTCGAGCAACAATCCATCTAGACGTCAAGTTTAAAATCAGACTATAGTCGGGTTTAACCTCCGGGAGATCGTTATGTCTGAAGCTGGGATCGAAGGCCGTATTGATAAGCCAGTCGTCATCGTCACAGGCGGCGGCAGTGGCATTGGCGCAGCCGTGGCGGAGCGCCTTGCGTCCACGCATCAAGTCGTCATCTGCGGTCGGCGTCAATCTTCCCTCACTGCCGTTGCCGATCGCACGGGCGTGGATATAGCCGCAGTCGACATCACCAATTATGATGAGGCGCGCGGGCTGATCGAGAGCACAGTGGCGCGCTATGGCAGGCTCGATGGGCTCGTGCTGAATGCGGGCATTCTCATTTCGGCAACCGTGGCAGACATGACGCTCGGCCAATGGAACCAGCAGATCGACATCAATCTGACCGCGCCATTTGTCATGGCGCAAGCTGCGCTGCCTCATTTGATTGAGAGTCAGGGGGCGATGGTCGCGGTCAGCTCTGTCGGCGCCGTTCAGACCGGCCCAGCAATCGCCGCTTATGCCGCCTCAAAGGCTGGCATCAGCCAGCTCATGAAATGCGTCGCTTATGAGAATGCACGCTTTGGCGTGCGCGCCAATGTCGTTGCGCCGGGATGGATCCGGACTGAAATGGGCGATGAGGAAATGCGGATGCTTCCAATCGGTAACGATCTGGATAGCGCCTATCTCAAGGTCAGCGAACATGTGCCGCAACGTCGTGCAGGCACGGCCATGGAGGCAGCGGAGGTCATCGCCTTCCTGCTGTCGCCCGCCGCCGCATTCGTCAATGGCGCCGTCTACGCTGTTGATGGGGGCTCATTGGTCGCCAATTCCGGCATGACATATTTCGACAGCGAGATGTAACTGACGAGCCAGATCGTCGCAGGCTGCTGTCTTTCATCAAGCCGCCATCGCTCCCCGCAATATCTTGTCGCTGACAAGATATTGCGGGGAGCGAGCGTTTTGCCTCTCTTACTTCTTCAACGTTGCCATATAGGCAATAACGTCCTGCCGGTCCTTGGCCTTCGGAAGCCCGGCAAAGGCCATTTTCGTGCGCGGAACCATCGCTTGTGGCGCGCTCAGGAATTTATCGAGACTGGCCTTGTCCCATTTGATGGCCTGAGCCAGCATCGCGCTCGAGTAAGTAAATTTCGGAACGCTCGCAGCCTTGCGGCCAATGATGCCATTCAACGGAGGGCCGAGCGAGACCTTGCCGACCGTTGAATGACAGACGGAGCACCGTGCATATACGGTTGCACCGGCTTTGGCGTCCTGGGCCGAGGCGGACGACGCAGTCATCCATGCAATCGCGCTGAAGGCGACGAATGTTGCGACTTTTCTAAGCATTATTATTGTCTCTCAGCCCATTCGAACACAGGAACTACAGTTTACCGGGTCGTTGGAAATTCACCTACAGTATAGGCGTCGCCACCGGAAACCCATTTGCCGTCCTTCTTGGCGAAGACGAACAGCATGATGAAGGTGAACGGCTTTTGCGCCTTGTCGCGTGGGAATGCGCGGAAGTTGACCCACTCCCAAGCGGCATCCGTGCCGATGTGATTGGAAATCGGCTCGACTTTGACCTCGGCGATCTTCACCACATTCTTATAGTCTGCACGGAACGCATCGCGTCCGATGACCGGCTTGCCCTCGGGGCCGAACGCGACTGCATCCGCAGAATAGAAATGCTCGACGACCTTGTCTGCATCCTGCGCTGCGAATGCCTTTTCCTTCATGCGATACAGGGCGTCCACTTGCGTCCGGAAATCGTCTGCAACGCTCTTGTCCGGCGTTGGCAGGTTGCCGATTGGCGCTTCGTTCGCGAGGGCGGGTGTCACGGTTGCGCAGAGAGCCAAGGCGAAAGAAGCCATTAATATTTTCATTGTCATTTCCTGCTTTTGTTTAATCAGCGAAAGCGAACGGTCAGGCTGCCACCGAACCACCGCGGGCGTCCGAAGGTTTGCTGCGTGATGCCGAGCGGGCCGGAGAGATCGAGATTATAGATGAGGTAGCGCTTGTCCGTGAGATTGTTCACGAAGACGGCGGCCTCGAGCGGGATGTTCGCGAACTCATAGGAAATGCGCGCATCACCAATCACATATCCATCCTGCAGATCGACAGGGGCATTGAAGGTCGAGAAATATTGCGAGCTGTTATATTTCCAGTTCGTCTGCATCGCGAGCTTGCCCGCACCTGCATCAAATTCATAGCGCAGGAGGGCTGAGGCCGTGAACTTGGGCGCCTGAGCCATGCGCCGATCGGCGACTTCCCCTGATGGCAGAGTGACATTCTTCACCTTCGCATCAAGCACAGCCATGTTGGCCTGGAGGTATAATCCATTGACCGGTCGGGTGTTGAACTCAACCTCAAAGCCTTTGGCAAAGGCACGCTTGTTACGCACGACGAGCGAGAGACCAGCCAGTTCGAACGACTGATAGTTTTGATAATTATAGTAGAAGCCCGAAAGATTGAGGTGCGTTGTCCGATCGAACATGGTCAGCTTCACGCCGCCCTCATAGTTCGTCAGAGTCTCGCCCTTGAACGGGATTGTCGTTGGGTCGATCGGCGGGATGGCAGGCGTGCCGAAGCCACCGCTCTTGATCCCGCGATTGACACTCGCATAGATCAGGACATCGCGCGAAGGCTTGTAGTCCAGCTCGATCTTACCCGAATAATCGGAGAAATTATTCTGTGCGAGGTCAGGGAAGGTGCTCTTGTTGAAGGCCAGATCGACCACACCATTGTCAACATGGGTAAAGTCGTACGTCTTCCAGTCCCATGAATAGCGCAGGCCGCCAATGACGGTGAACTGGTCCGACAGCTTATATTCGAGCTGGCCGAAAGCAGCGAGCGAGTCTGTGCTCAGCTTGCCGCCATATCTTTCATCCAGCCCAAATGCGCCCGTCGCGTCGGTATTATAATCGTTCTGGCTGCGGATGCGGATTCCATAGCCGCCAACGGTCCAATTCAGCAGGCCTGTATCGCCAGACAGCCGCAGCTCCTGCGACATCTGCTTGAGATTCTGATAGGTCGTGTAGTGGAATAATGTGGCAGGAGACAGATCCGAATCCTCGCCATAACGCTTGAACAGGCGCTGGAAGTCAGTGATTGACGTCAGCGTCGTGCCATTGCCTAGATCATGTTCATAGCGCGCCGCGACATCCCAATATGTTCTGTCGAAATAGATGGGCGCATTATAGGCAACCGTGAACGGATCATCGTCCGGTTCCACATAACCAAAGGCGTCGCAGCCGTTGCAGGTGCCCCAGGGGTTCTCGTTCCTTGCTATGTATTGGCCCAGACCTTGAGCGTTGGGGATTGCGGAGATATGGCTGTAAAGACTGGCCTGCCGGTCATTGTCATTCCGCAAAACCTGCCCCTTGAGGTTCAGTTTGCCGGCGCTACCGACATCGATGGCGAGTTGCGCGCGGCCAGCATAGAATTTCGCGCCGCCATTGTCCGGTCCGGCGCTGTTTTGCATGTAAGTGCCGCCATGATTGGTCGCGAATGAGAGGCGTCCCAGAACGCCGTCGGAGAGCGGGCCGCTGATGGCGCCCTCGGTCGCGACTTGGCCATAACTGCCCACCGTGCCCGTAACGAACCCCTCGAGCGACTTGGTGGGCTTAGCCGATACGATCTGAACGAGCCCGCCGGTCGCATTGCGCCCAAATAAGGTTCCCTGCGGGCCGCGCAGCACTTCAACGCGTTCCAAGTCGAACATCATGCCGCTGATCGCGCCAAGTGCGCCAATATAGACTTCGTCGCTATAGAAGGCAATCGGCGCTTCCTGCGAGTCTGCGAAGTCATTCTGCGCGACTCCGCGAACGTTGAAAACTGTGACGGATGGCGCGTATTGGTTGACCTGCAGCCCGGGAACCTGCGCGGCGAGCGCGGTCACATCCTGGCGACCCAGTGCGGCGAGACTGTACGCGCCTAGCGCTGTCACAGAAACGCCGATGTCCTGAATGTTCTGGCTGCGCTTCTGCGCCGTTACAACGATGTCGCCATAGTCACTAGAAGGCGCGTCTGTTTGGGCAAAAGCAGGCGCGGCGCAACCGAGTAAAAATGGGAGGGACGAGAGGTAAATAGCCTTTGAGTTCATTGTATTTCCCCTTGTTAGCTCTCTCTATGTTTTCGGCCGCAACTTTCGACTGCTTGCCGAACAGATTCGAGTATCCGCCCGAATCGGCAGCAATTGTCAAGTCGATTCGTGTTTCTGAATAGCGAGGCTCATTCAATTTAAAAACGAAGCAATTGAGAATATATCAATGAATTCAATGAAATACGTAATTTTGTAAATGTGATCCATAATGTTTCATTCATGTTTCGAAAGGGCTATAAGTCGATTTAATACGATAAGCTGCTGATTAGGAGGACTTTGGATCGATGGAGAAGAAACAGGATCAAACGGTCACACGAAGGGACTTTGTCGGAGGCACGCTTTTGGGCTCAGGCGCGGCACTTTTGACGGCTGCTGCCCCAAATAGCCTGACATCGTCGGCCAAAGCTCAAACCGTAGAGCACCCTCTGACCGGCCTTGGTGCGGATTGGACCGGACCAAGCGGTGTTGGCGACTATGCTGGTAAGAACGGCAACACCGCAGAAATCGTCAATGCAGCGCATGGCCAGATCCGGAATGGTGAACTCGACATCCGGATCGCCAAAGCACCTGTCGTCGATGATCTCTACGATCTTGTCATCATTGGCGCCGGCATATCTGGTTTGACCAGCGCCTATCGGTTTCGACGGACGAACCCCACAGCCAAGATCCTCATTCTGGACCAGCATGCCATCTTCGGCGGGGAAGCAAAGCAGAATGATTTCGATGTCGACGGCTACCGACTGACCGGCCCGCAGGGATCAACCGGGATTGTGGTGCCGTTCGCCAAGGCATCGCACCTCGGTTTCGCCGCGCCGATCTTGAAGGAGCTTGGTTTTCCGGAGGACTTCACATTCCAGAAAGCTCAGAACCTCAGCAAACCGATGGAAATACCACACGATGCGTGGGGGCCTATGCATATTTCGTGGGAACGCGGGGATACTGCCTTCTTTTATGAAGGCAAGGGCATGGTTGCCAACCCTTGGCGCAATGGTTTCAAGGATGCGCCAATCCCTGAGAAGGTAAAGAAGGCGCTCGTTGATCTTGAGCTTTTCCGCACGCCGCCAAAGCGTGATGATTGGGCAGAGTGGCTTGATTCGATGACGTACAAAGAATTCCTGCTCAATGTGGCGGGGGTTCCTGAAGACTGCATAGATGGTGTTCTGCAAGTGCTTAGCCCGGTAATGGCGAGCATGGGCTGCGGGCAAGGTGGCGAGGTTATCTCAGCATACTCCGCCTACAATTTTCTTCAGCCTGGCGTAAATGGCTATTATCGCTACCAGTTTGATGGTCAGGATCCCACTGACGTCCTGTATCTGGCGACCTTCCCCGGCGGCAATACAATGATCGCGCGCAAGCTCCTTAAGCGAGCAAAGCCGGAAGCCATTGGCGGAGCAGATACGGTCTACGAGGTCATGACCGGCCCGGTGCAGTGGGACCAGTTAGATCGCGCGGGGCAAAATCTGCGCATGCGCTTGTCCAGCACCGTCTTTTCGGTCGTACATGAGGGCAAGCCAGCGACCGCAAAAGCCGTTCGCATCACCTATGATAAGGATGGCAAGCTGATGAGCGTTCGCGCGAAAGCTGCAATCTGCGCGGGACAGCAACATGCAAACAAGCATATCTGCCACGATATCAGTAACGATTACCGGGATGCTATGGGAGCGTTTCAGCATGCGCCCATGCTAGTCATCAATGTGGCGCTTAGAAACTGGCGCTTTCTCGACAAATTAGGCGTGTCCGGTGTCCGTTGGTTCGAGGGATTGGGCTGGTGGACGAGCTTGCGACGCAACCTTATCGTCGATGGCCATGAGACGCAGCCGCTCGACCCCAACAAGCCGGTCGTCATGACGCAATATATCCCTTTCTTAATTCCGGAAATTCCGTTTCCCGATCAATGTACGGCCGCCCGTATGCAGCTGTTCTCGATGTCTTATGCGGATATCGAGGCGCAGGTGCGCGACCAGTTCAACAAGATGTTCGGCGCTTACGGGTTCGATGATAAGCGAGACATTGCCGGGATCATCACCAATCGCCAAGGCCACGCTTATTTTGTCGGTCCACCAGGATTTTTCTTCGGCAAAGATGGCAAAAAGGCGCCGAAGGACGTTCTCCAGACGCCATTTCATCGCATCGCCTTCTCGCATGCTGAGCTGTCTGGTGCTCAGATGTGGGAGACTGCCGTGGCTGAAGGTGAACGCGCGGCCAAGCAGATCAGCGAGATGAAGCTTTAAGGCGACATCAGGTTTGAAATCGGACATGATCGTTACTGAAGATCAGGGACGATCATGTCCGCCTGTTATTAGCTTTCCAACAATTGCGCGCGCCTCGTCTGCCGGGCCGCCCGTCTCTTTGCAATTACGTCAGTGCAATTGCGCTGTTCGCCCGCAACGCGTTGCTTTCCAATGAACTGCCAGCCTTCCAAATGCGATGTTTGACAGGGGTGGTGTCGCGCATTTCCAAAATGGGAGGTAGATAATTGGCTAGATAGGAGGTTGAACCGATAATAGCCTGATCGAGCATTTGCTCAGTGATTATGTCATATTCAAGTACAGACAGACTAAAAAAAGTGTCAGCAATCTGAATAGTATAAAAGCAAGTAAGTACTGGGTCATTCATCTGCGGGAGGTGGTAAAAGGACGCTAATACACGGCTTAATACGGCGCCGAAGCGCAAATCGTCGTGACAGGCTGCACGCTTGATATCGGGCGCTGTTTTGGGGCCGAGCAGCAACTGCCGAGCTGCGGCATCGGAATTGAAATAGGCTGCCGACGCTCGCATGAATGTGCCAACGCAATCCTGCCAACGCTGATACGCAATAATTTCAGGAGCGATCAGACTCATTTCATCGGCGATATTTCGGGCGAGATCCTTGTAGAGCACCCGAATGTCGGGGAAAAAATGGTAGGTAGAACTGGCGGGGATGTCCGCCCGCTCAGCGATCATGGGTAATGTGATCTCGTCCATCGCTCGCTCGTGCAGCAATGCCCGCGCTGCCATTAACAAAGCTTCCCGCCGCGCGCGCCCGCGGGCTTGCGGATATCTTTTACTATTTCCAGTTTCTGCCATGCCGCCCGCTATATCGGCGGCTTTCTACTTCGACAACCAGAATAGCTTCGAATCGCACGCGGTTCTGCCCAATTGATGTTGCGGGTAAGCCGACCACTCATTTCG
>CBIHKY010000031.1:0-33330 GCA_966205705.1 uncultured Alphaproteobacteria bacterium
TGGCGGCGCAGAGCAGCTGACCAAGCAGGCCGAGGCACTGCTGGTTGCACTCGAGTCTGGCGTTCGGGAACTGGAGGAGAGCATCCCCGCCGCGATTGGCCGGGTGGAAGCGCAACTTGGGGCGATGCACGATCGCATCCGGTCCGCAGCGCCCTCCCTTGAGGCGGTGGAAGCCGTGGCGACCGGGGTGGTCAGCCAACTCAATGAGTCCGATGGCATGGCAACCTCGCTCGTTGCCAACCTCACCCAAGCGCTCGACAAATCCAAAACCGCGCTGGCCGATCAGAAAGAGCAGATCGCCGCCTTGGCCAACGCCGTTGATGATGCAGGCAAGGGCATGTCGCAGCTGGCCGAATCCGTCGGACCGCAAATGGTCGAGGCGCTGGTGCGGGTGCGCGAGTCAGCGGATGCCGCCGCCAACCGCGCGCGCGCGGCGATCAGCGATACGATCCCGCAGGCCGCCGAGCAGCTTGCGCATGCCAGCGGCGTGGCCGTCCAGCAGGCCATCGCAAAGACGGTTGCGGGCGAGTTGGAGAAGATCACGCTGGCAACCGATGATGCAGTCAAGGCGGCGCATCGCGCAACAGGTGATCTGGCACAGCAGATGGAGACCCTCAGCGGCGCGAGCAGCGAACTGGACCGCAAACTTGCGGCCAGCGCAGAGCGGGTCGACACGCAGGACCGCGAGCTGATGGCCGAGCGATCCGCCCGGCTCATCACTTCGCTCAACGAGCGCGCCATCGACGTGGGCAAATGGCTCGACAAGGATATCTCGGATACCGACTGGACCGGCTATCTGAAAGGCGATCAGGGCCTGTTTGCCCGACGCACGACGCGGCTGATCAACAATGCCGATGCCAAGCATGTGCAGAGCCTCTATCATGAGGATGCCGAGTTCCGCGAACATGCGAGCCGCTACGTGCATGACTTCGAGATGCTGCTGCGCTCGGTCATGGCGACGAAGGATGGCAGCACCTTGGCGCTGACTATGGTGTCATCCGATATCGGCAAGCTGTATGTGGCGCTGGCGCAGGCGATCGAGCGGTTGAAGACGAACTGAGGGGTGACGGTTGTGGGAGTTAGCTCTCTGCAGGAACTGGTTCCCGCAACCCAACTCACCGTCATTCCCGCGAACGCGGGAATCCATTCGACGCATCATCGAAGCGCGACGGTGGAATGTCGAGTGGCTTCCCGCGTTCGCGGGAATGACGGGCTTATTTGTACCGAGGCTTTAGCGAGGCCGTAGCGACGCCGCAAAACACCCCAACACCGCAGTCCCTGACGCACCCGCGCCCTATTGCCGCAAGTCTACCGGCGGGTGCAAAATTCCATCAAAGCTGCGCACCGTCACCCACTCATTCACCCAGTTCGCGTAGAACAGCGCGAACATCACCGCCGCCACCAACGTCGTGCGGATGATGATCCGCAACGGGTGGAACTCATGCGGCGCGCTATCAGCCTGCCCCGGCACTTTCGCCACCCCCGCTTCTTCCGACGTGCGCACCCCAAATGGCAGCACGAGGAAGAGGCTGAGGAACCAGAACAGAAAATAGATCGCCAGGAAGGATGTGATTTTCATCGCGTCGATCCGCTCAATTGGTCTGCACGATGGTCACATCAACGACCGGCTTCTTGCCCGTCCATTCGAACACGACACGGCGCACGCCGATGCGGATCGCTTCACGGATCGCCTCGACATCACTGCCACGACGCCCGGTTTTCACGATGCCGGTCAGCGCCTCGATCGCCTGCTGCTCAAACTGCTCGCGATCCTCCTCGATCGGCACGCCCTTGAGACGAATCTCAGGCTTGCCCACAAGCTTGCCCGCAGCGGAAAGCGCCACGCCGATGCTCATATGGCCATTCACCATCAGCTTGCGCCGGTCGTTCATCACCATGCCATCGGCGGCCAAAATCACATCGCCATCGAGCGCCAGTCGCCCAGACCGCACCTCGCCGACCTTCGCCGGGCCATTGGGCGCGAGCCGCACGACATCGCCATTGGTCTGCACGATGGCGCGTTTGATGCCACGCTGCATGCCAAAGCGAGCCTGCTCAGCCATGTGGCGCAATTCGCCATGCACGGGCAGCAGGATTTCAGGCCGGATCCACTCATACATGGCTGCCAGCTCCGGGCGACCTGGGTGGCCGGAGACATGGATGTGCGCCTGACTTTCGGTGATCATCAGCACATTCTTTGCGGCCAGCGCATTCTGGATGCGGCCAATCGCCATCTCATTGCCGGGGATTTTGCGCGATGAGAACATCACAGTGTCGCCCGCACCCAGGCTGATCGGGTGCTGGCCAGCGGCGATCCGCGCCAGGCCAGCGCGCGGTTCGCCCTGCCCGCCCGTCGCGATGATCATCGCCTCATGGGCCGGCACCGACATGATGCCATCGAAGTTCACCAGCTCCGGGAAGTCCTTGAGATAGCCGCAGCTCCTGGCGACGGCGATAATGCGATCAAGCGACCGCCCCGCGACGCACAGCTTGCGCCCGGTCTCCCGCGCGACCCTGCCCAGCGTCTGCAGCCGCGCCGCATTGCTCGCAAAGGTCGTGACGACCACACGGCCACGCGCAGCGGACACGCTTGCGAGCAGATCGGTATAGACCGATCCTTCCGATCCGCTGGCCTCTTCATTGAACACATTGGTGCTGTCACACACCAAAGCGAGCACGCCTGTATCGCCAATGGCCTTGAGCTCATCGCCGGTCGCCGGAACGCCGATCAGAGGCTCATCGTCCAGCTTCCAGTCGCCTGTGTGGAAGATGCGGCCATAGGGCGTGTCGATGACGAGCGCATTGCCCTCCGGAATGGAGTGCGCCAGCGGCACATAGCGCATGTGGAACGGGCCCACGTCAAACTCTTCACCAATCTCGATGATGTTGAGCTCAAGCTTGTCGAGCAGACCTTCTTCGGCCAGCTTGCCCTTGATAAGGCCTGCGGTGAAAGGCGTCGCATAAAGCGGCACATCCAGATCGCCTGCCAGATAGGGCAGCGCACCGATATGATCCTCATGCCCATGCGTGAGCACGATGCCGAGCAGATCCTTCTGATTCTCTTCGATAAAGGCCGTGTCGGGCATGATGAGATCGACACCGGGGCAGGATGGATCGGAGAAGGTAACGCCGAGGTCCACCATGAGCCATTTGCCCTGGCAGCCATAGAGATTGAGATTCATGCCGATCTCGCCTGACCCGCCAAGGGCCAGGAAGAGAAGTTCTTTACCGGGTGTCATGCAATCGTCCTGCTGCGCTCGTAGAGAAGAACGAGGCCATTAATGGTGAGATCTGGAACGATGGAATCGAACAGATCGGTTTTTTGGTCGAATAAAAGTGCAAGGCCGCCAGTGGCGATGACCTTTGCCGGACGGCCGATTTCCTTGCGCATGCGCGCGACCAGCCCTTCCATCATCGCGACATAGCCCCAGAAGACGCCGATGAGCATCTGGTCCTCGGTTGTGCGGCCGATGACCGATCCATCGCCCGGTGGCGCCTCGATGGCGATGCGCGGGAGCTTGGCTGTGTTGCTGACCAGCGCATCGAGCGAAAGATTGATGCCAGGCGCAATGATGCCGCCCTTATAGGCGCCGCTATAGTCGATATGATCGAAGGTGGTGGCCGTGCCGAAATCGATGACGATCAGGTCGCCCTCATAGGCCTCATGGGCAGCGATGGCATTGACTGCACGGTCTGCGCCCAGCGTGTGCGGCATCGGCACATCCACATTGATATGCCATTCCACCGGCGCCTTGCCCGCAACAAGCGGTTCGACACCAAAATATTTGCGGGCCAGCACGTCAAGATTATGGAGCGCACGTGGCACGACTGTGGCGATGATGACCGCTTTCACGTCCGCCATCGTCAGCCCCTCAAGCACCAGCAACTGGTTGACCCATACAGCATATTCATCGCCCGTGCGCCGGGGATCGGTTGCGATGCGCCAGCGGGCGCGGATCGTCCGATCCTCTTCGATCAGCGCGAAGACGATATTGCTGTTACCGGCGTCGATTGCGAGAAGCATGCTTGTGTTCCTGTCAGGCCGGGACGCGCGGATCAAGTCAGCATGCCCACATCACCGCTATGGATGAGATGGCTCGTGCCGTCCTCGCGCTCCAGGATCAAGGCACCATCGCCGTCAAGACCGAGAAAACGTCCCTGCTGGCGACTATCAGGTCCGGTCGAGACCAGCAAGGATGTGCCGATGGGATGAGCGCGCTCCAGCCACACCTTGTTGATGTCCGGGCTGCCGCCCTCCCGCCAGCGCGCCAGCCAATGGTCGAATGAGTGCGCGAGCGCCTGCATGAGCATTTGTGCATCAATGGCTTGGCCACCCGGTAAGTCAGCCAGTGCGATCGTCTCGCGATCTTCAAGGCGCGGCGCATGGGTCACATTGATGCCGACGCCCACGATGATGCAGTCCCCTTCCCGCTCCAGCAACATGCCGGAGAGCTTGGCGCTGCCGACCATCACATCGTTCGGCCATTTCAGCATCACCGCAGCGCCCGGCGCGATCTCGGCGAGCGCCGCATGCACCGCCACCCCAACCATCAGGCTCAACCCCGCGATCGGGGGGTCGTGCGGCTTCAGGCGAATAAGCGTGGAGGCATAGAGATTGCCAGTCGGGCTTTCCCATTGCCGCCCGCGACGCCCGCGACCGGCTATCTGCCGTTCGGCGCGAAGCCAGTCACCTTCCGGCCAATCCTTGGCCTGCGCGCGCACATCTTCATTGGTGGAGCCGGTCTGCGCGACGAGATGAATCTGGCGCATCAGCAGGCCGCGCTTGGGCATGGAACGCTGCAGCGGACGCGCGATCTGTGCAGGAGCCTTGTGCCTCGGCGCTGATCCGACCGCGCACGCAACCACTGTACGACTGGCCACGCCACCGGCGCAGCGCCTTCGCCATAAGTCGCCACGCTGATTATATCGTCAGACCCGCACCAGCCCTGCACCTTGGCGGCAAGGCAGGCGAGCAACTGTCGCTCGCCGCTCAGAATAGGGATGCCGCCGCCGCCGCGCTTGCCATATCCAGAATGGGGTTCAGAAAATAGCCACCCACGATCACAACGGCGCAAACCGTGATGATCCCATAATCGACCATGCTGCGTTCCGTCGAAAAGCCCTCGGCAGGCTCGTCGAAGTAGATCGTCTTGATGATCTTGAGATAATAGAAGGCGCCGATAACAGACGAGGCGATACCGATCGCCGCCAGAGGCGTCAGCCCAGCGCCGACAGCGGCATCGAACACAAGGAACTTGGCCCAGAAGCCGAACAGTGGCGGGATGCCCGCAAGGCTGAACATGAAGATCGCGAAGGCCGCAGCAAGCCCCGGCCGCGAGCGCGAAAGCCCCGAAAGGCTGACAATCGTCTCGACTGGATTACCCGCCTTGTCGCGCATCTGGAGGATGCACAGGAAGCTGCCGATCGTCATGATGATGTAGATGAACAAATAGCTCATCACCGATGCCACGCCTTCAGCCGTGCCCGCTGCAAGGCCGATCAGCGCAAAGCCGACATTGTTGATGGACGAGTAAGCGAGCAGACGCTTGATGTTCGTCTGGTTGATCGCAGCGACCGCGCCCAGCACGATGGAGGCAAGCGCAAGGAAGATAATGATCTGCTGCCAGGCATGGGCTTCCGTACCGAACGCGCTGATCGCAACCCGGGTGGTGAGCGCGAGCGCCGCAACCTTGGGGGCACTGGCGAAGAAGGCCGTGACCGGCGTCGGCGCACCTTCATACACGTCCGGCGTCCACATGTGGAACGGCACGGCGCTGATCTTGAAGGCAAGGCCTGCAAGCACGAACACAAGACCGAACATCTCGCCCGTGCTCAGGCCGTCATTCATCGCAGCCGCGACGCCAGCAAAGCTGGTCGTGCCGGAGAAGCCATAAAGCAGCGATGTACCGTACAACAGGATACCGCTCGCAAGCGCGCCCAGCACGAAATATTTGAGGCCAGCTTCCGCCGAGCGCTCATCCTTGCGGGCGAAGCTTGCCAGTACATAGGCGGCAAGGCTGTTGAGCTCCAGGCCGATGTAGAGGGTGAGGAAATCGCTCGCCGACACCATCATCGACATGCCGATACAGGCGAAGAGGATGAGCACCGGGAATTCAGCACGTGAACCGCCCTGCTGATCGAAGAAGCGCGGCGCAACCAGGATGCTGACCGCCGCCGACACGAAGATCAGCGCCTTGGCGAACACACCAAAGGCATCGGCGCGATACAGGCCGTTGAAGATTTCGCCACCGGCATGAACCGCAGGCACGCTGAGCAGCACCGTGGCGAGCGCCAGCGCTGCAACCGCAAGCCAACTGATCAGGCGGGAGGCGCCATCACCCAGAAAAGCGCTCAGCATGAGCAGAACGAGGCCTGAAATCGTCAGGCTGATCTCAGGCAATACGGAGGCGAAAACGCCGAGGCTATCCATCAGTGTGCGCTCCCGGCAGGTTCACCGTGTGAGTCAGATCCATGTGCGGCGACCGCGTGCGGCTTGCCCATCACGAGCTTGGCATCGCCTTGCGGCTTCGCGGCTTCCGTGCGGGCTACAATGCTCGCGACATTGCCGCGCATAGGCGCAAGGAAGCTTTCGGGATAGACGCCCATCCAGAGCACGGCGAGCGCGAGCGGCACCATGAGGGCAATCTCACGCGGTGTCAGATCCGGCATGGCCTTCACATCATCATGCACCAGCTCGCCGAACACGACCCGGCGATAGAGATAAAGCATGTATGCCGCGCCCAGAATGATGCCGGTCGTGCAGACCAAAGCCACCCAGCTCGATGCCTGATAAATGCCCAGCAGCGCGAGCAATTCACCCACGAAGTTGCTGGTGCCCGGCAGGCCAACCGAAGCCATCGTAAACAGCATGAACAATATGGCATATTTGGGCATATTGATCGCAAGCCCACCATAACGGCTGATCTCGCGTGTGTGCAGCCGATCATAGATAATGCCGACGCACAGGAACAGCGCGCCCGCGACAAGACCATGCCCGAGCATGATCATCATCGCGCCCTCGACGCCCTGCTGGTTGAAGGCAAACAAGCCCACGGTCACGATACCCATATGCGCGACGGACGAATAAGCGATCAGCTTCTTCATGTCGCTCTGCACGAGCGCGACGAGGCTGGTGTAAACCACCGCGACCATCGACAGTCCCCAGACCAGCCAGGCGAACTGCGCGGAGGCTTCCGGGAACATCGGCAACGAGAAGCGGATGAAGCCATAGCCGCCCATCTTGAGCAACACGCCTGCCAGAATGATCGAGCCTGCCGTCGGCGCCTGAACGTGCGCGTCCGGCAGCCAGGTGTGCACCGGCCACATCGGCATCTTCACCGCGAAGCTCGCGAAGAAGGCCAGCCAAAGCCAAGTCTGTATCTCGGCCGGGAAGTTGTAGGCCATCAGCACCGGAATGCTGGTCGTATCTGCCGCACGCGCCATCCAGAGCATCGCGACGAGCATCAACACCGAACCAAGCAGCGTGTAGAGGAAGAATTTATAGCTGGCGTAAATGCGGTCCGCGCCGCCCCAGATGCCGATGATGAGATACATCGGGATGAGGCCAGCCTCGAAGAAGATATAGAAGAGGAAGATGTCCTGCGCCGCAAACACGCCGATCATCAGCGTTTCCATGAACAGGAACGCCGCCATATATTCGCCGACGCGCTTCTGCACCGCTTCCCAGCTTGCGCCGATGCAGATGGGCATCAGGAACACGGTGAGCGCGATCAGCATCAGCGCAATGCCGTCGATGCCCAGTGCCCAGGCGAACCGACCGAAGATCGGCGCATATTCCTGGAACTGCCATTCCGCAGCGCCCGGCGACTGATCGAACGACATCCATAGGATAATGCCGAGGACAAGGTTGATCAGCGTCGCGATCAGGGCTGTCCAGCGCGCCGATTGGGCGGAGACGAACAGACAAGCGACGGCGCCCACCATTGGCACGGCGAGCATCAGCGAAAGGATGGGGAAGCTCTGGCTCATTTCGGCATGATCGCCCAAGTTACAGCCGCGGCGAGCCCAATGAGCATCACCAGCGCGTATGAATAAAGATAGCCCGACTGCATCGCTTTCGTGACCCGGCCACCGGCAACAACAACCGCCGCAGCGCCATTCGGCCCGAACCGATCGATGATGCCCTGATCGCCGACCTTCCAGAACATACGACCCAGCCAGAAGGCAGGACGCACGAAGATGAGGTCGTACAGCTCATCAAAATACCATTTATGCAGCAGGAAGTCGTACAGCACATAGAATTGCGCCGTGAACTTCGCGGGCCAATCGGTGTGGCGGATATAAGCGAGCCAAGCGATGGTGAAGCCCGTCGCCATCACAGCGAATGGCGACCATTTCACCCATTTGGGCACTTCATGCGCGGCGTGAATGAGATGCTCGTTGAAGTAGAGCGTGCTCGCCGCCCAGAAGCGCGCGCCCTCTTCGACACCGAAGAAGCTGTAATAGAAAGCAAAGCCTGCAAACACCGCGCCAACGCTCAGCACGATCAGCGGGATCAGCATGACCAGCGGGCTCTCATGGGGATGATAGCCTGCCGTGCCATCAGGCAGATCATGCGCGCCAGCTTCATGGCCGTGCGGATCATGCCCGGCATGTTCCTGCGCTGGCGGATTATCGGCATGCGCCTTGGCGTGACCGTGCGCTGCATCATGCGCATGATCGTCATGTCCATGCGCATCATGAACGGCGTGCTGGATATGCTCGCTCTGCTCCCAACGCGGCTTGCCCCAGAAGGTGAGGAACATCAGGCGCCAGGAATAGAAGCTGGTGAGCAGGGCCGCAAAGATGCCGACGAAGAAAGCGCCAGTGCCATGGCCACCCGCCGCGAACGCGCTCTCTAGGATAGCATCCTTGGAGAAGAAGCCTGCAAAACCGAAGTAAGTGCCGGGAATGCCGACGCCGGTGATCGCCAACGTGCCAAGCAGCATCGTCCAGAAGGTGATCGGGATCTTTTTCCGCAGGCCGCCATAATAGCGCATGTCCTGCTCATGATGCATGGCATGGATCACTGAACCAGCGCCAAGGAACAGCAGCGCCTTGAAGAAAGCGTGGGTGAGCAGGTGGAACATCGCCGCGCCATAAGCGCCAACGCCCGCTGCGAAGAACATATAGCCAAGCTGCGAACAGGTCGAATAAGCAATCACGCGCTTGATATCGGTCTGCACCGTGCCGATGGTTGCGGCGAAAATGCAGGTCGCGGCGCCAACGACTGTAACCACAGTCATGGCCGTATGGCTCGTCTCGAACAATGGCGACAAGCGGCAGACCATGAACACGCCTGCCGTGACCATCGTCGCAGCATGGATGAGCGCGGACACAGGCGTTGGACCTTCCATCGCGTCTGGCAACCATGTGTGCAGGCCAAGCTGGGCCGATTTACCCATCGCGCCGAGGAACAGCAGCAGACAGATCACCGTCATGGTGTCGAGCCGCATGCCCAGGAAACCGATGGTCGAACCGGCCATTGCAGGCGCAGCCTCAAGGATCGCCGGAATATCGATGGTGCCGAACACCAGATACAGCGCGAAAATGCCCATCATGAAGCCAAGATCGCCCACGCGATTGACGACGAACGCCTTGATCGCAGCAGCACCAGCGGATGGCTTTTTGAACCAGAAGCCGATCAGCAGATAGGAGGCAAGGCCCACCCCTTCCCAGCCGAAGAACATCTGCAGCAGATTGTTCGCCGTTACGAGCATGAGCATCGCGAAGGTGAAGAGCGAGAGATAAGCGAAGAAGCGCGGCTGGTCCGGATCATCGGACATATAGCCCCAGCTATAGAGGTGCACGAGCGCCGAGACGCTGGTGATCACGACCAGCATCGTCGCCGTGAGCGAATCCACCCGCAGCGCCCAGCTGACATCAAAGCCGCCCGAGCGGATCCAGGTGAAGACCGGCTCTACGCTGGCTTCTGCATTGCCGCCGAGAAACGACAGGAAGATCGGCCAGGACAGCGCGCAGGAGAGGAACAGCGCACCCGTCGTGATGACCTTGGCGGGCACATTGCCGATGGCGCGATTGCCCAGCCCCGCGATGATCGCGGCCAGCAATGGACCGAAAACGATGATTGAGATCATGCGCTCAGCCCTTCATGCGGTTCGCGTCGTCCACGGCAATGGTGCCGCGTGACCGGAAATAGATAACCAGGATGGCAAGGCCGATAGCCGCCTCGCCCGCCGCAACCGTGAGCACGAACATCGCGAAGACCTGCCCGACGAGATCGCCGAGGAACGCACTGAACGCCACCAGATTGATGTTCACCGCCAGCAGGATCAGCTCGATCGCCATCAGGATGACGATGATATTCTTGCGGTTGATGAAGATGCCCAGCACGCCGAGCACGAACAGGATCGCGCTGACGACCAGATAATGGGCAAGGCCGATCATAGCTCTACACCTTCGCCAACCGGCGGATTGAGATTGCGCACCGCATCTTGCGGCCTGCGCTTAACCTGCTGGCTGATATTCTGGGTGCGCACGCCGCCCCGCGCGCGATGGGTCAGCACGATTGCGCCAATCATCGCCACGAGCAGAATGAGACCAGCCGCCTCGAAGAGGAAGATATAGCGCGTGTAGAGCAGCTCACCGATCGCCTGAATATTGGGCGTGTCGCTATTCACCGGCGCAATGCGCTGCGAAAGCGCGAGCGCTCCGGCTTTCCAGGCCGCGATGCCTAGCACCAGCTCGACCAGCAGCACGGCCGCAATCGCGCCGCCCAACGGAAAATAGCTCACAAAGCCCGCGCGCAACGCCGCGAAATCAATGTCGAGCATCATCACGACGAAGAGGAACAGCACCGCAACCGCGCCGACATAAACGATGATCAGTAGCATTGCGACGAATTCAGCCGAGAGCAGAACCATGAGGCCTGCCGCGTTGAAAAACGCCAGAATGAGCCAAAGCACGCTGTGCACCGGATTGCGCGCGAGGATCACCATCGTGCCCGAGGCGACGACGATGCTCGCGAACAAATAAAAGGCTAGAACTTGAACGGTCAAAACGTCCCCCTCTGGTCCCGGTGCGGCTTAACGGTAGGGCGCATCGGCGGCAAGGTTTGCCGCGATTGCACGTTCCCATTTGTCACCGTTAGCGAGCAGCTTGGCCTTGTCATAGATCAGCTCTTCCCGCGTTTCGGTCGCGAATTCAAAGTTCGGCCCCTCGACGATGGCGTCGACCGGGCAGGCCTCCTGGCAGAAGCCGCAATAAATGCACTTCACCATATCGATATCGTAGCGCGTCGTGCGGCGTGAGCCATCATCGCGCGGCAAGGCCTCGATGGTGATGGCCTGCGCCGGGCAAACCGCTTCGCACAGCTTGCAAGCAATGCAGCGTTCCTCGCCATTGGGATAGCGACGCAGCGCATGTTCACCCCGGAAGCGCGGCGAAATCGGGTTCTTCTCGTAAGGGTAGTTGATCGTCGCCTTGGCCTTGAAGAAATATTTCAAGGTCAGCGCGTGCGCCTTCAGGAATTCCCACAGCGTGTAGGATTTGATGAGATGGGCGATGCTCATGCGGCGGCTCCATAGCGGGTCAGCATGAGGAACCCGGAAATGAGGAATATGAAGAAGAGCGAGAGCGGCAGGAAGATTTTCCAGCCCAGACGCATCAGCTGATCATAGCGGAAGCGCGGCACGGTCGCCTTAACCCAGCTGAACATGAAGAAGAACATGAACGTCTTCAGCAACAGCCAGAAGATGCCGGGAACCAGATAAAGCGGTGCCCAGTCGATCGGCGGCAGGAAGCCACCCCAGAACAGCAGCGCGTTGAGCAGGCACATCAGGATGACATTGGCATATTCGCCAAGCCAGAAGAGCGCGAAGCTCATCGAGCTATATTCGGTCTGATAACCGGCGACCAGCTCGGACTCAGCTTCGGTGAGATCGAAAGGCGCGCGCGCCGTTTCCGCCAAAGACGAGATGAAGAACACCACCGCCATCGGGAAGAGCAGCGGGTTGAAGCCATGGCCATTCAGGAAGCCATAATAGCCCTTCTGCGTCTCCACGATGGTCGTCAGATTGAAGCTGCCGGACCAAAGCACCACCGCGATCAGTACAAAGCCGATGGAAACCTCATAAGAGATCATCTGTGCACTCGCGCGCATCGCGGAATAGAAGGGATATTTGGAGTTGGAGGCCCAACCCGAAATGATCACGCCGTAAACGCCGAGCGAACTGATCGCGAGGATGTAAAGCAGGCCAACATTGATATCAGCCAGCACCATGCCGATGTCGAACGGGATCACCGCCCAGGCCAGCAGCGCCACCGTGAAGGTGATGATCGGCGCGAGCAGGAACAGCACTTTGTTCGACGCGCTCGGGATGATCGTTTCCTGCAGGAAGACCTTGAGGCCGTCCGCGAAGGACTGGAGCAAACCGAAAGGGCCGACCACGTTCGGACCACGGCGTAGCGCCATGGCAGCCCAGATCTTGCGATCAACATAGATGATCATCGCAACAGCCAGCATCAGCGGCAGCGCGATCAGCAGGATGAGGATGAGGTTCGCGATGAACCAGCCAAAACCGATGCCGAGGAAGGATTGGAACCAGGCGGTCATTCCGCAGCCTCCGCAAACTCTGTTCCGTGGACGAGTTCAGCCGAGCAGCGCTGCATCGTCGGGCTGGCCCGGCAAATGGCGTTGGTGAGGTAGAAATCCTTGATCGGCAGATTGATCTCGCCCTGCGCCGTTGCAGCGAGTGAAGGAACGCTCCAACTATAAGCGGCCAAACCTTCCTGCGCGAGCGCCGGAACAGCCGCATACATGGCCGTCCGCAATTGCGCGAAGCTGTCGAATGGCAGCGTTTTGCCGAGCACATCGGAGAGTGCGCGCAGGATCGTCCAATCCTCACGCGCGTCACCCGGCGCGAACACAGCCTTATCGCTGCGCTGCACCCGGCCCTCGGTGTTCACATAAGTGCCAGCCTTCTCGGTGTAGGCCGCGCCGGGCAGGATCACATCCGCCACATGCGCGCCCTTGTCACCATGATGGCCGACAAAGACCTTGAAGCTTTGACCGAAGAGATCGAACGGCACATCGTCCGCGCCCATCAGGAACAGCAGCTTGGGCGCGCTCGCCGCAATCGCCTTGACGCCGCCTTGCGTGGCATAGCCCAGCATCAGCCCGCCCATGCGCGCGGCCGCCATATGCACGACGTTGAAGCCGTTCCAGCCATCGCGGATGAGGCCGAGCGTCTCGACGGCAGCCAGTGCCGCGCCTTGCAGGCCGGGCACAGCGAGCGCGCCGCCGCCCATGATGAGTGCAGGGCGCTTGGCAGCGCCAAAGGCCTCGACCAGCTCTGCAGGCAGCTTTGCAAGCGAGCCCGCATCATTGCCGAGCGCGGTCACCTTATAGGTGAGGTCCAGATCATCCGGGCCGATCGTCCAGACTTTCGCGCCCTTCTTGATCGCCTTGCGGATGCGCGTGTTGATCAGCGGTGCTTCCCAGCGCAGGTTCGTGCCGACGAGCAGGATCGCGTCCGCCGTCTCGATGCCCGCAAGGGTAGAATTAAAGTTCACTGCCGAGAGGCTGGACACATCATAATCGAGGCCGCCCTGGCGCCCTTCGAGCAGCGTTCCGCCCAGCGCATGCACCAGCTCGCGCGTCGCGAACATCGTCTCGCAATCAAGCTGATCGCCAGCGATGGCTGCAACCGATCCGTTCGCGCCCTTGGCAACCGATGCGATGGCGGCAAAAGCCTCATCCCATGTCGCTTCGACGAGCTTGCCAGCCTTGCGGACATAGGGCTTGTCGAGCCGCTTGCGCACAAGGCCATCGACCACATGGCGCGTCTTGTCGCTCGCCCATTCCTCATTCACATCATCATTGATGCGCGGCACGACCCGCAGCACCTGACGGCCACGGCTGTCGATGCGGATGTTGGTGCCGATGGCGTCCATCACGTCAATGCCAAGCGTTTTCTTCAGCTCCCAAGGCCGCGCCTCGAAGGCGTATGGCTTGGAGGTCAGCGCGCCCACGGGGCACAAATCGACCACATTGCCGGAAAGCTCGCTCTTGGCGGCATGCTCCAGATAGGTGGTGATCTGCATATTCTCGCCACGGCCGATCGCGCCAATCTCCGGCACGCCCGCAACTTCCTCGGCAAAGCGCACGCAGCGGGTGCACTGGATGCAGCGGGTCATCACCGTCTTGACGATGGGACCCATATATTTCTCGGTGACGGCGCGCTTATTCTCATGGAAGCGGCTCGCGCCCCGGCCATAAGCCACGGACTGATCCTGCAAATCGCACTCGCCGCCCTGATCGCAAATCGGGCAATCGAGCGGGTGATTGATGAGCAGAAATTCCATCACACCCTCGCGGGCCTTCTTCACCATCTCACTATCGGTGCGGATGTCTTGCCCATCGGCAGCAGGCAGCGCGCAGCTTGCCTGCGGCTTTGGCGGCCCGGGCTTCACCTCGACAAGACACATGCGGCAATTGCCCGCGATGGACAGGCGCTCATGATAGCAGAAGCGCGGAATTTCCTTGCCCGCCAGCTCACACGCCTGAAGCACGGTGGCGCCAGCGGGAACTTCCAGTTCGATACCGTCTACGGTTACTTTAGGCATGATTACTCCGCAGCCTCCAGCACTGGTGCGCCGCTGCGCCGCGCCGCAATACGGCGCTCCACCTCGGGGCGGAAATGGCGGATGAGGCCCTGGATCGGCCAGGCCGCTGCATCGCCGAGCGCGCAGATGGTGTGGCCTTCGACCTGTTTGGTGACTTGCAGGAGCATGTCGATCTCTTCCGGATCCGCATCGCCCGTGACCAGACGCTCCATCACGCGCCACATCCAGCCCGTGCCTTCACGGCATGGGGTGCATTGGCCGCAGCTCTCATGCTTGTAGAAGTAGGAGAGCCGCGCGATGGCGCGCACAATGTCGGTGGACTTGTCCATGACGATGATCGCTGCGGTGCCAAGGCCTGAGCCGAGCGCGCGCAGGCCGTCAAAGTCCATCGGCGCATCCATGATCTCGGCAGCAGGCACGAGTGGCACGGATGAACCGCCGGGGATGACCGCCATGAGATTATCCCAACCGCCGCGAATGCCGCCGCAATGCCGGTCGATCAGTTCGCGGAACGGAATGCTCATGCTTTCCTCGACCACGCAGGGCTTGTTCACATGGCCGCTGATCTGGAAGAGCTTAGTGCCGCGATTATTCTCGCGCCCGAAGGAGGAGAACCACGCCGCGCCGCGCCGCAGGATCGTCGGCGCAACCGCGATGCTCTCGACATTGTTGACCGTGGTCGGGCAACCATAAAGGCCAGCGCCAGCGGGGAATGGCGGCTTGAGCCGTGGCTGGCCCTTCTTGCCCTCAAGGCTCTCAATCTGCGCGGTTTCCTCGCCGCAAATATAAGCCCCCGCCCCACGATGCACGAACACATCGAAATCATAGCCCGAACCACAGGCATTCTTGCCGATGAAGCCCTTGGCATAAGCCTCTTCCACGGCTGCGAAGAGAACCTTCGCCTCATAGATGAACTCGCCGCGAATATAAATGTAAGCCGCCCGCGCGCGCATCGCGAAGCCCGCGACCAGCGCGCCCTCGATCAGCTTGTGCGGATCATGGCGGATGATCTCACGATCCTTGCAGGAGCCAGGCTCGGATTCATCCGCGTTAATCACGAGGAAGCTTGGGCGGCCATCCTTGCTTTCCTTGGGCATGAAGCTCCACTTCATGCCGGTCGGAAAGCCCGCACCACCGCGCCCGCGAAGGCCAGACGCCTTCATGATGTCGATGATCGGATCCTGCCCCAGGTCGAGCAGTTTCTTGGTATTGTCCCAATCGCCACGTTTCATGGCGGCGTCGATGCGCCAATCCTGAAAGCCGTGGACGTTGGTGAAAATCCGGTCCTTATCCGCCAAAGGCCCAACAAATGCCGGTGGAGACGGCGGCGCGATCACGTCAGCCATTACCATTCCCCCCGATAATCATGATTTTCGCTGACCATCGCCTTGGTTGCCGTGGGGCCACCTTCCGGTGCGCTCGTCTGGCGATCAATCTGCGGGCCGATCTTGGGCTGACGGCCAGCGGCGAGATCATCCAAGATGGACGTCATCGTCTCGAAGGTCAGGTCCTCGAAATTATCATCGTTGATCTGCACCATTGGCGCGTTTGCGCAGGCGCCAAGGCACTCCACCTCGTTGAAGGTGAACAAGCCATCCGCCGTCGTGCCGCCCTTGATGAGGCCCTTGGCCTTGCAAGCCGCAAGCACATCATCCGACCCGCGCAACATGCAGGGCGTCGTGCCGCACACCTGCACATGGTAGCGACCGACCGGCGCCAGATTATACATGGTGTAAAAGGTCACGACCTCATAGGCGCGCATGAACGGCATATCGAGTTGCGCAGCGATATATTCGATCACCGGGATCGGCAGCCAGCCTTGCGTATTCGTCTCCGCGCCAACCTGACGCTGGGCGAGATCGAGCAGCGGCATCACGGCGGATTGCTGGCGACCCTCGGGGTAGCGCGCGATCACCATCTTGGCCTGCGCGGCATTCTCGGGCGTCCAGGCGAACCCGCCCCAGCGGGCACGGACTTCCGCTTCGTCAGGAATCTGGGGTGCGTCGGCCATTAGCGGATGAACTCCACGCGCGACACCTTGTCGCCCTCGAATGAATAGATAGCGATCACGTCGAACGGCTCGATCAGCTCCGACCCATCGCTGGCCGGGCCGCGCGTCACATGCTCGCGAAACAGCACATAATTGCCGATCGCCTGCGCCTCGACGATTTCCGCGCGATTGTGCGGCCATTTCGCAAAGGCTGCAGCGAGGCCCGTACGGGTGCCCTCCTTGCCTTCGCGCACGACGGCGCCGCGATAATTCGCTTCACAGGCATCGTCGGTCATCAGCTCGACATAAGCGTCGGCATCTTGACGGTTATAGCGCTCGATCATCTCGCGGGCGATCGCGATACGCTCATCGGCGGCCAGAAGCGTTTCAGTGCTCACCGGTCGCACTCCCCGAACACGATGTCCATCGCGCCAAGCACAGCCGTCGTATCCGCGAGCATATGGCCCTTCATCATGAAGTCCATCGCCTGCAAATGGCTGAATGCCGTCGGGCGGATCTTGCAGCGATAGGGCTTGTTGGTCCCGTCACTCACCAGATACACGCCGAACTCGCCCTTGGGGCTTTCGGTCGCGACATAGACTTCACCCGCTGGCACATGGAAGCCCTCGGTATACAGCTTGAAATGGTGGATCAGCGCTTCCATCGATTGCTTCATCTCGCCGCGCTTGGGCGGCACGACCTTGCGATCAAGGCTCGCGATCGGACCATCCGGCATCTCGTTGAGGCACTGCTTCATTATCCGCGCAGACTGGCGGACCTCTTCCACACGCACCATGAACCGGTCGTAGCAGTCAAATTTCGTGCCGACCGGAACATCGAAGTCCATGCGGTCATACACATCATAGGGCTGCGACTTGCGCAGATCCCACGGAATGCCAGAGCCACGCAACATCGGGCCGGAGAAGCCCCAGCGCAGCGCATCTTCTTTGGAGCAGACGGCAATATCGACATTGCGCTGCTTGAAGATGCGATTGTCGGCCACGAGGCTGATCGCATCCTCGAACAGGCGCGGCAGGCGCGTGTCGAGCCAGTCGGCGATATCCGTCAACAGCTTGAGCGGCACATCCTGATGCACGCCACCGGGACGGAAATAGGCGCTGTGCATGCGGGCGCCGGATGCCCGCTCGAAGAAGTTGAGGCAATCCTCGCGAATCTCGAACATCCACAGGTTCGGCGTCATCGCGCCCACGTCCATCACATGCGAACCGAGGTTGAGCATGTGATTGCAGATGCGCGTCAGCTCCGCGAAGAACACGCGCAGATATTGCGCGCGCAGCGGCACTTCGAGGTTCAGCAGCTTCTCGATGGCCAGCACATAACTATGCTCCATCGCCAGCGGCGAGCAATAATCGAGACGGTCGAAATAAGGCAGCGCCTGCAGATAGGTCTTATATTCGATCAGCTTCTCGGTGCCGCGGTGCAGCAGGCCGACATGCGGATCGCAACGCTCGACGATCTCGCCTTCCAGCTCCATGACCAGACGCAGCACGCCGTGCGCAGCAGGATGCTGCGGGCCGAAGTTGATCGTGTAATTCTGGATCGCGATATCGCCTACCGTAGGATCGGCGAAGTCCGGCGTATGATCGAGCTTATCGAGATAATCGGACATCAGACTTCACCCTCGGGCGCTTTGGGCTTGCGGGCGCGCGTGGCACGCGCAGGCTTCACGTCATCCGCCTCGCTCGTCGCATCGCCCGCCTTTTTGGCGGCACTGCGCTTGGCGGCGTCCTCATTGGCAGGCTCACCCGCACCGGTCTGCTCAGGGCGCTCGGTCGTCTTGGGCGTATTCACCGTTGGCGCTGGCTTTTCAGCAGGCGTCGGCGGTGGCGGAGGCGGGGCAGCAGGCGTGGGCGCGCCCGGCGCTTGCCCATGCGACTTCTCGTCACCCGGCAGCACATATTGCGCGCCTTCCCACGGGCTCATGAAATCGAAGCTGCGGAAATCCTGCGCCAGCTTCACCGGCTCATAAACAACGCGCTTCTGCTCTTCCGAGTAGCGCAGCTCGACATAGCCGGTGAGCGGGAAGTCCTTGCGGAACGGATAGCCCTTGAAGCCATAATCGGTGAGGATGCGGCGAAGGTCCGTATTCCCCTCGAACAGCACGCCATACATGTCGAACACTTCGCGCTCGAGCCAGCCAGCGACTGGCCACAGATGCGTGACGGTCGGCACAGGCTTGTCCTCATCCGTGCGCACCTTGACGCGCAAGCGATGGTTCTTCGTCACCGAAAGGAGATGATAGCAAACCTCGAACCGCTCAGGATGTTCGGGATAATCGACCCCGGCAATTTCCATGAGCTGCTGATAGGCGAACTGATCGCGCAGCTTCTCCAGCACATCGGCCAGGGCCATCCGCTCGACCGTGACGGTCAGCTCGAAATGCGCATCGACGATCTCGATGACAGCCGCGCCCAGCGCTGCGGCGATTGCGTCGCTCAGGCCCTCGATGGGCTTGACCAAAGGCGCGCTGTTGACAAGCTTCGTGCTCATGGCTTGCCCCTCACCGCTCTATCGTGCCGATGCGGCGGATCTTCCGCTGCAGCTGCATGATGCCGTAAAGCAAAGCTTCGGCAGTCGGCGGGCAACCCGGCACATAAATGTCCACCGGCACGACCCGATCGCACCCGCGCACAACGCTATAGCTATAATGATAATAGCCGCCGCCATTGGCGCACGAGCCCATCGAAATCACATATTTCGGCTCGGACATCTGGTCATAGACCTTGCGCAGCGCAGGGGCCATTTTGTTGCACAGCGTCCCAGCGACGATCATCACGTCGCTCTGGCGTGGCGATGCGCGCGGCGCGGCGCCGAAGCGCTCCATGTCATAGCGCGGCATGTTCACATGGATCATCTCGACCGCGCAGCAGGCAAGGCCAAAGGTCATCCACCAGAGCGAGCCGGTGCGCGCCCAGTTGAACAGGTCTTCAGTCGAGGTGACGAGGAAGCCCTTGTCACTCACTTCGCTCTGCAGCGAATTGAAAAATTCTGCGTTCGGCTGCGTCGCAGGCGGCACACCGATCAGCGGAGCGCCGAGCGTACCTGGCCGTTCAAGCTCTACTCCCAATCGAGTGCTCCCTTCTTCCAGGCATAGACAAGGCCGAGCACCAGCTCGAAAATGAAGATCATCATCGCGGCCCAACCGGCCCAACCGATTTCACCCAGGCTCACAGCCCAGGGGAAAAGAAAGGCAGCTTCCAGATCGAAGATGATGAAGAGAATGGCGACGAGATAGAAGCGCACGTCAAACTGGCTGCGCGATGCTTCGAACGCGGGGAAACCGCACTCATATTCGCTCAGTTTCGCCGGATCCGGCTTGTGCGATCCTGTGAGGCGTCCAACTGCCATTGGCAGGAAGACAAAAGCGCTTGAAAGCACCAGCGCGACGCCCAAAAACAGCAGGATCGGCAGATATTGTGACAGATCGACCACTTCAATCCCCTCGGCCCAACATGGCCGTTCCCGGCGCTTTAGGACTGCTGCACCTGCGAGGCAACCCTTGGGAGCCTGAGAATGACTCGCAACTTATGAGCACAGGTTAAGCGCGCAATACCTCGGGTCGACGCATGCAAAAATCACAAGGGCGAATGCGAGATTCACCCTCAATTTATGTTGCAAACGCCTCGCAAGAACAGTATCAATCGAATCATGATCGTATGTATTTGCAACGCAATTACGGAGAATCAGCTCCGCGACGCCGCCCGCAAGGGGGAGACCTGCCCCGAGGCGGCCTATGCTGCGCTGGGCAAGACGCCCCAGTGCCGGATTTGCCTTGATCATGCCGATGATATTCTATCGGACGAGCGCGTCGCCTGCCGCCGCCAATGCGTGGCCAGCAGATTGAAGGCCCCCTCGCCTTCCCACGCAACATGGGCCGCCGCTTAACGCGTGTCTGTCGTCGCAATGATTATCATTGCCATTAGCCAAGTCATCGCGCGCAACTGACTATTGTTCTCGTTAAATCCTGCGAGACGTTCGCGCGTGAATTCATAGATGATTGCTGCTATCTGACCGCCATCAACTGATCCGATGGAGCAATCAAATGAAGGGTGACGCAAAAGTCATTGAATTCCTCAACCTCGCGTTGAAGAATGAGCTGACGGCAATCAATCAATACTTCCTGCACTATCGGATGCTCAACCATTGGGGCATTTCTCGCCTCGCCAAGTTTGAGTATGAAGAGTCCATCGATGAGATGAAGCATGCCGACAAGCTGGCAGAGCGCATCCTGTTCCTTGATGGCCTGCCCAACTTCCAGCTGCTTGGCCGCCTGCGCATCGGCACCAATGTGCCTGAACTGCTGCAGGCCGATCTTGAAACCGAGATGGAAGCCCTCCCCGTGCTGCGCGACGCGATCGAATATTGCGAGACCGTGCGCGACTATGTGAGCCGCGATCTGTTCCAGCACATCCTCGATAATGAGGAAGAGCATGTCGACAAGCTGGAAACCCAGTTCGAGATGATCGAGCGGATGGGCCTGCAAAATTATGTGCAGCTCAACAGCGAGCCAGTCGAGGGCTAAGCCTTCCCTTTAGGAGGACCGTTGCGAACTCATTCACGTCACCCCGGACTTTGATCCGGGATGACGAAGGTTGATGGCGAGAGCCGATTGAAGCAACGATCCCCTCAGGACAACAAAAAGCCCCGGACCTGTATAGAATCCGGGGCTTTTTGTTATGCGATGAATGCAGATGCTCAGGCGTTGCGCAGCGCGCCTGCGACGAGCTTGTGCAACTTGCTGTGCAGCACATCATTGCCCGCCAGCACTTCACGCCGCTCGACCGGCTCTGCGCCACCACGGAAATCGGTGACGAAGCCGCCCGCCTCACGCACGAGCAATATGCCCGCCTGCACGTCCCAGGGCGAAAGGCCGCTTTCCCAATAGCCATCATAACGCCCTGCCGCGACCCAAGCGAGATCGAGCGAAGCCGCACCGAAGCGCCGGATGCCCGCAACCGAAGGCGCCACGGCACCAAATATCCGCGCAAACTGGCCAAGATCGCCATGCCCAAGGAACGGAATGCCGGTCGCGATAACGGCATCAGCCAGGTCACGCCGCGCCGATACGCGCAGGCGCTGATCATGCCGCCATGCGCCGCGCGACTTCTCGGCCCAGAATGTCTCATCGAGCACGGGCTGATAGATCAGCCCCGTCGTCACCTCGCCCCAGCCCTTGCCGGAGCGATCAGGCTCCTGCACCGCGATGGAAATCGCGAAATGCGGGATGCCGTGCAGGAAGTTGGTGGTGCCATCGAGCGGGTCGATCACCCAGCGCGGCTTCATCGGATCGCCCTCGATCTCGCCGCCTTCTTCCAGCAGAAAGCCCCAGTCCGGCCGGGCGCGGCTCAGCTCGGAGACCAGCGTATCCTCTGCCTTCTTGTCGGCAGCGGTCACGAAATCGGCCGGGCCTTTGCGGCTGACCTGCAAATGCTGAACCTCGCCAAAGTCACGGCGAAGCTGCGGCGCCACCTTGCGCGCAGCGCGCTCGATCACGGTCAGCAGACCTGAGTGAGAAACCATATCTTCTATCTCCTCTTCCGGGCGGAAGAGCGGCCGGGCGCCGCATATGTTTATGTTCGGCTGGCGCCGGGGGATTACTTCTTCGGCGCGGGCGCGGCTGGCTTCGCCATTTCAGGCCGATAGCCGCAAATGGCGGCCATCGCCGTGAGCACCTGCGTAGGGTTCTTCTTGTCGAGCTTCTTCTCGGTCATCACCTTGTCCGTCCCCTCGCTGATTTTGCCGAAGGGATTGCCATAGACACAGGTGAAGAGAATGCTCTTCACAGGCGGAGGAACCTTGTCCGACTGGAGCGCGCTCATGAGGATGCGGAAATTATCCGCAACATGCTGCATGACAGCCTGGCTGGGCAGAGCCTGGGGCTTGGGAGCCTGCGCCATCACGGGCGCAGGCGCAGCAGCAATCATGGCGAGCGCTAGAGCCAGAGGAAGACGAGCGGTCATCAGCCCTCTGCCCGCTTCACATATTCGCGCTCATACACATCGACGACGATGCGCGTGCCTGCCACGATATGCGGCGGCACCATCACGCGCACGCCATTATCCAGAATCGCGGGCTTGTAGCTGGCGGAAGCAGTCTGCCCCTTCACCACGGCATCCGCCTCAACCACGGTGGCTTCCACCGTGTCGGGCAGCGCAACGCTGATCGGGCGCTCGTCATACATTTCCAGCGTGACCATCATGCCATCCTGCAGGAACGCAGCGGCATCACCCACCAGATCGGTCGGCAGATTGATCTGCTCATAGGTCTCCAGATCCATGAAAACGAGCATGTCGCCTTCCGAATAGAGATATTGGAAATCCTGCGTATCGAGCCGGATGCGCTCAACCGTCTCTGCCGAGCGGAAGCGCACATTATTCTTGCGGCCATCGATCAGATTCTTCAGCTCCACCTGCATATAAGCGCCGCCCTTGCCGGGCTGGGTGTGCTGAATCTTGACGGCGCGCCAGAGGCCACCTTCATACTCGATATTGTTGCCGGGACGGATATCCACGCCGCTGATCTTCATAGGGGTCGCGCCTGTTTGCTATAATGTTGGAAAGAGCCGGTGGCGCCCTCTACGCTTGTTGGCCCGGATGGGCAAGAGGCCGGACGCCAAACCCGCACAAGCATGGGGCGATCTGCACGGGATGAGCCCTTGATCTGGCGCAATGCCTCCCCACCTGCAAAGGGTTGATAAGGGCGCAACCATTGGAGGCCGCCATGACAGTCGATAGCCGCGAAACATTGCACGATCATTTCCCGGATGACGGGGACATTCTCCATGCGCTCAAGCTGGATGATGCCCATTTCCGAGCCTTGTCCGATCAGCACAATCTGCTCGCAAAGCAAATCTACCGGATCGAAACGGATATCGAGCCCGCCTCCGACGCGCATCTCGAAGCGCTTAAGAAACAGCGGCTTGCTTTGCTGGATGAAGTGGCGGCCATGGTTACGGCGCAACGCGAAACTTAATTGCGGAGGGCTCCGCCTCCCATGGCAATTTCAAAGCTTGGCGCTGATCGCGGTAATGGCGCCTGACAGGCCGTCGAACAATTTGCCTTCGCGAAATTGCGGCAGCATCACCTCATCGATGATCTGCTGACACAGCGCGTCGGTAAAGACCGTTTCCAGCCCACGACCTACGGCGATGCGGACCAGTTGCTCATTGGGCGCCAGCAGAATGACGATGCCTTTGTCATCAAGTTTGCGGCCGATGGCAGCGTGATTGCCCAGATCACGGGCATAGCTGGCGATATCCCGGCCGTTCAGGCTGGTGACAGTCGCGATGACGATCTGATGACGCGTACGATTTTCGGCGCGGATGAGATCGTCGGCGAGTGCGCTGCGCTGATCGGCAGAGAGAACCGCCGCAAGATCGGTCACGCGACCGCTTAGCCGGAGCGTTGCAGGCGCAGGACGGGTGATTTCGCCCGCCCCGGCACGCGCAGAGGGAGGCGCAGCGATGCAGAGCCCCACCCCTGCGAGCAAGATCAGAACAGCGCGGAACAAGCTCTTCAGCCCAGAACGGGTGCGAACGCTGCGACCCCAGCCTTCGGGCCAGCAGGATGCGCCCAGACCGCGCTGCTCACCGCGATAAAGTCCGCGCCCGCAGCAACCAGCGGCGCGGCATTCTCCGCCGTGATGCCGCCGATGGCCACGCTCGGCAGCTCGAACACGGTCGACCACCAGGAGAGCAGCTCAGGATCAGCCTGATGATGCACCTCCTTGGTCCTGGTGGGATAGAACGCACCAAAGGCGACATAATCGGCGCTCGCATCGCCCGCTTCCATCGCCAGGTGGCGACTATCATGGCAGGTCACGCCAATCTGCACCTCAGGCCCGAGCAGCGCGCGCGCCTCACGCGGATCGCCATCGCCCTGCCCCAGATGCACGCCATCGGCATTGAGGCGTTGCGCGAGCGCGACACTATCATTGATGATGAACGCAATGTCCCGCTCGGCGCACAGCGCCTGCAGCGGCTCAGCGAGGCGCGCGATCTCATCCTCATCCACGCCCTTGAGCCGCAGCTGGAAAGCCGCGACCGGTCCGCCATCCAGCGCAGCACGCAACTGCTCGACAAAGCCGTCATCAATGCTGGCAGGCGACACTAAATAGAGCTGGCAAGGCACCCGCTTTTTCTGGTGGATGAAGAGCGGCGCAAATTCGGCGAGGCTCAACTCTGGCGATTCGTCTTCAATTTCACTCATGACTGCCCTCTAGACGCAGCAGCGCCAACCGTCACCCCGGACGTGATCCGGGGTGACGGCGAGTTGGAGTGCCGCGAAAATTCGGAGAGCGGCGCGATGATCAGGCCGCGAGTGCCGCTTCGATCGCCGAGACGAGCGCCGGATCAAAGGGCTTGGTATCCGGCGCATAACGCGCCAGCACAGTGCCATCCTTGCCGATAAGGAACTTCTCGAAATTCCACAGCAGCTCAGGCGCCGCATTGGGCGTCATGCCATAGCCTTTGAGATTCTCACGAAAGGCGCCATCATTGATCGCTTCGGGCGCGGCCTGCGTGAGCGCGGCGTAGAGCGGGTGCTTGTCGGGTCCGGTGGCGACGTCCTTCTGGAACATCGGGAAGTCCAGGGCGAAATTGGTGGTGCAAAAGCTCTCAATCTCCTCATTCGCACCCGGCTCCTGGCCCGCAAAATCATTGGCGGGGAAGCCAAGGACGACGAGGCCCTTGTCACGATAATCGCGGTAGAGCGATTCCAGTCCCTCATATTGTGGCGTCAGCCCACATTTGGAGGCGACATTGACCACGAGCAGCACCTTGCCGGCATAGTCCGCCAGCGATGCATCCGCGCCACGGATCGTCTTGAGTGGAATATTCGCAAGCTCAGTCATGGATGTTCTCCGCGCATAAGAAAGGGCAGCCACTCATGTAAGCGACTGCCCTTTCAATGTCATCGGCCCGGTTTGCGCCGGGGTAAAAATTGGTCAGGCGGCGACCTTGTCCGTCGATGCCGCGTGGATCTCGTCGATCGCGCCGCCGAGTGCCGCGTTGAACTCGTCATCGCTCATCTGGAAACGCAGATCTTCCAGCAGCGCGCGACTGAAGCTGGCAATCACGCCACGGTTACGGGCAAGCTGCGAGCATGCCTCGGGGCGCTTGAAGCCCCCCGACAGTGCAACCACGCGCAACACCTTGGGATGTTCGACGAGCGCATCGAACAGGCAGGGCTGCTCGGGCAGGGAGAGCTTGAGCATCACCTGCTGGCCCTCCGGCATCGCATCGAGCGCCTTGGTGATTTCTTCGAGCAGGATCTGATCGGCCTTCGCGCGCTCGGCGCTCTTGATGTTCACTTCGGGTTCGATGATCGGCATCAGGCCATGATCGAGCACCTGCTGCGCCACCTCAAACTGCTGCTTCACGATAGCGGCAATGCCCTCGCGATTGCCGAGATTGATGACCGAGCGCTCCTTGGTGCCGAATACGCCGAGATTTTTGGCGCGGGTGAGCAGCGCCGAAAGCTCCGGCATCGGCTTCATCATCTGAGCGCCGTTCGCCTCATCCTCAAGGCCCTTGTCGATCTTGATGAAAGGCACGACGCCACGCTCGATCAGCGCGGTCGGGGTCGGCTTGCCGTCGACCTGACCATCCATCGTCTTTTCGAACAGGATCGCGCCCAGCACCTTGTCGCCGGTGAACACTGGCGCGGTGATAATGCGGCTGCGCATCTGGTGGATCTGCGCGAACATCTCCTCATCGCCATTATAGGCGCTTTCTTCCACGCCATAGCCCAGCAGAGCCTTGGGGGTTGAGCCACCGCTCTGGTCGAGCGCGGCAATGAAGCCGTTGCCGTTGGCGATCCTGGAGTTCATTTCGGAATGCTGCATAATCTCATCCTATCCCATTGTTCCAATGCGCTATAGGCGCCCACCGGCTGGCCTATTCCGCGCTGTGGCGTGAATTGCAAGCCGGTCAACCATATCGCGCGACCGGCTGAGCGCGTCATCAGTTGCGCGTGAGTGCAGCCACGCCAGGCAGTTCCTTGCCTTCCATCCATTCCAGAAAGGCGCCGCCTGCCGTCGAGACGAAGGTGAAGTCATCCGCCACGCCCGCATGATTGAGCGCGGCGACCGTGTCACCACCGCCCGCGACCGAAACGAGCGAGCCCTCTACCGTCAGCGCAGCCGCGGTACGCGCAAGGGCGACCGTGGCGGTATCGAACGGCGCCATCTCAAACGCACCCATCGGGCCGTTCCACACCAGCGTCTTGCAGGTCTTGAGCACATCGCCCAGCGCCTCGACAGCGGCAGGACCAACGTCGAGGATCATCTCTCCGTCGGCCAGTTCATTCACGTTGCACACGCGGTAGCTGGCCGGATTGGCAGCGAACTCGCTCGCCACCGCCACGTCATAAGGAAGATGCAGCGTGCAACCGGCCTCCTCGGCGCGCGCGAAAATCGCGTTGGCGGTGTCCACCAGATCATGCTCGCAAAGCGACTTCTTCACATCCACGCCGCGCGCCGCGAGGAAAGTGTTGGCCATGCCACCGCCGATGATCAGATGATCGACCTGCTTCACCAGATTTTCCAGCACCGCCAGCTTGGTGGAAACCTTCGCGCCGCCAACCACGGCCACGACCGGTTTTTGAGGATTGCCGAGCGCCGCTTCCAGCGCATCCAGTTCCTTCTCCATCGATCGCCCGGCGAAGGACGGCAAACGATGGGCCAGTCCTTCCGTGGAGCAATGCGCGCGGTGCGCAGCCGAGAAGGCGTCATTCACATAGAGATCGCCAAGCGCGGCCATCGCGTCTGACAACGCCGGATCATTTTTCTCTTCGCCTGCATGGAAGCGCGTATTCTCAAGGATCGCAATGTCGCCACCGCGCATCACCGCCACGCCCGCCGCAGCAGCTTCGCCCTGACAATCGGGGATGAACTGCACATCGCGCCCAAGCGCCTGCCCCATGGCACGCGTCAGCAACGAGAGCGAAAGGTCAGCCGATTTCTGTCCCTTGGGACGACCGAAATGCGCCAGGATCAACACCTTGGCGCCCTTGTCTGCCAGCTCAAGCAAAGTCGGCACGGCAGCGCGCAGGCGGGTATCGTCGCTCACCGATCCTTCGAACATCGGCACATTCAAATCTTCACGCACGAGCACGGTCTTGCCGTTGATATCGCCCATGTCATCGAGAGTTTTGAAAGCCTTCGTCACACATCATCTCCCGGAGCGGTATCGTCTATATAGCAAACGGGCCGGATGCTGCTTGGAAGCGGCACCCGGCCCGGATCGTCAAATTCAGATCAGTCCTGCGACGACCTTGCTGGTGTCGACCATGCGGTTCGAGAAACCCCATTCATTGTCGTACCAGCTCAGCACGCGCACCAGCTTGCCATCGATGACAGCCGTTTCGAGGCTGTCCACGGTGGAGCTTGCAGGCATGTGGTTGAAGTCGATCGAGACGAGCGGCTCATCGGTATAAGCCAGCACGCCCTTGAGCGGACCGCTCTCCGATGCTGCCTTGAGCAGGCTGTTCACTTCTTCCACGCTCGTGTCGCGCTTTGGCGTGAAGGTCAGGTCGACGACCGAAACGTTCGGCGTCGGCACGCGGATGGAGGAGCCATCCAGCTTGCCCTTTAGCTCCGGCAGAACCTCGCCAACCGCACGCGCAGCACCGGTGGTCGTGGGGATCATCGACATGGCGGCAGCGCGAGCGCGGCGCTTGTCGGGGTGGATCTGATCGAGGATCTTCTGATCGTTGGTATAAGCGTGGATGGTCGTCATGAGGCCACGCTCGATGCCGATGGCATCGTTCAGAACCTTGGCGAGGGGCGCGAGGCAGTTCGTGGTGCAGCTGGCATTGGAGATGACGATGTCATCCTTGGTCAGCGCTTCATGGTTCACACCGAACACGATCGTTTTGTCCACATTCTTGGCCGGTGCGGAGATGACAACACGCTTGGCGCCCGCGCTCAGATGCTTGCTTGCGCTTTCCTTGTCCGCGAAGAAGCCGGTGCATTCCAGAGCGATCACAACACCATGCTTGGCGTGCGGCAGGTTCGCCGGGTCGCGCTCTGCCGTCACGGCAATGCGCTTGCCATTGATGATGAGGTCCGTGCCATCGACCGACACTTCGCCGGGGAATGGGCCGTGGACACTATCGCGCTTGAAGAGCAGCGCGTTGGAGGCTGCATCGCCCAGATCGTTGATCGCGACCAGCTCCAGGTCATGATCGGTGCGCTCAAGAATGGCGCGTGCGACGAGACGCCCGATACGTCCGAAGCCGTTGATTGCTACCTTAGTGGCCATGTGATCTTCTCCTTCAGGTCAGTTGAGCGCTGCAGCGACGCGCGATGCGATCGTTTGGGCGTTCAATCCAAATTTATCGTAAATGACGGGCGCTGGCGCCGAAATGCCGAAGCTGTCGATGCCGATATTAAGGCCTTCCGAGCCGGTGAGCGCGCACCAGCCAAAGGTTGTGCCAGCCTCGATGGACACGCGCAGCGCGCCTTGTGGCAGCACCTTAGCACGATAGGCATCATCCTGCGCCAAAAAGCGCGACATGCTCGGCAGCGAGACGACATTGGTCGCGACACCCTGCGCTTCGAGCAGCTTGGCGGCCTCGACCGCAATCTCGACTTCCGATCCGGTGGCGATCAGCACGGCCTTAGGCGCCGATGCGCTGGCGACCAGCGTATAGCCGCCCTTCGCCGAGAGATTTTCCGACACAGTATCACGCAGTTGCGGCAGGTTCTGGCGGCTGAGTGCGAGCACCGACGGCGTGTTCTCATTCTCAAGCGCAAGCTGCCAGCACTCCGCCGTCTCGACGACATCACCGGGGCGGAAGACTTCGAGATTGGGGATCATGCGCAGCGACATGACATGCTCGATGGGCTGATGGGTCGGGCCATCCTCGCCAAGGCCGATGCTGTCATGCGTCATCACATAGACGACACGCAGACGCTGCAGCGCCGACATGCGGATGGCATTGCGGGCATAATCGGAGAAGACCAGGAAGGTGCCGCCATAAGGAATGACGCCGCCATGCAGCGCCATGCCGTTCATCGCGGCAGACATGCCGAACTCGCGAATGCCGTAATAGACATAGCGACCCGAATAATCATCGCGCGTGAAGGCGGTCTTCTGATCCTTCGACTGGGTCAGGTTGGAGCCGGTGAGATCAGCAGACCCGCCGAACATCTCGGGCAATTGCACGTTGATTGCGTTGAGCGCCATCTCGCTCGCCTTGCGGCTGGCGACCTTCTGCGGCTCGGCAATCAGGCTCTCAAGATAGGGCTGGATCGAGTAACCGGCGGGCAGCTTGCCTGCCATGCGACGCTCAAATTCCGCGCCTTCTGAACTGCTTGCGAGACGTGCCTTCCAATCGGCATGAGCCGTCTTCGAGCGCTGACCGATTTCCAGCCAGCCAGCCTTCGCATCGTCGGGCAACTCGAACGGCGCCAGATCCCAGCCCAGCGCCTCGCGCGTCGCAGCAATCTCATCCTTGCCGAGCGGCGCGCCATGCACCTTGTGCGAGCCAGCCATGTTCGGCGCGCCCTGTCCAATGCGGGTGCGGCAGGCGATCAGCGAGGGCCGGGGATCGGCAACCGCCGCATCCATCGCGCGGCGAATATCGGCAAAATCATGGCCGTCGCACGTCTCGACATGCCAGCCGGTCGCCGCATAGCGCGCCAGCACATCTTCGCTGGAGGAAAGGTTCACCGCACCATCGATGGTGATCTTATTATCATCCCACAGCACATTCATGCGGCCAAGGCCCAGATGCCCGGCCAGGCCGATGGCCTCATGGTTGATGCCTTCCATCAGGCAGCCATCGCCCGCGATCACCCAGGTGCGGTGGTCGACCAGATCGTCGCCAAAGGTCGCATTGAGGTGCCGCTCGGCCATCGCCATGCCGACAGCCATTGCGAGGCCCTGCCCCAGCGGGCCGGTGGTGGCTTCCACGCCAGCCAGCTCGAAATTCTCAGGATGGCCAGCACATGGGCTGCCAAGCTGACGGAAATTGCGGATATTATCCATCGTCGGCGCGGCATAGCCCGAGAGGTGCAGCAGCGCATAGATGAGCATCGAGCCGTGGCCCGCAGAGAGCACGAAGCGATCGCGATCCGCCCATTTGGGCGCCGATGGATCAAACTTCAGATAATCCTTGAACAGCACCGTCGCCACATCGGCCATGCCCATCGGCATGCCGGGGTGGCCGCTATTGGCAGCCTGCACGCCATCCATAGCCAGAACGCGGATGGTATCAGCGAGCCGTTTCTCAGTGACTGACATGGGGGGCGAGCGCCTTTTCTTGCTGTTCGGCCCGCAGGCACGCTTGGATCTGGACTGCCAACGACCGATCGGATCGATAAGCATGCGGACGCGCCCGGCAAAGGGCACTGAGTCGCCGCGCCGTCTCAATGTCGATTCGCGTCGCTAGCGTCAACCTGTGGGGTGGCTCATAGGCTTATCATACATAATGACTGGCGCATTATGACCACATGGGCCGCCGGGTTGATGCCCCGGAACGAACTTTTGCAATCCCCAAAGAGCGTGATAAGGGTTCGCGCATGGCAAGTGACGCAATGACGCAAGCGATCGGACGGCTGGAGCGCGCGGTGACGCGTGCGGAGGGGCTTGCGCGGCAGCTTTCCGAGGATCATGCGGAACGGCTCGAAGCCCAGCTCTCCCATAGTTTCGACGATGAAGCGCCAATGACCGGCGGCGAAATCGATCCCTATTCCCGTGACAAGGCCATCGCCGCCCTCAAGTCGCTCGATGCGCTGATCGGCGATCTCCAGAAAGCCAGGAGCGAAGCCTGAATCATGGCGGAAGTGAAGATCATGGTCGGCGGCCGCCCATATGCGGTCTATTGTCGCGATGGCGAAGAGCCCCGGCTGGAGCAGCTTGCGGGCATGATGTCCGATCGTGTCGAGCAGGTTTCCAAAGGAAATCCCGGACTTACTGAAGTGCGGCAGCTTTTATTCGCTGGCCTGCTGCTGGCTGATTCGCTCTCCGAGAAAACGGTCGAGGCCGAGAAGGCAGTGGCCGCAAAGACCCCATCCCCTACCCCCGCAGCGCTAGCGACACCCACAGATGACCCCGCCGCGCTCGACGCACTGGAAAAACTGGCAGAGCGTATCGAAGCATTGGGTGACAGCCTTGCAGCGCAACGCGCCAACGCCTAGATAGGTGAGGACGGGTACTGCCCGGTGCGCGCTTTAGCGAACATCCCTGAGGCGATAATCACTTCCTAGGGGGCTGTCTCTGGCTGGATCTTGGTCCAAACTAAATGGCTCCCACCTGACGTTGAGGCGTCAGAGGATATTCCAGCAAACGGCCCACGGTGGTCCCGTCACCCTCCCTTAAGCCTTGGATATAGGAACCCTTGCGTGACCCAGACTGAGCGCGCCGCCACCCGATCAGCCTTGCTCGCCAAGCGCGCCGCCTTCGTCGCGGGCCTGCCGACCTCGGTGCGCAATCTGGCCTTCCGCGTGCTGCCCTCTCCTGTGATGGCGCAGATCAAGCCGGGCGCGCGCATTGCGCTGTATCGCTCGATGGGGTCCGAAGCGCCGACCGAATCGCTCATCGAATTTCTGCACGAGCGCGGTTTCCCGCTCTGCCTGCCCCGCCTCGGCAAGACGACCGCCGTCGACATGGAATTTGCAGACTGGTCCCCCAACGACATCCTCGTGCCCGGGCAATTGCGCATTCCCCAGCCTGCCCCGCAGGCGGCGACTGTGACGCCTGACGTGATCCTGACGCCGCTGGTGGGCTTTGATCGCGATCTCAATCGCATCGGTCATGGCGCAGGCTATTATGACCGCTACTTCCCCCAAGCGCCCGATGCGCTGCGCGTCGGCATCGCCTGGAGCTGTCAGATGGTTGAGAGTCTGCCGATCGAGCCCTGGGACGTGCCGCTGCACATGATCATCACCGAGCAGGCGATCCTCACGCGCGAAGACGCTGCATGAGCGCGGCGCCGCAAAATACGCCGCAACCCGGGCCACAGCCAAGCTGGCGCAAGCCTGCGGGCATGTTCGCGATCCTCGCGATCATCGCGCTGTGGGCCGTCATCATCGCCAGCTTCGCGGATTATGTCGGCGACTGGCATTGGGCCGCGCAGGCTGTGTTTTATACGGTCGCAGGGATTATCTGGATCTTCCCGTTGCGGCCACTGCTCAGTTGGATGGAGATTGGCCGCTTTCGGGCCTGAGCCTGACTGAGCGCCATGGCCGAGGATCGCCGAAAGACCAACACTGCAATGGGCCAAGTGAGGCCCGCGGTCGCCCACCATATATTTCCTACCAGCGCGCCTCTGAGCGCACCGTTGAATCCCTCTCCCTCGGGGAGAGGGCTGCGCAGGCTTGGCAGCTTGCTGCCTAGCCGGAGCTGGGTGAGGGGTTTGATCCACGTTACCGTGCTAGCCCCTGATCCAACGTCACCCAGCCGCCCGCGCGCCAAGGCTGCCTATCCTCTCCCAGCAGCACCGTCGCTCCATTCAGCTGCCACCCTCACCTTCGTCATCCCGGGCTTGACCCGGGATCCCGCTTCTTCTGATGTCGTCGAGGGATCAGCCAACAAAGGCAGCGGGACCCCGGATCAAGTCCGGGGTGACGTGGGTTATTTCGCAAATGATCCCCCAAGCGGGAGAAGGTTGAGGCGTGCCCGCACCCACGTGCACTCCCCAACCTAAAAATCGCAGGGCACTTCAATGCTTTATCGGTTTGATATCTGGGATGAGGCACCCCATTCAGGGCCGCTCTCTCATCCAGAC
>CBIHKY010000032.1:0-32236 GCA_966205705.1 uncultured Alphaproteobacteria bacterium
CGCACACATCCCATTCCGACCCCACTCGGTGCCCGGCATGCGCGCCGGGCAGGATTTCTGCCGCGAGACGCCGCGCAACGAGGATCGCGAGCGTGCGGTCATCCTCTTGCCGGCCGGTGTCGATCGTCGGCAGCGCAGCAGGCCCGTCGCCTTGATCGAGCCAGCCGCCCAGATCCACATGGAGTGCGTCCAGTTCGGCCCGGGCCGCAACCGCATCTCCGCCAAATACAGCCTCGCTGAGTGCATGGCTGTGCTGGAATGCATCGGATCGCCAGTCGGCAGGCTGCGTGTCGGCGCTGGCAAACTGGATGGAGAGATCGTTGAGGCACTGGACGATCAAGCTCATCACCGGGTCGCCGCCCATTGTTGCCAGACCAGAGCGAATTTTGAGGTGCCAGCCAAGGCCATCGTCGCTGGCCAAGGGCGCATGGAGGTGGCGCGCCTGAGACACAGCATGGGCATTCATCGCAGCGAGGGTTGCCGCCAGTGGATCGACTGCTTCGCGCGCATCCATCAATTGCGCCCGGTTCACGCCCGCGATCTGGAAATAATTGGTGAGTTCCTGCCCGATCGTCTCGGCATCGGGCTGCGCAACGATGAAGCCACCGAACGGCCCCGGTCGCAAGCGGCCCAGTCCCCTGCGCTCAAGCAGCGCAACCGCTTCGCGCATCGCGGCCCGACCGGCGGAATAATGTTCAGACAGTTCGCGCAGCGAGCCCATGACGCCACCGACGGGGACATTGTTCGAGGCAATGTCATCCTCGATCTGGCGGGCAAGGCGTTCAGCCAGCCGGGCGTCCGCCGTATCCTCGCTTGTCGATGCGCTGTATATCTTCTCAGCTGTTTTCATGCGATCCTCTGCACCCGATAGAAACCCTATGAAGCGCGGGATGCAAGCGGAAAGCCCAGATTGACTAAGTATATTTTGCGAACCTAATGACGCCACTATTTTCGCCGTTCCAGTAGCGGCACTATGCGGTCATCTTGCGACTACCGTGGGATGGCAAAGTTTGAAGCATCATCTCGGTAGATACGGAGGCGCGACAGACCGCGCATGACAAGAAACATGTCCATCGCTTCATTGGTACTTTGGGCGTTAGCCGGATGACGATCCAGATGCCAGCGCCGGACGTGGACATCATCGCCCGCCGCGCGGAGATCGTCGCCGCGATGCGATCCATCGTACCTGGTGAAGGCGTGATCGATCATCCCGATGGTCTGCGCCCGTTCGAGACGGATGCCCTGACGGCCTATCGTCAGATGCCCCTCGTCGCGGTGCTGCCCCAGACGACGCAGCAGGTTTCGCGGGTGCTGGCCTGGTGCCATGAGCAGGGCGTCAAGGTCGTGCCGCGCGGGTCGGGCACGTCGCTATCGGGCGGTGCCTTGCCGCTGGCCGATGGCGTTCTGCTTGGGCTCTCGCGGATGAACCGCGTGCTCGAGATCGATTATGCGGACCGGGTCGCTGTGGTGCAGCCGGGCGTGACGAACCTTGCCATCACGAAGGCGGTGGAAGGGCAGGGCTTTTATTACGCGCCTGATCCATCGAGCCAGATCGCCTGTTCCATCGGCGGCAATGTCGCCGAGAATAGCGGCGGTGTGCATTGCCTCAAATATGGGCTGACAACTAACAATGTCCTGGGCGTGGAGCTGGTTCTGATCACGGGCGAGGTGGTTCGGCTCGGCGGGCGTCATCTCGATGTTGCGGGATTGGATTTGCTGGGCGTTGTCGTCGGATCGGAAGGGTTGCTCGGCGTCGTGACGGAAGTCATCGTGCGCATCCTGCCCAAGCCGCAACATGCCAGAGCGCTGCTCATCGGCTTTCCCGCCGTGGAATCCGCTGGCACCTGCGTTGCTGAGGTCATCGCTGCTGGCATCATTCCGGCGGGGATGGAGATGATGGACCGCGCGGCCGTCAGCGCAGCAGAGGCTTTTGTGCACGCGGGCTATCCGCTGGATGTGGAGGCCTTGCTGATCGTTGAGCTCGATGGCGTCTCGGCGGAATGCGATCATCTTGTCGATGAGGTCAGCAAGATCGCCCTCGCCAATGAGGCGGTGAGCCTGGAAGCCTCACACAGCGAGGCGCAGCGACTCAAATTCTGGGCAGGTCGCAAGGCAGCATTTCCGGCGGTGGGCCGTCTGGCGCCGGATTATTATTGCATGGATGGCACCATCCCGCGCCGTAATTTGCCGCAAGTGCTGCGCCGCATGACGGAACTAGCGGCAGATCACGGCCTTGCCGTCGCCAATGTCTTCCACGCGGGCGATGGCAATCTCCACCCGCTCATCCTTTACGATGCAAGCAAGGCGGGCGAACTCGATCGGGCCGAAGCGCTGGGCAATGCCATACTGCGTCTGTGCGTGGAGGTGGGCGGCGTGCTCACCGGGGAGCATGGCGTGGGCATCGAGAAACGCGATCTGATGCCAGAGATGTTCAGCGAGATTGATCTTGCCCATCAGCAGCGGGTGAAATGCGCTTTCGATCCAAAGCTGCTTCTCAATCCGGGCAAGGTTTTTCCAACGCTGCATCGCTGCGCCGAGCTTGGGCGGATGCATGTCCATCATGGGCTGGTGCCGTTCCCGGACCTGCCGAGATTTTGATGGTGGCTGACATTTTTCGCCCCACCACCATGGCGGACCTTGGCGAGCTGATCCGCTCCGTAGCCAGCAATGCACAGCCGATCGAGCTACGCGGCGGCGGGAGCAAGCGCGACATAGGGACGCCGGATCGCGCCGCGACCATCATCGAGATGAGCGGCTTTGCAGGCGTTATCGATTATGATCCCAACGAGCTGGTGCTGACAGTCGGCGCAGGCACATCGCTGGCCGATGTCGAACATCTCGTCGCGGCGCAGGGCCAGATGCTCGCCTTCGAGCCGTTCGATCATGGCCCGCTGTTCGGCAGACCGGCGGGCTTGGCCACGATCGGCGGCGTTGTGGCTGCGGGTGTATCAGGCTCGCGACGCCTCTCAGGCGGCGCGGTGCGCGATCATCTGCTGGGTTTCGAGGCTGTGTCCGGGCGGGGTGAGGCCTTTGTCGGCGGTGGCCGGGTGGTGAAAAACGTGACCGGCTATGATCTGCCCAAGCTGATGGCGGGGAGCTGGGGACGTCTGGCGGCTCTGACGAGCGTGACGCTCAAAGTACTGCCCCGCCCCAGGATGCGCGCAACGCTGGTGGTGCGCGGGCTGGGCGATGAAGCCGCGATCGACACGATGGCCCGCGCGATGGGGTCTCCGGCCGAGGTGGCCGCTGCGGCCCATCTGCCCGCTGAGGGCATGACCTTGCTGCGTATCGAAGGCTTTGAACCCTCGGTCGCGGCGCGGGCGCTCATGCTTCAGGCATTGCTGGGCGAGGCGGAGCTTTGGAGCGATGGCGCCGATGACGCGCTTTGGACCACCATCGTGCGTGTCGCGCCACTGAGCGGCCCCGATCCACTCTGGCGGATCAGCGTTGCGCCATCGCGCGGCCCGGCCATTTATCGCGCGCTGGCGCCGCTGGGTGCGCGCTGCATCTATGATTGGGCAGGCGGCCTCGTCTGGCTCACCCTGCCAGCGCAGACCGAGCAACATGCGGTGCGTCGCGCAGCCGCAGCGCAAGGCGGCCACGCCATGCTCGTGCGGGCGCCGGTGGATCTGCGCGCCCAGATCGCGGCCCTGCATCCTGAAGACGCCGGGCTGGCGGCTTTATCGGCGCGAGTCAGGGCGGGCTTCGATCCGGCAGGCATCCTCTCGCCAGATCGCTTCGGAGGCCTTGATGCGCACTGACTTTACAGCCGCGCAACTAGCCGATCCGGCAATGGCAGACTCCGAGCGGGCGATCCGCAAATGCGTCCATTGCGGCTTCTGCACCGCGACGTGCCCAACCTATGTGCTGCTGGGCGATGAGCGCGATTCGCCGCGCGGGCGCATCTACATGATTCAGGACATGCTTGAGAATGAGCGGGTGCCTTCGAGCGAGACGGTGAAGCATGTCGATCGCTGCCTTTCCTGCCTTGCCTGCATGACCACATGCCCGTCCGGCGTGAATTATATGCATCTTGTCGACCATGCCCGTGCGTGGATCGAAGAGCATTATCAGCGGCCTTGGCATGAGCGGCTGCTGCGCGGATTGCTGGCGCGTATTTTGCCTTATCCGCGTCGCTTCCGCATAGCGCTGAGGCTCGCGCCATTGGGCAGGCCTTTTGCGGGGCTGCTGGATCGCTTCCAGCCGACCCGACCGATCGCGGCGATGCTCAAGCTCGCGCCGCATGCGCTCCCTCCTGCTGCGCAACAGCCAGCCGTGGTCGGGGAGACGCTCGGCCGGGTCGTAATGCTGCAAGGCTGCGCCGAGCCTGTGCTTCGCCCGGAAATCCGCGCTGCAACCGTTCGGCTGCTTTCCCGCGCAGGTCACAGCGTAAGCTTCGCCGAAGGGGAGGGCTGTTGCGGTGCGCTGGTGCGGCACATGGGGCGCGAGGCCGAAAGCCTTGAAGCTGCCCGGCGAAACGTGGATGCATGGAGTCGCGAGATCGAAACCGGATTGAAGGCGATCATCGTCACGGCCTCAGGCTGCGGGACGGCGCTCAAGGATTATGGGCATATGCTCCGCAATGATCCGGCCTATGCGCAAAAGGCAGCGCAAGTCTCCGCTCTGGCATGCGATATCAGCGAATTCCTCGCCCGGATTGACCTGCCGCAAGGGCAAGGGCGGGGCATCACCGTGGCCTATCAATCGGCCTGCTCACTTCAGCATGGGCAATCTGTGGATCGCGATCCGCGCCAGCTGCTCGAATGCGCTGGTTACACGGTTCTCATCCCGGATGAGCCGCATATCTGCTGCGGTTCAGCTGGCACTTACAACATCATGCAGCCCGAAATTTCGCGGCAATTGCGGGATCGCAAGATTGGACACCTCGAAGCGCTCAAGCCCGACGTGATCGCGACCGGAAACATCGGATGCGCGATGCAATTGAGCAGCGCAACGGTTGTTCCCGTGATCCACACCGTCGAGCTGCTTGACTGGGCGACAGGCGGGCCAAGGCCATGGGCCCTGAGCGATCATAAACAAGACTAGCGGCGCAGGGATGAGCTGATTCAAAGCTAAGCCAACTGTGCATGCCGGCGGGGCATGGCGCTTGCTGCGCGGTAAAAATGCCATGCTGGCCACACCATGCAGGACAGGCAGCAAATGATGACAAGTTGCGTTGCGTTAACGCCGGCAGTCCGACACGCCGATATCAAGTTGGCCGCGGCACCGCTGGGCGCGGTTCCTCCGGGGCAAGAGACTGCAAAGCCAGCTGGCGCAAAATCTGCAAAGAAATGTTGCGCCGCAATGTCGATCGCGATGCCGCTTAAGAGAGGCCCGAACCCAGCTGCAATCAGACTGAGGCAAAAGCTCGCAATGACTGAGGCGGTGGCACGCCCGCCCGGGCCCACCGTTGCATGAAGCGTGGCGTAAGAGGGCGCAAGATAGGTTGAATTCAAAATTGATGCGACAAACAGGATCGCAGCCAACCCCTGCCATGTCGGCTGCAGATAGGCTGCGACATAGACCGGCGCGCTGAGTGCCACGCCTATAGCTGGTATCCACATAGTCCATCGCTCGTCAAAGCGCGCAGCCCAATGGATCAGCAGACCACCGCCGAGGGTCGAGATGGCCGAGCCTAGCATGAATGTGAAAGCAAGAATGACGCCCAATTGAGTGTAACCCAGCGCGAATCTGCGGATCATGTAGGGGGCCATGAAAACCACATTGGCCGCACCCACTAAGCCTGCTGCCGTCAAGGCGAGAATGACGTTGCGGGCGACGGGAGAACGCCACAGCGTTTGTGCAACATCCTTGAACGACTCTGTGCTGGGGAAGCTGGCCGCAGGCGCGTTATCGAAGCGACCGCGCTCTGGTTCCTTGACAACCAACCATGTGAGCAAAGCAACCAAGAGACCCGGCATGCCGACGAGAAACATGGCGGCCCGCCATCCCCAATGGTCTACAACAAATCCGCCGATGACGACGCCAGCAAAGCCACCAAGCGGCAAACCCAAGCCGAAAATGGACATTGCTCTGGTGCGTGAATGGGCCGGGAAAAGATCGCTGATCAGGGAATGCGAGGCGGGGATGCAGCCTGCCTCGCCAACGCCGACGCCTGCCCTGAACAGGCAGAGTTGCACGAAGTTCGTCGCGACCCCACACAAGGCGGTCATGATCGACCAGAAGGCGACGCAGAGGGAGAGGATCAGGGATCGGTTGGCTCGGTCCGAGAGCCGGGCCATCGGGAAGCCGACCAGAATATATAGCAGGCTGAAGGCGAAGCCTGTGAGCAGGCCCAGTTGCCAATCAGCAAGTTTCAGGTCTTCCTTGATGGGCTGTGCAAGAATGGAGAGGATGAACCGATCGAGATTGTTCAGCAGATAGACGAGCAACAAAATGTAAAGTGAGGCCCATGATCCTGTCAGGCTGACAGTTGTGGCGCGGGAGCTGGTGATGTCCCCGCTAGCGTTTGCAAGTGGGTCTGCGTCTTGTTGCAGCTGCATAAAATTGATCCCACTCCATCAACACAAGGCTGGGCCGCTTCGTTTAGTGTCACACAGACGACGGCGGTGTAGCAACCGGTCCATCATTTCCGCTGAGGCACACCTTCCATATGATCCGTTTCTCCGTCGAGCTTGCCAAGCGCTGATCGGGAAAAGCCGATGATATCGTTGAACCGCCCGTCGCGTACCTTGTTGACCCAATCGGGGTCGCTGATCTGGCTCCGGCCGACGGCGATCAGGTCGAAATCGCCTTGATTGAGTCCCCGTTCGAGCAGAGCCACGCTAGCGCCGACATCATAGGTGGGCTCCACGCCCTGAACCGTTTCCATCACATCGGTGCTGAGGCCAACGCTCCCAACAGCGATCACAGGCAGGCCGCTCAAATCCTTCACCCAATGCGCCAGCGTCTTCTGGGATTCTGGCCATTCAGGCTCCCAGAACCGTCGTGTCGAAACATGAAACATGTCGACCCCGGCGTCGCGCAGGACGCTTACAAAGTCCCCCAGATCCTCAACCGTCTTCGCGATTTTTGCCTGAAGAGCGATTTCCTTCCATTGCGAGAAGCGAAACGAAACGATGAAGTCTTCTCCGCAGGCTTGTCGAATGCTGCGCGCAATATGGGCGGGATAGCGGACTCGCTCGGCCAGCGTCGCGCCTCCGTATATGTCGTCCCGGCGGTTTGTGTCCTGCCACAAAAACTGATCCAGGAAGTAGCCATGCGCACCATGCATTTCGATGCCATCCGCGCCTGCCTTCTTCGCGAGAATGGCCGAACGCACGAAGGCGTCCTTAATATCCTCAAGTTCTGCTAGAGTTGCGGCCCGTCCTCGTGTGCGGCCGGTTGTCATCAAACCCGAGGGGCTAAGGGTCGGCGTAACGACTTCGCCGTCCGCGCCGGGTTCGTCCTTGCGGATTGCCCCTTCATGCCAGAGCTGCAGCATGATGCGGCCCCCCTCGGCATGGACGGCTGAGATGCAATGTTGCCATGCCTCAAATGTCTTGTCGTCCAGACGACTGAAGACAGGAGAGCGGGATGAACTTGGATGATCGACAGCAACTGACTCTGTGACGATCAGGCCAACGCCGCCTCGGACGCGCCGAACATAATAGTCTGTTAAATGACTGGTCGGGGCTCCGTTCACGCTCCAACCTCTCTGCATGCCAGGCAGCACGAACCGGTTTGAGAGCTTGAGCCCCTTTATCTGAAACGGATCGAACAGCCGCAAAGATTGATTGCTCATGTTTGATCCTTGCGTGAGTCCACAGACAGACGTCGATGCGGCATTAGTAGCGCCACCTTCCACGCGATCAGGTATAACCCAGTCCACAACCTGGATATCATGCTTCGTACTCCCACTGGCTGCGACAACCATTGGGCGGCGCGGAGCACCGACATAGGTGGCATCACGATAAAGTGGGAAGCCACTATTCCATGTGCTTGCCACCATTGACGTAGAAGTTCTGCCCTCTCTCATGCTGTAAGACTTTGCCAAATTTCATCAGCAGTAAAGCCATTATTGCCGGGCCGCCTCAAAACGGGCGCAAAAACTTCACGGCCCCGCTTCACGATGGCGCGTGAGAACAGATAATAATTTAGGGCACAAGCTGAGCAACTCGTTGAGCGCCAAACTGCAATCCAGACTATGCGTCTGCAGATCAGTTAATGACTGTATCAGAGTGCTCCCTGCTTTGGGCTAGCAATGATTGCGTAGCGATAGCTTCGGAGCACCACCACATTCCACTTGATCCCGTGCGCCACCCGAGCAATGTGGCGCTGCTCCTCGTGAAAGCCGGGGAGTGGGGCGTGGAAACCTCATTCGCTAGTACTCGGTCACCAGATTCTGGAGGCCGGGTGGCATGCGCGCATGTCCAGCCGGCAACGGTAAAGGCGCATGCGCCTGCCCTAGCGACAGGTTTCCAACATCCGGCTTTGGCCGTCGCCCCGAGTGGACATAGGTGCGGCGAAGAGGCCAAGGTCACGGCGCACCACGAACAAGGGTGCGTAACGATGATGACAAACACTGCTGAGCGAGTGACTGCTGCGGATATCGCGCACAAGGCAGCTCAGGCCATCTTCGGCCAAAAGCTGATCAACAATGTGTTTCGGGGTTACGTCGCTGAGGCGATCGTTGCCGCCGCGCTTGAGCCGGAATGGACCTGGTGCTCAGCCGATTATGCAAGCTGCGACTTTGAGCGACCGGACGGGATGCGACTGGAGGTCAAGCAGTCGGCCGTTTTACAAAGCTGGTCGACCAAAGCTCCGACGCGGATCAAGGGCAGCTTCGATGTCGCGGCGCGGCAGGGATATTGGGACGGGCTATCCTGGGTGGCTGAGCCGGGACGACGTGCTCATCTCTATGTGCTGGCGCATCATTTGGTCATCGACGACAGCGCCGATCATCGCGATCCTTCCCAATGGCTGTTCTATGTGCTGCCCGCCACGCAACTGCCACCGATCAAGACCATCTCGATCGGGTCGCTGCAGCGCTTGACCTCCCCTTGCTCGTTTGATGCGCTTCGCGCTCAGGTTAGCGCCGTCGCCGCGTCGGTCCAGTGAAGGAGTCCAGACCAATGAAACTTGCGATCGCCATGCTGACGTTGCTTGCAGCGACGCCGACCACTGCACAAACCCTGCAGCTGCGGACCCAACCCGAGATCGGAGCACGCCAAACCACGGCAGTGGGAAGCGCAGTATGGGAGCAATATCAGTTTGACGGTGCACCGGGCGTAATCATCGATACAGCCGTCCAGGCGCGCTGGGGATCACTGGAGCTGGTCGATCTTCCCGCTGGCTCCTCGCTGGTCATCTTGCGTGACAAACGGTTGAAAGCGTGCCGCTCGTTCATACGGTACAATAACATCCCCCTTGCTCCGATCAGCTGGCGTGACTGTCTCATCGACAAGGACGATGATGGCCGGTTCGACGAGATCACATACACAAGCGGCGGGTTTGCCAAAAAGATAGAGCCCCCGCTGCCCTATCGGCGCGCGACTATCGAAATGGAAGGCGAGGGTTCAAAAACCTTCCGCAAGACGCTGCTGTTTGTGGGCGCAGACGCTGGCACAATCAAATTCAGCTATCGCGAATTTTCCAACGACACGGCCCGCCCCGCTTTCACAGAAGATCTCAGCTTACCGCTGGGTGCCAAATTTCCGCAGAACATTGCCATCAAAGACCGGGTCATCACAATCCACGGCATTGATGGCATGGGGCTCTCGTATGAGCTGGTAAAATAACCTGAAGCGGCGCCCATCCGCGACCAGCTTGATTCCGAAAATGGTCAAGGGAAATATCCGGTTTTTGCGGTAAGCTGTTGAGCGATATTCTTCTTGACCGAAAGCGCCGGGTGTCCTGAACATCACATCGCCAAGGAGGGCTAAGTTCCGCTCGGAAACGAGGGAGTTTGCCCTTGGCACCTCCCTCCCTCTTCTCGCGGAGCTTATCCGCTGGCCGATAGAAGGGGGAATTTATGTCAGTACGCATTGGGGAAAAGCCGCTTAGCGCGGACCCACTAACACATAGCCTGAATGCCAAAAGCAGGACCCGTCGCGAGTCATTGAAGGCGACGGCAGAACGCCAGGAATGGGCGCCTCGTATGCGCAACGACCTGAGGCCGGCTTTGGCACATGTCGAGGTGCAGCTCACCGATCTGCGCGTTCCGAAACGACAGGTTCGCAAGCTGCGGCCGCAGGACATGGAAGACGTTGCAAATTCGATCAGACAGTTTGGCGTATCGACACCGATTCTGGTCGATGAGAAAAACCAGGTCATTGATGGCGTCGCGGTCGTCGAGGCGGCGAAACTCCTCGGGTTGGGTTCCCTTCCATGCGTCAGGCTGAGCCATTTGGACGAAGCCGAAAAGACCGCACTGCGTTTGGCCCTCAACCGGCTCGGCCAGGCGCGCCCTTATGATGTCGATGAATTAAAAATCGTTTTGACCGAGCTCGACGATATCGATTTCCCGTTATTGACCACCGGCTTCTCTTCGAAGGAATTGGATCAACTGCTGCTCGACGAGCCGCGATCAGAAAAGCCAGTCCCTGAACTCGATGTCGAGCAGGTGCCGGTGTCCAGGCGCGACGATGTTTGGATACTGGGGCAACATCGCTTACTTTGCGGAGATGCAAAGCTGGCGACAAGCTATGACCGTCTTCTCGGTGAAGATCGGGTTCAGCTGGCGCTGACCGATCCGCCTTACGCCGTTGCCATCAGCAAAGTCGTCTCGACACGTCATCGTGATTTCGTCGAGGGCGGTGGGGACATGAGTGAGCCGGTCTTTGAAGCTATGATTGCCTCAACATTTCAGGAGATGCACAAACGCCTGGTCGATGGTGGACTCCTCTTCTGTTTCATGGATTGGAAGCACATCTCAATCCTTATCCAGATGGGCAAACAACTCGGCTACGAGCATATCAACCTCATCACCTGGATGAAATCACAAGGCGGTATGGGGTCGCTTTATCGCTCGCAAAGCGAGTTTGTGGTCGCGCTCAAAAAGCCGGGAAAGCATAAGAACAATATCGAGCTGGGAAAGAATGGTCGCGATCGCACAAATGTCTGGCGATATGCAGGCGCCGGCACCGCGGGAACGGATGCACGTGACATGCTCAAAAACCATCCGACCCCCAAGCCTGTTCAGATGCTGGTCGATGCTCTGATCGACGTCACCGATCGTGGCGACATTGTCCTTGACCCCTTTGGCGGCTCTGGCTCGACGCTGATGGCTTGCGAGGAAATGGATCGGCGGGCGAGAATGATCGAGCTCGATCCGCTCTATTGCGATCTTATCGTCCGGCGTTGGGAGGCTATGACAGGGCAAAGCGCTATCCTTGAGGGTGCGGATCGGTCCTTTGCGCAAGTTCAGGCGGCGCGGCTCTTAGATCCTTCGGTCGAGACCGCTGAAGATGACTGAAGGGCATTCGCGCAGAGCAATCTCGCCCGAGCCGGAAGGGCCGATTACCTATCAAACTCTGCCGCTGGAGGAAGCGTCGCCGCAGGAGGAGGGGGCGGCCCCTATCGACTCCGGCGGCTGGGATGCCACAAAACCGATTGGTAAGAGCAATCCACCTCGCGCAAAAGCGTGGCAGAAAGGTGGCCCTAGCCCCAATCCTCGCGGTGCACCGAAAAAAGCGAAGCTTGGCCGGTGGACCGCCAAACTTAACCAAAACTTCCCGGGCAGCACTGTCACGTTCCGAGAGTTGATCAACTTGGCGGTGCTTAGAAAGGCGATTGCCGGGAATCCTGCCGCACTCAAAATCAGCGAAGACCGAAAATTGTGGGAACAGAGAGTTCAATTGCTGAAAGAACGGCAAGAGGCGGAAGATCGGGAGCGTGCCAGGCAAGATGCCGAGCGGACGCAGGAGCAAAAAAATGCCGCAGCACTCCGTATATTCGGCGACGCCTTGCAAACCGTCGTTCCGGGTTTTCTCGATGTGCTTGATAAACTCGTCAATCTTGGGATCATAGAGCGGGCAGATGGCTTTTACAGGATAGTGCCCGCTGTCGAAATTCACTGCCGAGGCTTAGACGACCTGAGTTGACTGGGCCGCAAGGATGACGGAGCCGATATGCTTGGCTTTGCGGGTTACGCGCAAATCGCCTAAAATGTCCGCAATAAGTCCGAGCGCAACCAAATGGTCTCGAAGCGCAACGTAGGGCGCAACGCTTTCGGCTAATTTTCTGATCACGGCTCGATCACGCTCGTTTGGCGGAGGATTTCGCGCGGCCTCATCCTCCTCCGCATCGCTGCGTTCGAATATCATCTTTGCCAGTTTCATGTCTCCGGCGGCCGCCTTTTGGACCCAGGCATCGACTATAAGGTCATCGGGCGCCTTTTGGCCACTTTCACCATTTGAGCTTTTGAAGGCTCGTTTCTCGGACGCCATCTCGGTCATCGTCTTGCCGGGATGCGTAACGTAACGCGGTGTCCGCGTTGGTTGATTGGTTTTGCTAAAGCGATGCTCTTTGGGCGGGCGTCCGTATCCGACCTCATCCCCGTCCTTCTTACGTCGTGCCATGTTCAATCCCCCGTTTAGGGGCGCTGTTGCATGTAGCATATGCCTTGCCGAGGCCGCCGCTACTTATGCAACAACGCCCTCCTTGGCTTTCGAAGCGTGGCAAAGTTTCTGCTTCGGGCAAGTCTTTTTTCGCCTTGCACTCGGTTCCGTGCAATCAATGCGGTGGTTCCCTGATCTGCCCCGATCTTTTCCCTGTTAGCATCGTTGCGAGATTGCAGGGTGGACTGATATTTGGCGGCAAATTGGGCTTAACGCTCGATACGCATCGCATTTTCTCGCGAAATTCCCGTAAAGTTTCCCTGTTACGGGAAAATCCAGAGGACAGAAGGGTTAGCTCGCGACTGTCCCCCGCACCAGTCTTTCTTAGATGTTTAGTGCCGGCATCTAGTGGATCGGATTGACGATGAACCGGTCTGGCTCTGAAGTCCAGATTTTGGCGATGTATTTGTAGGGTGTGAGACCGCTAAGCATCTTGAGCCGACAAGCAAAGTTGTAGGCGGCGATGAAGGCGGCAAGATGCGTTCTTAGCTGGTTATGGCTCTCGTGGTGGAAGCGTTTGACGGCCGCTTCCTTGATGGTGCGGTTCATCCGCTCGACCTGTCCGTAGGTCCATGGGTGGTTCGGCTTGGTAAGCCGGCGCTCGATGTCGTTGGCTTCGCAGATCATGTCGAAGCGCATCTGACGCGCCCAGGCGGTGTTGCGGTTGCGCGGCTGCTCGGCGAACTGGATGCCATTATCCGTCAGGATCGTGTGGATCCGATAAGGCACGGCTTTCAGCAGGTGTTCCAAAAACTCCCAGGCTGTTCGCCGATCAGCCTTGTCGACCAGTTGGGTCACTTCAAACTTGCTTGTGCGGGCAATGCCAACGAACAGGTAGAGCTTGCCTTCGGCGGTCTGCACCTCGGCGATATCAATGTGGAAAAAGCCGATGGGATAGCGCTTGAAGCGTTGTCGCTTGGGTTTGTCGCCCTCGATATCCGGCAGGCGGGAGATACCGTGCCGCTGCAGACAGCGATGCAGCGCTGACCGCGTGAGATGCGGGATGGACGGCTGCAGAGCATAGAGGCAATCGTCCAAGGGCGGCAGGGTGTGCCGCCGGAACGCGACCACCATCGCCTCCTCGGCCTCGGTTAGGGTCGTGGAATGAGGGACCTTCGGCCCGGTCTTCAGATCATCGACCCTCGCCCGCATCCGCCACTTCGCCACTGTCTTCGGGTTGATCCCCAGTTCTCGGCTTAGCGTCGCGAGCGAAGCTTGCGATGGCTGGATTGCTGCTCGGACGGCGTGCGTGGTCGTGGCGCTCCCATGACGTACCTGTCCCATATGGCTTCCTTCCATTCCAACGAAAGGATCGCACCATCAAACCGTGGGATCAAACACCTAAACCGGGCAATGCGCTCCACTCTTCAGCCAGGCGTTGAAAAGCTCGCCGAATTGCGCCTGCGTGCCGGGCACTGGGGTGCGGTTGCCGCCGGGATGCCAGCCCCAGCCGACGAGCTCATCCCTGGCCATATGCTCTTCCATCTCGGCCATGGTCTTGCCGCCGTTGCGGTCCTTGTCCTTGAGCTGCGTGCAGATCTGGCCGAGCGTCTTGCCTTGCCAGGCCATTTCTGCAGGCGCGAGCATCCATTTGGGATCGCCGGGCACGTTCGCCGGATCGAAATTCTCTTCATGATGGCAGGTGAAGCAGCGCAGGCCCGGCGCGCCTATGCCGTCTGCACGCACGACCAGCGGCATATGCGGGCGCATCGCGTCGGTCTGGGTGGGGCGCTCGGTTGCCGGGTGGCAATTGAGGCAGCGCGGATGCTGCAGCACCTTGCCGACCTCGCTGAACAAAGCGAGCGAGCGCGCCTTTTCGTCCCTGATACGCGCAAAATCGGCCGCATGCTTTAGCGCGGTCGCCATGGGTGGCACGGCAGGTGGCGCTTCGGCCTGCCGCGCGGATGCGCCATGCATGGCCAGCGCTGCGATCAGACCGGCCGCGGCGAGCGGAGCGAGGAGACGCGCGCTCATGCGGACTTCACCATCGGCAAGACGGTCGGGCGTGCGCGGCCAAGCTTGGCCAGCGCATTTGCGATTGCCGGGCCGCAGGGCGGGACGCCCGGCTCGCCGATCCCGGTGGGCGGCGCTTTTGATGGCATGATATGCACTTCCACCTCGGGCATCTCCATGATCCGTAGCGAGCGATAATCGTTGAAATTGGAGACGGTCGGTTTGCCTTCCACCAGCGGCACTTCGCCATAGAGGATATGGCCCACGGCATAGCCGATGCCCCCTTCGACCTGCGCACGCACAATGTCGGGGTTTACCGCAATGCCGCAATCCACCGCCGCCCACACCTTGTGGACCTTGGGCTCGCCATCTTCGCCAATCGAGACTTCGGCGATCTCGGCAACAAAGCTGGAGAAGCTCTCCACCACAGCCACACCGCGCGCGCGCCCCTTGGGCACGGGCGATCCCCATTTGGCGAGGTCCGCTACTGCCTTGAGCACGGCTGCCGCGCGGGGCTGGTCCGCCATGAGTTCAAGCCGCCCGGCGATTGGATCCTTGCCCGCGGCCTCCAGCAACTGATCGACAAAGGTCTCCACCGCATAGCCCGTGTGGGTATGGCCAACTGAGCGCCACCACAGCGTCGTCACCGGTGATTGCTCGATCGTCGCGGCGCATCGGAACGCGGGCAGGTTGTAAGGCGGCTCGCTCGCGCCCTCCACCATGGTGGAGTCGACGCCATTTTTGATCATCATCGGCTCCATCGGTCCGCCAGCCGCGAAGGACTGGCCAACGATCGTGTCCGACCAGGCGATGATCTTGCCGTCTTTCACCGCGCCACGCATGCAATGGACCGTCAACGGGCGGTAATAGCCGCCATGAATGTCGTCCTCGCGCGTCCAGGTGAGGCGCACCTTCTTGCCCGCGCCGATCGCTTTGGCACATTCGGCAAGCTCGGCGGCGAAATGCGCATCGCCGGTGGCGCGCCGGCCGAAGCTGCCACCGGCAAGCACGGGCTCCAGCTTTACCTGCTCAGGCGATATGCCCAACACCTTGGCGATGGCGGGCTGATCGAAGCTCGGAAATTGAGAACCGAACCGCGCCAGCACTGCCTTGCCGTCCCATTCGATATAGCCGCCGAGCGGCTCCATCGGGGCATGGGCGAGATAGGGGAAAACATAGTCAGCCTCGATGACCGTGGCGCCCGGTGTGGCCAAGGCCGCCTCGACATCGCCAATTGCCTTGGCCTGCGTGCCGGGCTGTTTGGCTTTGGCAAGGAAAGCTGCAGCCATCTCGGCAGTGCCGCGCTGCTCGGCCTTGCTCTCATCCCATTTGATCGCCAGCGCCTTGCGGCCCTTGATCGCGGCCCATGTGCCGGTCGCATATACAGCGACGCCGGTCGGGATCTGCTTGACCGCGACGACACCCTTCACCGCCATTGCCTTGCTCGCGTCGAAGCTCGCGACGGTTGCGCCAAAGCGCGGAGGATGCGCCACGACGGCGGTCAGCGTGCCCGGCGTCCACTGATCGATCGAGAAGTTCGCCTTGCCGGTCGACTTGTCGAGACTGTCGACCCGGCCCACCGAGCGGTCCTTACCGATGAATGAGAATTGCGCCGCATCCTTGAGCGGCACATTTTGCGGCGGCGTCAGTTTCGCTGCGGCCTCGATGAAGTCGCCGAATTTGCCCTGCTTGCCACCCGGTGCGGAAAGGATGCCTTTGCTGATCGTGATCTGTGCGGGCTTCACGCCCCAGCTTTTGGCCGCTGCGTTGACCAGCATCCAGCGCGCGAGCGCGCCCGCCTTGCGCATCTGGAGGTAACTGTTGGCCATGGCGGTCGAGCCGCCGGTGCCCTGCAACCCCATGAAGAGATTGGCGTAGAGTTTCTGGTCGCCCGGCGCATGCTCCGCGCGCATCTGTGCCCAGTCGGCATCCATCTCATCGGCGACCAGCGTGGCGAGCCCGGTGAACGGCCCCTGTCCAAACTCGATATGCTTGACGAGCACGGTCACGCTGCTGTCCGGCGCGATGCGGATAAAGGCGTTGGGATCGACCGGCGGAGGCCCATTGCCTGCAGGCGGTTGCGCGCGCAGACGGCCAAAGCCCATTGGCAGCAGGAAGCCGATGACGAGCGCGCCGCCACCCTGCAGGATCGCGCGGCGTGAGAGCGGCTGGAGCGCGGCGGTCATGCGGTTTTCTCCAGCGCCTTGGCGGCATCGTGAATTGCCGAGCGAATGCGCACATAGGTCGCGCAACGGCATAGATTGCCGTTCATGGCGAGATCGATGTCCCGGTCGGTCGGCTTGGGCTGCTCGCGCAGCAGCGTCACCGCCGTCATGATCTGGCCGGATTGGCAATAGCCACATTGCGGAACATCATGCGCGACCCAGGCTGCCTGGATTGCTTTTGCTTCCGGCCCCTCTATCGCCTCGATGGTGGTCACATCGCCATTCACGGCGCTGATCGGCAAGGCGCAGGCGCGCGTCGGCTGGTCGTTCACATGAACGGTGCAGGCGCCACACATCGCCACGCCGCACCCGAATTTCGTGCCGGTCAGGCGAAGATCGTCGCGCAGAACCCAGAGCAGTGGCGTGTCTTCATCGACATCGACCTGACGCTCCGCGCCGTTCACCTTCAGTTTGAAAATCATGCCCGTTTCCATCTGACAGGGGGATAAGTCTTGGAATGCTACTCTTCCACCTGCCTCATGCACAAGCAATGTTGATGGTTCGTCAGATATTTCCTTCCGCGCGCGGGCACTACACGCGCAACGCTCTCAAAAGCTTCCACTTTTGCGCTGAAATGAAGCGATAACGACGCGCAGGAGTCACATTCCCCAGCCAATGGTTAACGGCTGGTGGCCCGCAGCCCCCTCATTCTCGCGGTGCCGCCAGCTTTTCTGTGGGAGAATATGATGAATTTTGTGAAACTTTCGGCACTCGCCATTGCTGCCTTCGCGGCGACCGGCGCTCAAGCCGCCACCTACACGGAAGGCTTTGATGCCCCTTTCGCTAGTTGGGAAACCAACTGGTTCGGCACGCAGTCCAATGCGGCCAACTATTATGTGTCGGAATATCCCGGCACCAGCACGAGCTATCAGGGCGCTGACATCGTGACCGGTCTTTGGCTCAGTGATGGCGACAGCTATCGCGACGGTGGGGATTATGGCCAGATCAACATCAATTTTGCGAACGACTTTGGCGCGTTGCTGACCTCGTTCAGCATGGACGTTGCGACCGCTTTGCCCGGTGGCGCTGCGCTCGTCTTCTTTGACATTGACGGCGTGGAGCTGAATTCATTCCTCGTGCCGCTGGCGCCGTCGCAGGTTAACTTCACGCCTGTCGGTTATACCAATGTCTCGGTCACCTCGACCAACGGCATTGGCGGCTTCCGCTTCACCGGCTTTGCGCAGGGCAACACCATTGTCGACAATCTCGTCGCCGTGACAGCGCCGGTTCCAGAGCCCGCAACCTGGGCGATGATGATGATCGGCTTCGGCGCGATGGGCGCCACGCTGCGTCGTCGCAACAAGGTCAGCGCAACCGTGCGTTTCGCCTGATTGAGACAGAGGACGCTGGTTGCCTGTTGGCAGCCAGCGTCACTTTTTAGGGAATATCTGCGTCCAGCGCGCATCCAGGCGCTTCTGGGCATCGCCGCTCTTCACCCGGCTCACTAGCGAGAGGCCGCGCAGTGTCACGCTGTGACCGGCCAGCAGGCGCCCCGAAATCGTGTAGCCAATGTCGTAAATCGCGACATCCTCATAAGCGGTGCCATTCACCAAAAAGCGCGTCGTGATCGCGACAGGAAGCCGCTCGTCCCCGCGACTATCATCGGGCAGCCCGGCCTCGTTGCGCGCCTTTTTGAGGGCGCGATCAAACCAGCCGGCCTCGATGCGGGGCTCGCCGGTCGTTTCGGCAGGGTCCGCGCCTAGCGAGGATGGAAAGCTAATCGTCTGGCTCTGCACAAGCTGGTCTGCCGAGCCCGGCTTGAGCGATAATTCGCGGTCGCCCGATGCAGTTGCAGTCAGCGCCAATGTTCCAGCGCGCGTCGAGGCTTGCTGCGCTTCTTGCGCTTTGTTGGCTTCACTGTCGCTGCGCTCACTCCAGCTGTTCCACAGCGTGAGCGCCGAAATCATCACGGCGGCGACGGCCAGCACTTCGCCCAGCGTGATCCACCGCCGCCGGATGGCTGCGGCTTCTATCGCCCGCGCTTCCGTCTTCGCATCGGGAGCAGGTTGCGTGGCGGGCTTGGTCTTGAGGGGGTCGTCACTCATCAGTCTGTTCCATACTCGGCTCGTCTTGCTCCGGCCTGAACGCCCAATAGCGCACATGGACACTGCCCAGCGCGTCGCTATATCGCACTCATGGTCAACACACAGGCAAAGCTCGTCGTCCGCCCGGCAACCCTGCGCGATTCCCGCGCCATCGCCCGGCTCTCCACCAAGGTCTATGGCAAGACTGAGGGGATGTCCGCTGCCCATGTGCGCGGGCAGATCAATAATTTCCCGGAAGGGCAATTTGTCGCGGAATATGAAGGCGCGATCGTTGGACATTGCGCCACCATGATCGTGTCGCAGGATGTGGCCTTCGCCCCACATAGCTGGAGCGAAATCACCGGCGATGGCTTTGCGACCCGGCATGATCCCGATGGCGATGTGCTCTACGGTATGGAAGTGTGCGTCGATCCGGAATTTCGGCGGCTGCGCATCGGCCAGCGCTTTTATCGCAAGCGGCAGGAGCTGTGCCAATATTTCGAGCTCAAGGGCATCGCCTTTGGCGGTCGCTTGCCCGGCTATGCCCGTCGCCGCCGCGAATATCCCGATCCACAAACCTATCTTGATGCCGTGATCGAGCGGAAATTGCGCGATCCGGTGATCGCCTTCCATGTGGCGCATGGCTTCCAGCCGCAGGGCGTGCTGACCGATTATCTGCCCGGCGATCTGGAGAGCGGCGGCAATGGCGTGCTCATGTTCTGGCCCAATCCGCTGGCGCCCGAGGCACTGAACGGACGCAAGCATGCCTCCAAGCATAAATTGCCGACATCCGTGCGCGTCGCGACTGTGCAGTTCCAGATGCGCGGCATTACCAAGATCGAGCAGTTTGAAGAGCAGGTCGAATATTTCGTCGACGTGGCTTCTGATTATCGCGCGGACTTTGTCGTTTTCCCGGAGCTGTATACGCTGGAGCTGCTCTCCATCTCCAAGGCCAAGCTTGCGCCTGCCGAGGCGATCGAGAAGGTCTCCGATTATACCGAGCGCTATTGCGCCTTCATGGAGAAGCTGGCGGTCAGCTATAATATCAACATCATCGGCGGCTCGCACCCCACCCGGATGGACAATGGCGAGATCCGCAACATCAGCTATGTGTTCCTGCGCGATGGATCGATGCACACGCAGGAAAAGCTGCACCCCACGCCATCGGAAAAGCGCTGGTGGAACATCAAGGGCGGCTATGGCGCGGATGCGATCCAGACCGACTGCGGCCCGATCGGCGTGATGATCTGCTATGATTCGGAGTTCCCGGAAATGGCGCGGCATCTGGTCAATCAGGGCGCGCTATTGCTGTTCGTGCCCTTCTGCACGGATGAGCGTCGTGGTTACCTGCGCGTGCGCTATTGCTGCCAGGCCCGCGCGGTCGAGAATCAATGCTATGTCATCACGTCGGGCGTGGTCGGCAATCTGCCCAATGTGGAGAATATGGACATTCACTATGCTGAGAGCGCGATCCTGACGCCCTCGGACTTCCCCTTCGCGCGCGATGGCGTGGCGGCGGATACGGCGGCGAATACCGAGACGATCGCCATTGCCGATCTCTCGCTCGATGATCTGCTGACAAGTCGGCAGAGTGGCGCTGTGCAGAATCTCAAGGATCGGCGGTTCGATCTCTATCGCGTGGCATGGAAAGACCAGAGCGGACGCAGCCGAAGCACCAAATGAGGGTTAACGGCGCGATGATCGCGCGCATTTTTGCGACGCATTCGCTGCAGCATTCGCAACAAGGGCTTGACGGTGCGCAGACAGCTTCTATCGTCCCGGTCCGGCGGCCATCGCCCCTGTAGCATAGTCCATCGCGCATCTGTGCGTCAGGTGATGGACGTTCTTCAACGTCATCGCTATGGCGCCGAGTTCATTCAACAAAGGATAGTTTCTCATGAACAACAGCGATCTTGCCGACAGCCTGGCAGCTGCCAATGACATCACCAAGGCAGATGCCCGTAAGCTGGTCGATGGCGTATTCGCCGCGATCGCCGATGCTGCTGCCAAGGGTGAAGAAGTTTCGCTGAACGGCTTCGGCAAGTTCAAGGTCAAGGACACGCCAGCTCGTGAAGGCCGCAATCCTTCGACCGGCGCGACGATCCAGATCGCTGCTGCCAAGAAGCTGAGCTTCGCGCCTGCCAAGGCTGTGAAAGACAAGCTGAACGGCTGATTTTCAGGCCGGCGCCTCGCCATATGGTGAGGCGCTGGCATTGAGACTTATGCGGGCTGGCTCAGTGGCTTCCTAGTGGGGGTCAAAAAGCCAGCCGCATTCATGATGCGCGCTCCTGCGCGTGATGCCCGCAATCATAGCGGCCCTTCCATTGTGCCTCCATCCTGACCCGTGAAAGCGAGCGCTCGGCGTTCCTTCCGGTCCATGAGAGAGCCGGTGTCGATGAAGACCCACCACGTCTGAACATATAAATCCGCCGAGCCGCTGGCCCGTGAGGACCAATTGGCGTGGACGTTTGCGGCGGTCGCGACGGACCCGGTGCCCGTGGATGCTGACGTGATCGAGATGATCGGCAATCGAATGATCGACAATGCTGCTGTCGCGGCGGCATCGGTTGCGCGCGGCCCTTTGCACGGCGGCAATATGTGGAGAAATTCCGCACGCTGGCGCAGGGCGTCATTGGGCTGGAGGAGCAGGATTGCTTCCTCACGCTAGTGGATCGACTACCGGAGCTGAGCGCGGCAGAGGTCCGCCAGCTCAACTTCACAGTCCCAGCCGATCAACTCGGCCCACAGGCACCAGCAGGCATTTTCTAACCCCACGTCACCCCGGACTTGATCCGGGGTCCCGCTGCCTTTTTGCAAGCGCCATGAAGAACAGCGGGATCTCGGATCAAGTCCGGGATGACGTAGCGCTCTACTCAAAGTCGATCGCGCAAGTTCGCTCTCACCCCATAGTGACCTCCACGCCCATTCCTGCTAAAGCCCCGCGCCATGACGAACCCTAACAGCCTCGATTATGTCCGCCCCACACTCACCCCGCCCGATGGCGAGAAGAAGGTGCTGCTGCACAGCTGCTGCGCGCCCTGCTCGGGTGAAGTGATGGAAGCGATGACCGCGAGCGGTGTCGATTACACCATCTTTTTCTACAATCCCAACATCCACCCCAAGGAGGAATATATCCTCCGCAAGGATGAGAATATCCGCTTCGCCGAGAAACATGGCATCCCCTTCGTCGATGCCGATTATGACACGGTGAACTGGTTCAAGCGCGCCAAGGGCATGGAGAATGAGCCTGAGCGCGGCGCGCGCTGCTCCATGTGCTTTGATATGCGGTTCGAGCGGACGGCGCTTTATGCCCATGAGCATGGCTTTCCGGTCATCACCTCATCGCTCGGCATCTCGCGCTGGAAGAATATGAACCAGATCAACGATAGCGGTGAGAAGGCGGCCTCCCATTATCCGGACATCAAATATTGGACGTTCAACTGGCGCAAGGCCGGTGGCGGCGCGCGCATGATCGAGATCAGCAAGCGCGAGCAATTCTACCAGCAGGAATATTGCGGCTGCGTCTATTCACTGCGCGATACCAATGCTCATCGCGTGAGCCAGGGGCGCGAGGAAATCCGCATCGGTGAGCTTTATTATGGCGTCGAGGCGCCAGTGCAGGGCTGAGCGCAAACGAGGGCGCGCACAAAAATAGCGGGGAAGCACATCGCTTCACCCGCCATTCCTCAACCAGCTGTGGCTGCTTAGTTAATCACTTCTTCGCCAGCCTGACCAACGGACTCAATGTCCCGGCCTGCGCCCTTTACGGTCGCACATGCCTGAAGAAGCAATGCCGCACCGAGCAGCACAACGATCGCGCTTTGCTTTTTCATAATATAATTCCCTTCATATGATCTCGGGTAGCACAACGCGTCGATCGCATTTCAGTTGCGTCGCTGCGCGATGCATCGGCCAAGCGATCGTGTCGGAACGCCTTCCCGAGCGGCTCGTTATGACGATGACTGCCCATATCCTGCGCGCTTTGCTGACCTGTTCGAGCGCAAGATGCACGACATGAGCGATAAACATCATCCATCAAGGAGCATCCATCATGAGCCAGCCAAGCAATATTGCAGTCATCGTCGGCAGCCTGCGCAAGGAATCCCTCAATGCCAAGGCAGCCCGCGCGCTGGCCGATCTGGCGCCAGTGGGCGTGCTACTCAACATCGTGCCAATCGGCGATCTGCCGCATTATAATGAGGATGTCGAAGCCGAGGGCGCGCCCGACACCTGGACGAAATTCCGCGAACAGATCGGCAAGGCCGATGCGGTGCTGTTCGTCTCGCCCGAATATAATCGCTCCGTCCCCGGCGTGCTCAAAAACGCGATTGATGTCGGCTCCCGCCCCTATGGTGCGAGCGTGTGGCAAGGCAAGCCCGCCGCCATCATGACGCTATCCCCCGGCGCGCTCGGCGGCTTCGGCGCCAATCATCACATCCGCCAGATGCTGGTGTTTCAGGATATGCCGGTGCTCCAGCAGCCCGAGGCCTATATCGGCAATGCCGGATCGATCTTCGATGAAAAGGGCGGCTTCAAGGATGAGAAGACGAAGGAATTTTTCCAGACATTCCTGGATGCCTTCCTCGCTCTGGCCGCCCGGGCCTAATTAAACAGCGATTTGATCCGGTTCCAAAGCCGTGTGCGCAGCGGCTTTGGAATTTCCACCACGATGCCCCGCGCCCGTGCCGCCTTGTTCAGGTCTCGCGTCAGGGCGCGCAATTGCCTGTCGTTGAGCGCCATCGACACCCGGTGAAAGCCGCCGCCCATCCCGCTTTCGGCAATATTGAGAGTCACGATCACGCCATGCGTGGATCCGCGCCGTTCCCAATCCAACAGGGCGCCGGAAATATCCTGTTTCCGGCGGGGTAGATGCTCGTTCATGTCGTCCTCAGTTGCGTCGCCAGAGCAATCGGTCTTGGGCAGGCTTTGTTAACTTTTCGGAAAGCGCAGGCTGAGCCGTTGCACTTTTCTCGTCGCTTCACGCGATTGAGAGGCGCTCATTGCGCATGAATTTGCAACGGGCCAGCGTAATGCGATGATTGCCTATTGCGCATTGCACAATATTTGCGTTGATTGCGTGAATGTTGAAAGCCGCCGTCTACCATCGCACAGGCTATTATTATAGCAGGCCCATCAAGCTCGGGCCGCAGGTCATCAGGCTGAGGCCCGCGCCGCATAGTCGCACCAAAGTGCCCAATTATGCGCTGCGCATCGAGCCGGAAAATCACTTCATCAACTGGCAGCAGGATCCGCACGGCAACTGGCAGGCGCGGATCGTGTTTCCAGACCCCGTGGATCGCTTCGTGGTCGAGGTCGATCTGTTGGCCGATCTGGATATCATCAACCCGTTCGATTTCTTCGTGGAGCCTTATGCGGAGGAATATCCCTTCCGCTATGATGCGGCGTTGGCGGGCGATCTGGCCGCCTATTTTGAGGTGGAGGCGCAAGGCCCGCTGTTCGAGGCGCTCGTTGCGCAGCATGCCGGGCATCAGGGCCGCACCATCGATTTCCTCGTTGATATCAATCGCCAGCTCCAGCAGCGCGTCGGCTATGTGATTCGCATGGAGACGGGCGTGCAGACGCCGGAAAAGACGCTGCAGGTCCGCACCGGCTCATGCCGCGACAGCGCCTGGTTGCTCGTACAGCTCACCCGCGCGCTGGGCTTCGCCTCGCGCTTCGTCTCGGGCTATTCCATTCAGCTGGTGGCCGATATCGCGCCGGTCGAGGGTCCCACCGGCGTCGCGCAGGATGTGGTCGATCTCCACGCCTGGGCAGAAATCTATGTGCCCGGCGCTGGCTGGATTGCGCTGGATGCCACCTCCGGCATGTTCGCGGGCGAGGGGCATATCCCGCTCTGCGCCACGCCGCATTATCGCTCCGCCTCGCCCATCGAGGGTCTGGCCGAGCCAGCCGAAGTCGATTTCCGCTTCGATATGCGCGTCTCCCGCATTGCCGAGGCGGTGCGCATCACCAAGCCGTTCACCGATGATCGCTGGGCTGCCGTGCAGGCGCTGGGCGAAAAGGTGGATCGCGATCTCCTGGCGCAGGATGTGCGCCTCACCACGGGCGGCGAGCCGACCTTCGTGGCCGTGCAGGGCGGCGAGGAAGATGAGTGGAATGGCGGCGCTGTGGGCCCGACCAAGCAGGGCTATGCAGACAAGCTGACCCGCGCGTTGCGCCGCAAGTTTGCGCCGGGCGGCATGCTCCATCATGGGCAAGGCAAATGGTATCCCGGCGAAAGCCTGCCGCGATGGGCCTATGCCATCTACTGGCGCAAGGATGGCGTGCCGGTGTGGCAGGATGAAAATCTGATCGCGCAGGAAGATGGCGAGGGCAAGAGCGCCACGACACCGGAGATGGCCGAGCGCTTCCTTGCCGCAATGGCGTCCGGGCTTGGTGTAGGCACCGAGTTCGTCGCCGCCGTCTATGAAGATGAGCTCGAATGGGCGCGCAAGGAAGAGGATCTGCCGGTCAATGTGACCGTCGAGGATAATAAGCTCGACGATATCGAGGCGCGCGAGCGGATGAAGAAGGCCTTCTCGCATGGCCTCATCCGCCCCATCGGCTTTGCCTTGCCGATCCAGCGCTGGCAGGCCGCGCAATCCACGCCGCGCTGGATGAGCGAAGTGTGGGCCGTGCGTCGCGGGCGTCTCCATGCCGTGCCGGGAGATAGCTCGCTTGGCTATCGCCTGCCGCTCGGCACACTGCCTTATGTGCCGCCCGCCGCTTACCCCTATATCCACCCACGCGACACCAGCGAGCCGCGCGAGCCGCTTGCCGATTATCATGTGCAGGCCGTAGAGCGCGTGCCCACGGCTGACCCCCGCGAGCAGCGGGTGGCGTCACGATCCGAAGCGGGCGGTGCTGCAGCGCAGGAGCGGGTCGAGCAGAAGATCATCGATGGCGCTGTCCGCACCGCTGTCACCGTGGAGCCCAAGGCGCATTATCTCTCCATCTTTCTGCCACCAGTTGAGGCGCTGGAAGATTATCTGGAGTTGATCGCGCAAGTTGAAGCCACCGCCGCCGCGCTGCGTGTCGAAGTGCGGATCGAGGGCTATGCCCCGCCGCCAGACCCGCGCCTGCAAGTGCTCAAGATCACGCCCGACCCCGGTGTGATCGAAGTCAACGTGCAGCCCCTCTCCGATTGGGGCGAGACGGTGGACCTCACCGAATCGCTCTATGATATCGCCCGCGAACTCGGCCTTACGGCTGACAAGTTCATGGTCGATGGCCGCGCGGTCGGCACTGGCGGCGGCAATCACCTCGTGCTCGGAGGCCCGAGCCTCAACGACAGCCCGTTTATCCGCAGGCCGGATCTGCTCAAGAGCTTCGTGCTCTACTGGCAGCGTCATCCCGCGCTCAGCTACCTCTTCTCGGGAATGTTCATCGGCCCGACTAGTCAGGCGCCGCGCATCGATGAAGCGCGGCATGACGGGCTTTACGAGCTTGAGGTTGCACTGGCACAGGTGCCCAAGCCGGGTGAAGCGGATATGCCGCCGCCCTGGCTGGTCGACCGGCTGTTCCGCAATCTGCTGGTGGACGTGACCGGCAACACCCACCGCACCGAGATTTGCATCGACAAGCTGTTCTCACCCGATGGCCCCACCGGGCGGCTCGGCCTTGTCGAGTTCCGCGCCTTTGAGATGCCACCGGATGCGCGCATGAGCCTTGCCCAGCAATTGCTGCTGCGCGCGCTTACCGCATGGTTCTGGCGTCAGCCGCAGGAAGGCGCGCTCGTCCGCTGGGGCACGCGCCTGCATGACAAGTTCATGCTCCCCCATTTCGTGTGGGAGGATTTTAGCGATGTGCTGAACGATCTGCGCCATGCGGGTTATGATTTCGACCCCAACTGGTTCGAGGCGCAGCGCCAGTTCCGCTTTCCCGTGCATGGCAAGGTGAACGCAGGCGGCGTGGAGCTGGAGATCAGCCACGCGCTTGAGCCCTGGCATGTGCTGGGTGAGACCGGCGCCATTGGCGGCACTGTGCGCTATGTCGATAGCTCGACCGAGCGCCTGCAGGTGCGCGCCAGTGGCCTTGTGGAGGGGCGGCATATCGTCTCCTGCAATGGTCGCCGGGTGCCGCTTGCCTCCACGAGCGCGAGTGGCGAGGCTGTCGCTGGCGTGCGCTACAAGGCCTGGGCGCCTGCGGATTGCCTGCATCCGCGCCTGCCGGTCAACGCGCCGCTCACCTTCGATGTGTTCGATCTGTGGAGCGGGCGCTCGCTTGGCGGCTGCGTCTACCATGTCGCGCACCCCGGTGGCCGCAACTATGATGATGTGCCGGTGAACAGCTATGAGGCGGAGGCCCGGCGCAAGGCGCGCTTCCAGGATTATGGCCATACGCCCGGTTCCATGCCATTACCCGCGGATGAGAAAACGGGAGAGTTTCCTTTGACGCTTGATCTGCGACGGCCCGCCACGCTTTGAGCAGCGCGGCGCCCGCTCTTGCCGGGCAGGAGGGGATCGACCTGGCTTTGCAGCGCTATGCCAGCGAGGCGAAGCGGGGCGACCTGATGCTCGATGCGCAGTGCGATCCTGCGATGGTGCAACGCTGGGCGCAGATGTTCGCTGCGATTGCCGGGCCGGATCGCGGTGGCCTGGCTGGCCTGCAGGAGCGCACGGCCCAGCAAGTGCTCGATCTTGGCATGGCCTTCCGCCTCACGGGCGAGGTGGAGGAGCGCGTGTGGCCGCTCAGCCCCGTGCCGATCCTGCTGCACGCCAGGCAATGGCAGAGCATCGAGCAAGGCCTCGCCCAGCGCGCCGAGCTGCTGGAGATGCTGCTCGGCGATATTTATGGCGAGGGCAGCCTCGTCGCGTCGGGCGAATTGCCCTCTGCCGTGGTGACAGGCGCGCCCGATTATTGGCCGCAAATGCACGGCGTCGTCCCGCCGCAAGGCCACCGGCTGCAATTTTACGCGGTCGATCTGGCGCGGGGGCCGGATGGCGAGTGGCGGGTGCTGGCCGATTATGTCCGCACGCCCGTGGGCGCTGGCTATGCGCTGGAAAATCGCCTCGCCATGACCCGCGCGACCGATGATGCGCTGGGCGTCGTCAACTTCCTGCGGCTCGCGCCCTTTTTCGCGGATTTCCGACAGGGCCTCGCGGCCATCTGCGGCCGCACCGATCCGCGAATCGCCCTGCTCACGCCGGGGCGTTACAATCAAAGCTATGCCGAGCAGGCGCATCTTGCGCGCTATCTCGGCATATTGCTGGTCGAGGGCGATGACCTCACGGTGCGCGATGGGCAGTTGTTCGTGCGCACCGTCGAGGGCGTCAAACGGGTCGATGGCCTGTGGCGGCGCATGGGCACCGATCTGCTCGATCCGCTCGCCTTCGATGCGCGTTCCACCATCGGCGTGCCGGATCTATTCGAGGCGATCCGCAATGGCGGCCTTGCGCTCGCCAACTGGCCTGGCGCTGGCGTGCTGGAAACGCCCGTGCTCGCCGCCTTCCTGCCGCGCCTGTGCCGCAAGCTGCTCGGCGAGCCGCTGCTCATCCCCAATGTCGCCACATGGTGGTGCGGGCAGGATAAGGAGCGCGCCTTCGTCCGAGCGAATGTGGATCGACTCGCCATTGGCTCTGCCTTTGGCCGCGCCGTCCCCGCTATCCCGCATGGTCGCGCGCGCCTCGCTACCCGCCTAACGCCAGATGAGCGCGCAGCCTTTCTGGAGGAGCTGGACCAGCGCCCGGTCGATTACGTCGGGCAGGAGCTTGTGCGGCTCTCCACCACGCCCACGCTCGTCAATGGTGAGTTGAAACCCCGCCCCTTCATCCTGCGCGCTTTCCTCGCCCGCGATGCGCAAGGGACATGGCGCGCCATGCCCGGCGGGTTCGCGCGGCTGGCCGCCCATGATGATATGCGCGCGGTGCTGATGGGCGAGGGCGATATGTCCGCCGATGTCTGCATCGTGACGGATGAGCCTTTTGTCGGCCATGCCCTGCTGGATCGCGGCGCGCCGGTGCCGATTCGCCGGGTGGCGGGCACTTTGCCGAGCAAAGCGGCGGATAATTTCTTCTGGCTTGCCCGCTATCTTGAGCGTGGCGAAATGGTGCTGCGCATGGTGCGTGTACTGGTGGGTGGCAGCATCGAGGGCGATGCGGCTTCGACGCTCGACCGGCAAACGCTGGAACGGGTCGCCGCTACACTCGTGACATGGGGCGCTGCGCGTCCTGATTCGCTGGCGGGCGGGGTGAACAGGCTGTGCATTCATGCGCTGAGCGATTCGCTGATGCCGGGCAGCGTGCAATCGCTCTTCAAAGCTGCCGAAACCATTGGGCGCGGCCTGCGCGAGCGGCTCGCTGTCGATTTCTGGCGCCTGCTCAACCGACAGATCGGCGTGGTGAGTCAGGAGCGCCCTGCCTTGCTGATGAGCCATGTGGCGCAATTGCTGGATCGCTGCGCCGCGCTCTCCGGGCTTGCGGCGGAGAATATGATCCGCGGCTCCGGCTGGCGCTTCCTTGAGATTGGGCGACGGCTGGAGCGGGCGGTTCATCTGTGTCGGCTGGTCAAGACTTTCGCGGGTGATCAGGCCAGCGGGCATGATCTCAACCTGCTGCTGGACCTGTGCGATTGCCAGATCAGCTATCGCAATCGCTATCTCGCCGGGCTGGCGCTGGCGCCTGTGCGCGACATGCTGGTGCTGGAGCCAGGCAACCCACGCTCGCTGGATTTCCAGATCGAAGCCATTCTTGGGCATTTGCGTGCGCTGCCATCGCTGCGGGACGATGGGATGCCGGAGGAGCCGGTGCAGCTCGCTCTGGCGCTCTCGGCCCGCCTGCGCGCGGCCACCGCCGAGCAATTGACCAGCGCCGATCTCGATATGATCGAATCCTCGCTGCTCACCCTCTCCGATCGAATCAATGATCGCTTCTTCCTCAAAGGTGAGGACGCGCCGCGCGCCTCCGGCATGACGAGGCTCGCATGAAGTATGGCGTGCGCCACATCATCAGGGTCGCCTATAATCCCCCGGTTCTGCTCGCGCATTTCAACCTGCGCCTCGCGCCGATTGCATGGCCGGGCCAGCGCATCGACAATTTCAAACTGACAGTCGATCCGCTCCCGCATCTGCGGCAGGAGCGCGCCGGGGCCTATCCCTTCAACCTCACGCGAATCGAAATCCTCAAGCCGATTTCTACGCTCTCGATTGAAGCGACATTCACGGCGGATGTGGGGGACGCGCAGCTGGACCTGCTCACGCCGCAGATGAGCATTGCCGCGCTCGCGCGGGCTGCGCAGGCGCAGCAGGATATCGGCCCGCGCGCGCCCACCAATTACCTCTTCCCCTCGCGCCTGTTGCCGCTGGAGCCGCAGATTGTGGCATGGGCGCGGCCAATGCTCCCACCCGAGGCCGATTGCCTGACCAGCGCGCTGGTGCTGGCCCGCCGCATCCAGTCCGATTTCGCTTATGATGCGCAGGCGACCAAGGCCGATACGCCGGTGGCGGAGGCCTTCGCGATCCGGCGCGGCGTCTGTCAGGATTTCGCGCATATCATGATCGTGGCGTTGCGCGCTGTCGGGCTTCCGGCGGCCTATGTCAGCGGCTATCTGCGCACCTATCCGCCGCCGGGCAAGGCGCGGCTGGTCGGCGCCGATGCGATGCACGCCTGGGTGGCGCTGTGGTGTGGTCCGTCACGCGGTTGGGTGGGTATCGATCCTACCAATGGCGTGCTGGCCAATGCCGATCATCTGGTGGTGGCGATGGGGCGGGACTATTCGGACATTTCACCCATCGATGGCGTGTTCGTCGGCGGGCAATCGCAAAAGACTTTCAACTCGGTGGATGTGTCACCGCTCGATTCGCAGGATGCTGCGCCGTCGCTCTGAACGATAGCGCGACGTAGGACAGACAACGAAAAAGGCGCCGAGACTGAACTCAGCGCCGTTCCGTTTTGCTCCCCGATCAGATCGGGGCCGATTAGCTCAGGCCAGCGCGGCGACGCGCTTGGTGAGCCGACCGAATTTGCGGGAAGCGGTGTTCTTGTGGAGGATGCCACGGGCAACGCCACGGGCCATTTCTGGCTGTGCAGCGGAGAGAGCTGCCTGGGCTGCAGTCTTGTCACCAGCTTCGAGGGCCGATTCGACCTTCTTCACAAGGGTCCGCACGCGGCTCATCCGGTTGCCGTTGATAACGGCGCGGGCTGCGTTGCGGCGGATGCGCTTCTTTGCTTGAGGCGTATTAGCCATGAAATTCCTCGAACTCGAGCTGTTTACAGGGTGCGCGTGACGACTCTAGGTGTGAACCAACAGGTCCGCGCGAAGGCCGGGCCATTACCCCTGATTGAAATGAGCGTCAACCGCCTTCTGGTTTTTCGCGCCGCACATTGGGCTGCTCTCAGTCAGGATGGGACGGACGCCGTGCCCGGCTGCGTCCCCTCGCCATCCTCGGTTTTGACCGGGTGGGTAACAGGGAGCTGGCCTTCATCATGCCCGCGCATGTCGGCAATGATGTTCCAGGTCGACATGAACAACGCCGCGATGACCGGGCCGATCACGATCCCGGTAAAGCCGAATATCTGGAGGCCACCCAGCGTGGTGATGAGCACCACATAATCGGGCAGCCGCGTATCGCGACCCACAAGGATGGGACGCAGAATATTATCCACCAGCCCGATGATGAAGACGCCGCAGAAGACGAGGATCACGCCCTCGACGACCTCCCCGGTCGCGAACAGATAGATGGCCACAGGTGCCCAGACGAGGCCGGTGCCCACGGCGGGGAGCAGGGAGAAGAAGCCCATGATCACGCCCCAGAGCAGCGCGCCTTCCACGCCCAGCGCCCAGAAGACGACGCCGCCGATGACGCCCTGCACGATCGCGACGATGATGCTGCCCTTCACCGTCGCCCGGATGACCAATACGAACTGGCGCATCAGCTCCCGGCGTGGGCCTGAGCGCAGCGGAATCGTGTTCATCACCCGCTCGGAAAGCGCTTCGCCATCGCGTAACAGAAAGAAGGTGAGGTAAAGCATCACACTGAGCGCCACGAACATGCTGAAGGCGCTCTGGCCGATAACCACGGCTTGGGCCGCAATGGTGCGGAAGCTGCTGGCCACGCCATCGCGCAGCCGCTCCTGCAGCGAATCGAAATCCTTGAGGCCAAAGCGCTCCAGCCACACCCCGGCACCCGCCGGCAGCCGGGCGCGCAATTGCTCGAAGAGGACCGCGAAGTTGATCTGGCCGGATTGGATTTTAGTATAAAAAACCGATACTTCCTGCACCAGTGCAACTGACAGCAAAATTGCCGGGACGATCACCATCGCGATGATGAGCAGCAAGGTGAGCCCGGCGGCGCTGTTCGGCCAGCCCGGCATTGCCTTGAGCAGCCTGCGATTGACTGGCTGGAAGAGGATGCCCGCAATCAACCCCCAAAGCACCGCGATGAAAAAGGGCTCGAGAATCAAGGCGAAGGCGACCGTGATGACGATCACCAAATAAATGAACTTGCCATCCTCAATGCGATGGGAAGGTGGGGTGC
>CBIHKY010000033.1:0-31810 GCA_966205705.1 uncultured Alphaproteobacteria bacterium
TGCTCACGTGAGGAGCTAAACGTCCTACAAGTTGACGGATCCGGTCGCAGTGCTGGCGGCCTGCGTTGCGGCTGCTACCGACCAACTCACGTCGTTCTGCTGCAGGTGCTTGGATGTCCGCTCACGCCGAAACCGGTCGTTGGGATATATCTGAACATTGCGGCATTCGCACGATCCTTCTCGAATCGAGAAGGCTATAGCTTACCTGGAAGGCCTTCTGATCCATAACATGTTCAAGTAGATGCTTGCTCTGGACGATGCTGACGCGAGAAAAACTCGGCGAAGCGTGGACAGACGGTATTCGCGCCCGCCGCGAATAGTCTGGATACGGAAATGGGAGAGGGTATCATGAAATTTTCAGAGGCAAATCGTTGCGAATTGCGAGTTGGCGTGTGCATTGCCGCCATCATGTTGTCCTTTAGCGGGGCAATGGCGCAGGAAGTGACTGCCACTTCTCCTAATCCGGATGACACCTCCATAGCACTGCAGGGCTCTCCCGCTTCCTCCGACGAAGGAGCGGCCGAGACGACATCTGCTTCCGACGCACCTCAGGACATCCTTGTTACCGGCTCGCGCATTCAGTCTGGCGGCTTTACAGCGCCGACACCGACGTCCGTCGTAACCACAGCCCAAATCCAAAGCGTCGCGCCAGCCCGAATCGACGACGCCCTGCGTTTGATTCCAGCCTTTTCAACGACCGGCAGCGGCGTCGCACGCGCCGTGTCCTCATCCGCGGTCGTCGCTGACCTACGCAACATCGGCCCACAGCGCACGCTGGTGCTGGTGGATGGTCGTCGGCATGTACCCACAGCGCCTGATGGTACGGTTGACCTTAGCGTCATTCCCGCGATTCTCATTGGTCGAACGGAGGTCGTCACCGGCGGCGCTTCGGCTTCATGGGGATCGGACGCTGTCTCAGGCGTGATCAATCTCATCCTGAAAACGGATCTCGAGGGTGTGGAAGGGACGGTCCAGAGCGGCATTTCCCGTTATGGCGATGCTGAAAATATCCTTGCCGCGCTTGCCGCAGGCACCAAGTTCGCAGGTGGACGCGGGCACATCCTCATCGGCGGGGAATATTCGAAAAATGGTGGCATTGGCCAGACGCCCTATCGGCCTCGTCCTTGGGTCAGCCGTGGCCTTGCGGGCAACCCCAACTATGCAACCAACGGCTTGCCGGCCAACATCTATGCTGACGATGTTCGCCGGACAGATCTTTACGAAGGCGGCCTGGTCACGAGCGGCCCGCTGCGTGGAACGACCTTCCTGCCGGGCGGTCAGACAGGTCAATTTGGCTATGGTCAGGTGTTCAATAACCGCATGATCGGCGGCGCAGACAATTATTCCGAGATCATCAATCCAGGCGGCAACCTGCTTCAGCCTTTCGAGCGCTATTCAACAATGGCGCATGTTTCATTCGAAGTTGCAGATAATCTGACCCTGTTTGCCGAGGGAACATATGCTTATTCGATCTCGAACGGTCGATTTGCCGAGCCGCGCCAGCAGGGCACGGTGACGGGCAATCCCACCTGCTCGGCAACGACAATCCCCGGCGGTTCAACCGGCAACGTGCTGGTCCCGGTCAGCAATCCCTATCTCAGTGACGCGTTCCGTGCGCGCGCGGCAGCAGCTGGCGTGACATGCTTCAACTTCGGTCGCTCCCTGCGCGAGCAAGGGTTGGGCGCAGTGCGTGGCCGTGTGGGGTCGCCATCGGTGGTTCGCGGTGTTGTGGGAGCGGACGCCAAGATCGGGGGGTGGTCTCTCAACGCCTATTTCCAGTATGGGCGGAACCACTACGTCCAGGATTATTCTGGCCAGATCAACATGGTCAATTATCGCAAGGCGATCGACGCGGTGAGTTCCGGCGGCCGGATTGTCTGTCGCGTAAACGCAGATGCCAGCACCACGAATGATGATCCAAGCTGCGCTCCTTTCAATCTGTTCGGTTTTGGCTCGCCTTCGGCTGCAGCGATTGATTACATCACGGACACCTCCACCTTCGATCTCATCACGAAGCAGAAAGTCGCAGCGTTCAGCGCGAGCGGCGATCTGTTTGAAGGTTGGGCTGGGCCGATCGGCGCGGCATTCGGCGCTGAATATCGCCATGAATCAATCGACGCCACGTCAGATGCGATTTCTCAGGCCAATCAGTTTCAAAGCGGCGCACGGCAGCCGATCAGCGGCAGCTATTCGGTGAGAGAAGTGTTCGGCGAGCTGGCTGTGCCCCTGTTGAAGGATTTGCCTTTTGCCCGTTCGATCGACCTCAATTTGGCGGCCCGATATACAGATTATAGCACGTCGGGTGGCGTGACGACCTGGAAGATCGGTGCGAACTGGGAGCTTTCGCGCGAGTTGAGGCTTCGCGCGACACGCTCGCGTGACATTCGGGCTGGCAATTTCGCTGAACTTTTCGCCCCTACGACGATCAGCCGGCAAAATGTTCGCGATCCGCGCAGGTCCACGACCTATACGACGCAGGTTTCTTCACTTGGCAACCCATCACTTGCTCCGGAGATTGCAGATACGATTACCGCAGGCGTCGTTTATCAGCCGCTGTGGCTTGATGGGCTGCGGCTGTCGGTCGACTATTATAACATTAAGATCCGCGGCGTCATCGGCACGATCACAGCCAATGAAGTGCTGGAGCGCTGTTACATCGATGGCATCTCGGATTTCTGCAACCTCGTTACGACGACGGGCGGTCCGACCGGCGATATCAACAACATCACCGTGCGTTTCGAGAATCTCGATCAGTTGAAGACCGAAGGAATCGATTTTGAAGCGGCTTACCGCTCCTCGCTCGACAGGGTGTTCGGTGAGGACGCAGGCACGCTTTCGGTTCGTCTGCTTGCAAGCTACCTCAAGACGCTGGCCACCACGGCAGTCGCCACGGCCAGCACGGAAGAGCGGGCCGGTGAATATGTCACGCCGCACTGGCGGGTATCGGGCCTGATCACGCATGAGTTCGGTCGACTGACCAGCACGCTGGATCTGCGCTGGCTCCAGGGTGGCGCGATCGACAATGATTTCGTGGTTGGCACGGGGGCGCTCAACACGATCAACATCAATCGCACGAAGAACACATTCTACACGAATGCGACCTTCAATTTCGACGTGTCGAACGATGCCGATCGGAGCCGTGAAGTCTTCGTCCGTCTGAACAACATCTTCAATGTTGCTCCGCCATTCCCCGATCAGGCCTCGCCGCTGTTCGACCAGACTGGTCAGTCATTCCGAGTGGGGGTTCGGTTCAAGCTGTAAAACAGGGAGCATTCGCTTCTCTGTTCATGGCCTGACTGAGATAGCTGGCGCATCATTCGTCTCTGAAGGATTGGTTTTCCACGTTATGGATCAGCCCAAAATTAAAGAAGTTCGTCGATCCGAGGACCGTTTTCTGGGTTCGGATGTGTTCGAGACCGCGAAACGCCAACTCCCAAAGGCGAACGGAACGGGCACCTGGGTTGAACCCGCGCGGGAAATTCCCGTCTATCACGAGTGCGACGTGCTGGTGGTCGGTGGCGGTCCGTCCGGCACCGCTGCAGCCTGGGCTGCGGCGAAGGCCGGCGCCAACGTGGTGCTGATGGAACGCTATAATCACCTTGGCGGCCTTTCAACCGGCGGCTTAGTGATCTGGATCGACCGGATGACGGACTGGACCGGGCGACAGGTCATCCAGGGTTTTGCGGTGGATGTGCTTGACCGTATGCCTGCAGCAGGTCTCGCCGGCCCGCCCCGTGCAGACTGGGGATCACGCGATGCGCGTAAGGCAAGCTATTGGGGGCAGCGGACTGCAGCCTTTCATGGCACGGTTTGCTGGTCGCCCACGCTGGATCCAGAGCGGCTGAAGCTGATCAGTCAGGAGATGCTGCTCGGAGCCGGTGTGCGTCTTGTGTTCCATAGCTGGGCTGCAGTGCCGATGGTTGCTGATGGCAAGGTCGAGGGCGTGGTCTTTGAGTCCAAGGCTGGCCGGCAAGCGCTCCGGGCGAAGGTTGTGGTCGATACCACTGGCGATGGCGACATTTTCGCGCGTGCGGGCGCCGAGTTCGATACGGATATTGAGGAAGGCGATGTTCACCACAGCGCCAATACGGGCTTCATGCTCGGTGGCGTCGACATGGACCGTTGGCTCGCGTTCCGCGGCAATGAGCCCGAGCAATATGCCGCATTTGCAGCGCTGGGACGCGAACGCCTTGGTTTTTTCCAGCCGCCTTATGTCTCCTGGCGCAATGACATCGCCCTGTTCCTGGGCCCGCGTCAGTCCGGCCTCTCCGCCTTGGACGTGGATGACCAGACCGAGTTGGAGATCCGCTCGCATCGCTTCATGCAAACGCATTGCGATTTCTTCCGCGAACATGCTCCGGGCTTTGAAAGCGCCTATATGCTGCAGAGTGGTTCCCAACTGGGCGTGCGCCATACCCGCCGACTTGCAGGCGTCTCAAAGGTTCTGCGCAGCCAGTGGGCGGACGGTATTGCGCTTCCGGACGAAATTGGCGTCAGCCCGTCCGTGTCGCTCAAATATCCGGTCATCTCGGTGCCTTATGGGGCGCTTGTCCCTCGCAGGCTGGATGGGCTTTTGGCCGGCGGCAAGCATATTAGCTGCGATGCCAATTCGCACGGCTTCATGCGTGAAATCCCGCAATGCTGGCTCACGGGCCAGGCAGCAGGTGCAGCAGCGGCCCTGTCCGTAAATGCAGGCGTCCAGCCGCGCGCGCTTGATGTGCGTACGTTGCAGAAGGAATTGCGGCGGCAGGGTGTTTTCCTGCATAATCAGCCGCAGGTGGCGACGGCCGAACCGGCACAGGCCAGCGTAGCTTGACGCGCATTCACGCCCGCCATTCGAGAGGTAAAGCTATGCCAGTATCGCGCCATAAGACGCCCTTTCGGTTCGGCCTCGCGTGCGCATTGCTCGTTGCTCAGCTCCCAGCCAACGCGCAGGGTCCGGCGCCAGTCGGGCGGGAAAGTGAAAGCCTCAAGAGCGTAACAGTTACCGCCGAGCGAATTGGGAATGGGCCTGTACTTTACCCGGGGATGCCCGGGCTGGAAGGCGAGCTCGGCAACAATATCGACGGGCCGGCGGTGATCAAGGTGCCGGGCTGGATCAAGAAACCGCTTGGCAAATATTATATGTATTTTGGCCATCATCGCGGCGGCTTTATTCGACTTGCTTATGCTGATCGACCTGAAGGCCCGTGGACGGTCTACAAGCCCGGTACGCTGCGCCTGGAACACACGTCGGCGTTGCATCACATCGCCTCGCCCGACGTGCTGGTCGATGAAGATAACAAACAGATCATTCTTTATTATCATGGCGCGACTGAGCCCCCGGGCGGCAAATATGGCGGGCGCCCCTATTCGCAGCAGAGCTTCGTCGCGACCTCGGCAGATGGACTGACTTTCAAAACCGCGTCCGGTGCTTTTGGAGCGCCCTATATGCGCGCGTTCCAATATAAGGGCTCGACCTACGGGTTTGCGATGTCCGACAAGAAGAGCGCCTATCCGCTCTGGTTGCGCAGCGGACAGTTTTATCGCTCCTCGACAATGTTGCCGCCGTTCGAGCCGGGGCCACGGATACTCGATGAAATGCGACACGCAGGCCTGACCCGCATTGGCGACACATTGCACCTCTTTTACACAAACGTGGGAGATACGCCGGAGCGGATCATGCATGCCAGCGTTGACCTGCGCCCAGATTGGTCCGAATGGACAGCGTCGATGCCAGTCGAGATTTTGCGGCCTGAGCGCGACTATGAGGGCGCAAAACTGCCACTCGTCGCTTCGCGCGGCGGGATGGCTTCAGGCTTCGAACATGCCCTTCGCGATCCGGGCGTGCTCAATGATGACGGCCGCATCTTCCTCTATTATTCGGTCGCGGGGGAAAAAGGCATCGCCGTCGCACGCGTCAGCTTGAAGTGATGTTTCTGCTGAGGATGAAAACCCGCTGATGGACACGCTGCTTAACATGCGCGCGTTCCTGAGCGTTGTTGAACATAGCAGCCTTTCCGCTGCTGCACGCAAGCTCAACGTGGCAACCTCCGTCATCTCAAAGCGGATTGGCCGGCTTGAAGATGAGCTGGGTGCGCAACTCTTTGTCAGAACGCCACGTCAAGCTGAGCTGACCGCCTTCGCAGATCGCCAGTTGCCACGTATCAGAGCGCTTATCCAACAAACGGACGAGGTGGTTGCTGGCGCACGCCGATCCCGGCAATCCCTTGATGGCCATCTGCGCATCAAATGCCCCACCACGACCGCGACGACCTATTTTGGTAGATTCTTTGCAGATTTTGTCCAAAATCATGTCGGCGTCAGTATCGATCTGGTGTTGGTGGATCGATCCGTAAATCCGATCGAGGAGGGCTTCGATCTCGCGATCGGCGCAATGGCAGCCTCCTATGCGGACGTAATTGACTTCCCGCTCTGCGCCTATCCCCTGCAGGTCTGTGCCTCGGCATCTTATCTTGCTCGGCGTGGCCATCCTCAGCATCCGCGCGATCTGGTCGATCATGATTGTATCGGTTCGCAGTCCGTTGGAAGCCAGTGGGTCTTCGAGAGCGAGTCCGGCGATCTTGCGGTGCAGGTGCGATCACGTTTTTCCGTCAATGATGCAACGGTGTTGCGGGACGCCGCCCTAGCTGGTGCTGGTATTGTGCTGCTGAGCGAATTTGTGTCTCGCGGAGCAGTGGCGGACGGCTCACTCATACCGCTGTTGCCACATTTCCCTGTCAAATCCCTTTGGCTCAAAGCCTTGGTTCCGAGCAGCAAGATGGGCCAGCCGTTGGTCCAGGCAATGATCGAAGATCTGATGGCGTTCACCCAACCTATCGCCCCCTGGAACAGAAACCTCGGTTAACCACTGAGCCTCAAATTTTAGCAAAGGATGTAACACGCCATGCATAGTCGCAGAGATGTCCTTCAAGGCTCGATGGGCCTGGCCGGTGTGGCTGCGATAAGCAGCGCCACGTCCCTTCGCGCGGCCCCGCTGCCGTTGCTTCGCGAGCAGTTGGGCAAGGACATGGAAACCTACGCCTCTTTCGGTAGCAAGCTCTCCGGCACACCCGGCGATCTGGCGGCTGCCAAGTGGATCGGTGGGCGTTTATCCGACGCGGGATTTGCCGTGAACAAGGTCGATTTTCCCGTTCCGATGTTCGACATGCAGCGCGCTGAATTGCGGGTTGGTAGCAAGCGCATCGCCGTCATGCCGCAGCCAATTGTCGTTTCCACGCCAGCTAATGGAATTACGGCAAGACCACTCCTTATACGTGACAAATTTGAAGCGAAGAACGCTGCGGGGCGTATCGCAGTGATCGTATTGCCCTACGGACGCCACGCCGCGATTTTTACTGGTGCAGTAAAGCCGCTGCTCGATGCGGTTGTGCCGCAAAAACCAGCCGCGATTATCATCGTCACGACTGGGCCAACTGGCAGTATAATCGCACTCAATACAAGACTGAAGCCAATGGCGGATGTCCCGATAGCCTTGATGGCGCCTCGTGACCTACCCATCTTGGCCGAGGCCGCAGCAGAAGGCAGCCCGATCACGCTTCTCGTCACCGGGACGAGCCGGACAGGCACGAGTTGCAACATCGTCGCGCGTCGGACAGCAGGACCAAAATCGCTCGCATTCTCAACCCCGCGCTCAGGCTGGGGAGCCTGTGTTGGCGAGCGCGCGCCTGGCACGGCCGCGTTTCTGGAACTGTGCCGCTGGGCTGCCATCCGCTACCCCGACCATTCGCTGTTCGCCATCAACGCTGGCGGCCATGAATATGATTTTATCGGCACGCATACATCGCTTTCCGAAGGCCCGCCGCCAGCTCAAACGCTGATCTGGACCCATCTTGGTGCAGGCCTTGCCACCCGGGATGCATTCGAGGTGCTCAATCGCAATGGCGAGCTTATCTCCTCAGCCGATCCTCAGCGGGCCATGATGGTGTCACATAGCCTCATGGCAGATGCTGTGCGGGCCTTTCAGGGCCTGGCCGGTTACGAAAGGCCGATCGAAGTGGTCGGCGGCGCTGGTGAACTCTCGTCGATCATCGACCGTGGTTATACGAATGCCTTCGCCGGATTGGGTATCCACCGCTGGTGCCACGTTGAGGATGATACGATCGAAAAGGTCGATGCTGCACTGCTTGAGCCGGTCGTGGAAGCGCATCGTGCGGTTATTGAAGCCGCCGTCGGGCGTATAGGTTAGGTAGGGCTAAGGTTCGCGCCCCCCACGCGCAGGCTAGGATTAGCTTAGGTCGGGCGCTGCCCAGCTTTTTAGTGCTTTTATCGCTCCAGTGCAACGGAGGAGTGATTTCAAACTTCCATGGAAGAACAAATCTGCCGCAAGAATGCGACGCAGGGCGCGGCCTGCTTCGTCATTGATTTCTTGCTGAAGATCATCACCCGATAGGCGGGTGCGACGGCAACGTTCAATCGCTCGAGTTTATCACCGAAACGCTCGCGGACATGGTCATCGAACAGGATTCCAATTCCGATGCCGCGCCCGATCATGTCGCCAACCACATCACCAAACTGCGTGCGCGCAACGATATTCTGGGGCGAGATGCCGCGTTCGCTTAGGGCACTTAGTACCCATGAACCGGACCCTAAATTTGCAGGCAGAACGAATGGGGCTTTTGCAATTGCCTCCAGATCGTCGCCCAGGCTTTTCGCAATCGCAGGTGTGGCATAGAGCGAGCATGAAATGACCGAAATGATCTCGCTGTTGAAATCCAAAGGCGCCGGGTTTCCGGTGTAAATGGCCAGATCCGCCGATCCGTCGACTATGTGTTCAAGAATGCGTTCGCGTTCGCTCGTCAGGATGAAATCATAGGAGATGTCCGGAAATTTTTCGGCCAGCTCAGGCAAAGCGGGTTTGATGAACCGGTCGAGCACATACTCGCCCGTCACGATACGCAGATTCAACGGACCGTCTGTCTTGACCGATCGCAACTCGCGCTGTTTTGCCAACATCTCCTGGGCAGAGATGAGCATATTGCGACCCTCTTCCGAAAGGGCCGCTGCGGCACCGCGCTTGCGAACGAACAATATCTTGCCGAGGCTCAGCTCCAGTGCTCGGATCTGCTTGCTGACGGCCGGTTGGCTGATGTTCAGCCGATCAGCGGTCTTGCGGAAGTTGCGATCGAACGCTGCCTCCACGAATATTTCAAGCTGCCGAAAGGTGAAGGACATGCGCGAGATATAACCAATCACTTCTATTAGTGATACCCTGTAAAGCCGTTGCTAGCTTTCTCGATAGTGTCGCATCTCGCCTCAACGGACCTGACCAGAAACAAGGGCGCTAATCCCTGTGTCGTCAGAATCTGATTGAAGGGGAGAGATGATGAAAAGCTTAGGAATATTGAGCGCAACCACTGCGATTGCCGCGTTTGTTGGTGCGACGCCATTGCAGGCTCAGGAGGCTGCAGCAGACCCAGCCCAAGCCGCAACTGACGACATTGTGGTCACCGCGCAGTTCCGGACACAGCGCCTGCAGGATACACCGATCGCCATCACAGCGGTCAATGAGCAGGCCATCCGGGACAAAGGTCTCGACCGCATCACAGATATCACAAATTCCGCGCCAAACGTCGTGATGAAGCCATCCGGCTCAATCTATGGCCCGGCGGCGACCTTGTTCATTCGCGGCGTAGGCCAGATGGATTCGAGCTTTGCTGTCGATCCGGGTGTCGGCCTTTACGTCGATGACGTCTATCGCGGTATCACCTTTGGATCGCTTCTCGATCTGCTCGATCTCGACCGGGTTGAAATTCTGCGCGGTCCCCAGGGCACGCTCGCTGGCAAGAACTCCATCGGCGGCGCGGTGAAGATGTTTTCCAAGCTGCCGACCGGTGACGGCAAGGGCTATGTTGAAGTCACGACCGGTTCCTTCCGCCGCATGGACGCAAAGGGCGCTGCTGATTTCTCGATCATTCCCGAAAAGCTGTTCGCGCGCGTTTCTGCCGTGACCCGCCACCGCGAAGGCTATCTCAAGCGCCTCGACTATAATTGCACGCACCCCGGCCAGACGCAGGCACCTACTGCCTCAGCGACTGAAGGCGATTGTGTCGCCGGGCGCGAGGGTGGTCAGGATTATACCGCAGCCCGTCTCGCGCTGCGCTGGATTGCGAGTGATCGCGTAGAGGTCAATTTGTCCGGCTCGCGTCTGGTCGATGATAGTGAGCCGACGGCGACCAAGCTGATCTCGCTCAATCCCCCGGCCGCGAATACGCCGGGCTTTACGGACCGGTCCGTGTTCATCACGCCCGCCAATTCCTACACCAACTATTCAAGCTATCAGATCCAGGGTTTCACAGATCCAGCAGTCTTTCTGGGCCGCCCGGGCGCCGGAACGCACCCCACCATCGCCTATCCGACGAACAATCGCATCCGGGCATGGGATGCTGCCGGCACGATTGATGTCGAGCTGGCCGATAATCTCAGCTTCAAGTCGATCACGGCCTATCAATATACAGACGGCCGCTACAGCACGGATGCCGATGCCTCACCCTTTGGCATTAGCGGCAGCGTCAACAGGCAGCGTTATCGCCAGTTCACGCAGGAAGTGCGGCTCAACGGCAGCCTATCCGACGCGCTCGACTGGACCCTTGGCGCTTATTATTTCAGCGGCAAAGGCTATCTCTATACCTACAATATCATCTCGCCCGGTCTGGCGGGAGAGACCGTCAACGTCGCGGATGATTATATCCCGACCACAAGCAAATCAGGTTTTGCGCACGCCGTCTGGCATATCACTGATCGGCTGAACCTCACCGGTGGCATTCGTTACACGAACGACAAGAAGAGCTATTCATTCCGCAGGCTCAACCCGTTCGTCCCCAATCAGCCAGCCTACACCGCAGCAGGCCGGATCGATGGGCTGCAATCCACGTTCAAGGGCAGCCGCTGGGATTACCGCATCAACGCGGACTATAAAGTCACGGACAACATCCTTGCCTATGCGCAATTCTCGACCGGGTATCGCGGCGGTGGCGTCAATCCGCGTCCCTTCATCGTGGAGCAGGCGACGCCGTTCGGCTCAGAGACGCTTAATGCGTATGAAATCGGCCTGAAAACCGATCTGTTCGATCGCAAGGTAAGGCTCAATCTGTCTGCGTTCATCAATGATTATAAGGACATGATTTTCACCAACACCGCGCCCACCATCGTGAACGGTGTGGTTCTGAGTGCCGTCAATGGCACGCCGGTGAATGCGGGCGATGGGCAGTTCAAAGGCCTGGAAGCAGAGCTTGCGCTGCGTCCGTTTGATGGGCTGACGATTGATGCCAATGTCAGCTATCTCGATTTTGAGCTCAGGCGGATCGGCGCAACCGGCGCGACCATCACCGGCATCACGCTGGCCAATATCGCGCCTTATGTGACCAAGTGGAAAGCCGGTGGCGGCATCCAGTATCGTGCCGATATCGGTACGATGGGCTCGCTCTCGCCGCGTTTGGACATTGCCTACCAGTCGTCTTTCTACACCAATATCGACAATAATCCGGCCACGCTGACGCCCGCCTATACTGTGGCCAATGCGCGCCTCTCCTGGCGCTCGCCAGAGGAGGATTGGGAAGTCGTGCTGGCCGTGACCAACCTGTTCGATAAATTCTACTATCAGAACAAGTTCCGCGGTCCGGCGATCCAGTCGGTCACAGGCCAGCCTGCGGCACCTCGCGAATGGTCGCTTAGCTTGCGGAAGAACTTCTGATGAATATCCGGCGGGCTTTGACCCTTATCGCAACGACAGCACTGAGCTCAGTCACCTTTGCCAATGCTGCGCATGCTCAAGGTGATAAGCCCGCCGGAGACATCCTTCCTCATCAGCAACCCGCCTATCAGCGGACGCTGGGGCGGACACTCGAAACATCCTCTCCACCCCAATATGCGCCGCCGCTGAAAGCCCCTGCGGGCGCGCCTAATGTCTTCATCATCATGACGGACGATGTTGGCTTCGGGGCTTCAAGCACGTTTGGCGGCCCTGTGCCGACCGCAGCCTTTGACCGGTTGGCGAAGAACGGAACGCGCTATAACGCCTTTCACACCACCGCACTTTGCTCGCCGACGCGCGCGGCTCTGCTAACAGGGCGCAATCCACATAAAGTGGGCTTTGGCGCGATCACATCGATGGGCACGGGCTATCCCGGCTACAACACCATCCTGCCCAAAAGTGCAGCGACCATTGGTGAAGTGTTGAAGCAGAATGGCTATGCGACCGCCTGGTTCGGCAAAAATCACAACACGCCGGAATGGGAATCCAGCGCGGTCGGCCCATTTGACCGTTGGCCCAATGGCCTCGGGTTTGATTATTTCTTTGGCTTCATGGGCGGCGCGACAAGCCAGTGGAACCCTGAGCTGTTCGAAAATCAGCTCGCCATCGAAAAGCCGGCGGGCGACCCCAATTATCTGCTTGATCGCGACATGGGCGATCGCGCGATCAGCTGGCTGAAAACCATCAATGGCGCCCAGCCAGACAAGCCCGTGCTGCTCTATTATGCACCCGGCACATCTCACAGCCCTCACCATGCACCCGCCGACTGGATCGTGAAGTTCAAAGGCCAATTCGATCAGGGCTGGGACAAGATGCGTGAAGAGTCGCTGGCTCGACAGATCCGTTTGGGTGTTGTGCCCAAGAATACCAAGCTGACGCCGCGCCCTGCCTCCATTCCGGCCTGGACATCCTTATCGGTCGATCAGAAGCGCCTCTATGCGCGGATGATGGAAGTTTATGCCGCCGCGCTTTCCTATGCCGATCATCAGGTCGACCGCATTCTGGACGAGCTGAAGGCGCAGGGTCGCCTCGATAACACGCTGGTCGTTTACATTCAGGGCGACAATGGCGGCAGCGGCGAAGGCGGACCCTCCGGCTCTCTCAACGACATCGCCTCGATCAATGGGTTCAGAGCGGACCTGCCGACGATGCTCAAGGCAATGGACAAGCTGGGCGGCCCCGACTTCTATAATAATTATCCTGCAGGCTGGGCCTGGGCGATGAACACGCCGTTCCAATGGACCAAACAGGTCGCCTCGCATTTGGGTGGCGTGCGCAACGGCATGGTCATATCCTGGCCCAAGGGGACGGAAAAGCCCGGTAGCGTGCGCTCGCAGTTCCACGACATCGCTGACATCGCACCCACCATTTATGAAGCTGCAGGCATCACGCCTCCAATGCGCGTGAATGGCGTCGATCAGATGCCGCTCGATGGTATCAGCATGATCTACACGCTCAATGCGCCCAAGATCCCGTCAAGGCGCACGCATCAACTCTTCGAGCTGCAGGGCAATGTGGCTTTGTACGCCGATGGCTGGTGGGCCAACAGCAAGCCCACACGAGCGCCCTGGGACTTTGCCGGGCCCGGAGGCTTGCCGGCCAGTGGCCCATGGGAACTCTATAATCTGACCGCAGACTACTCCCAGTCCACCGATCTGGCGGCGCGCTATCTTGATAAGCTCAAGGCCATGCAGGATCGCTTCTGGCAGGAGGCTGCCGAAGGGCAGGTATTGCCGCTCGACAATCGATCCTTCGCCCGATGGGATACGGCAAATCGACCCTCGCTCCTTGGCAACCGCACGAGCTTCAGCTTCGGGCCATCGACGCGCCGGATCACTGGTGGCGCCTTCCCTGATGTCAGCGGACGCAGCTGGCGCCTTGATGCGGACATCGAGATCAGCGGCGATGCTAATCAAGGCACGATCGTGATGAACGGTGCTCGTTCTGCGGGCTGGACGCTGGCCCTCAAGGCTGGTCGACCAGTCTTTGCCTATAAAGCCTCGGATTCTCCGGAGGACATGGTCGTCGTGCAAGGCAGCAAGGCCTTGGCGCCGGGGAAGCACCGCTTGTCGGTCATCTTTACGGCAGGCGAGCGCGGCAAGCACGGACGAGCCGAACTGCTGGTTGGGAATGTGTCGGATGGCGCAAGCATTGTTCCGCATGTTCTGCCGGTTCTCATTCCAGATAATGCCTCAATTGGCTGGAGCTTCGATGAGATAAATGCCGACGCCGCGCCGATTACGCCGCTGCAAGGCACGGTCAGCAACGTAACGATCACGCTCAAAGATGCGGCGCGGTAAAGGGAGCGCTATGCAGCTTGATCCCTCCAGGGACATGATAAGGCTGCAAGGCGGCAAGTTCTGGATGGGGTCGTCTGATCATTATCCAGAAGAAGGACCCGCCCGTCAGGTGGAGGTCGATCCTTTCGAAATTGACGTAGCACCGGTGACGAACCGCGCGTTTTCAGCCTTTGTCGAGGCGACAGGTTATATCACGCTCTGCGAGAAGGCGCCCGACGCGTCGCTCTATCCCAATGCTCACCCGGACATGCTGCATGCAGGCTCGTCGCTGTTCGTGCGCCCTGATCGACCGACGCCACCCACCAATCCCCTTGTATGGTGGAGCTTCTCCTTCGGCACGGACTGGCGCCACCCCTGGGGCCCAGACAGCAATCTGAACGGCCTGGAAGACCACCCCGTGGTGCATGTCGCGTACAGAGACGCGGAGGCCTATGCCAGCTGGGCAGGAAAGCGTCTGCCGTCAGAAGCGGAATGGGAGTTTGCTGCACGCGGCGGCCTCGATCGCAAAGCCTATGCCTGGGGTGACGCGTTGGAGCCTGATGGCGCGCCGCGCGCCAACTACTGGCAAGGGACATTCCCGCATCATAACAGCCTGGCCGATGGTTTTGAACGAACCTCTCCTGTCGGCAGCTATCCGGCCAATGGCTACGGCCTGTTCGACATGATCGGCAATGTCTGGGAATGGACGGCCGACTGGTATGCCGACCATCGCAACCAACCACCCGCAAAAGCCTGCTGCGTGCCGAAGAATCCGCGTGGCGGCAGCGAGGATGCGAGCCGTGACCTGAACGATCCGGGCCATGAATTCGGTCGCCGCGTGCTCAAGGGCGGCTCTCATCTATGTGCCGACAATTATTGCCAGCGCTATCGCCCGGCAGCCCGCTATCCGCAGACCATCGATACGTCGACGTCTCACATTGGCTTTCGCTGCGCGCGAAGCCTGAGCGTTCAGACGGAAAATCAGGGAGAGTAAAACCATGTTCAGCGCAAAGCGCCGTTTCCGCAATGTCGCAACCAGTGCTTTGGCGCTTTCGCTTGGCCTTCAGTCTGCAGCCGCTGTCAGCCAGACGCAGGAAGCGCCAGCGCAAGCCAAAGAGTGGCGCTATTTTCCTCAGCCTGCCACGGCCCCCAAAGGCGCGCCCAATGTTCTGCTAGTCATGACCGACGATGTCGGCTTCGGCTCTGCGAGTACATTTGGCGGATTGATCCCCACGCCCGTGTTCGACATGCTGGCTGGCAAAGGTCTGCGCTACAATGAGTTTCACACGACCGCGATGTGCTCACCGACACGCGCCGCGCTGCTGACCGGCCGGAACACCCACGCCATCGCCAGCGGATCGATCACCAATGTTGCGATCGACGAGCCCGGCTACACATCAGTCATTCCCAAGAGTGCAGCTACAATCGGGCGAGTGCTGCGCGACAATGGCTATGACACCGCATTTTTCGGCAAGAACCACAACACGCCGGTTTGGGAAACCGGACCGATGGGCCCGTTCGACCGTTGGCCCAACGGCCTTGGTTTTGACTATTTTTACGGCTTCAATTCAGCTGCGGAGGATCAGTTTCGCCCCACGCTGACCGAAAACCGCAACGCCATCGAGCCATCGAGCGACCCATCCTACATTTTCGACAAAGACATGACCGACCATCTGGTCCAGTGGCTTCAGGTCAAGCAAAGTCAAAAGCCTGACAATCCGTTTTTCATCTATCACTCGCCTGGCACCATGCACTCGCCGCATCAGGCGCCCGAGGACTGGATCGCGAAATTCAAAGGCAAGTTTGACATGGGCTGGGACAAGATGCGTGCCCAGATTTTCGCCCGGCAAAAGGCGATGGGCGTCATCCCCAAAAGCGCAAAGCTCACGCCACGACCGCACGCCGTGCCTGCCTGGGTCAGCCTGAGCCCAGCAGCAAAGAAGACCTATGCCCATCAGATGGAAGTGGCGGCGGCCCAGCTTGCCTATTTCGACAATCAGACCGGGCGGATCATCGATCAGCTCAAGGCCTCAGGGCAGTATGAGAATACGCTGATCATCTATCTTCAGGGTGACAATGGCGCGAGCATGGACAGCCAGCGCGGTGCCGTTCAGGAGCTGCAGAGCCTGATCGGCATAGAACCAACCGAAGCGGAACTGATCGAAACATCGGATCAGAATGGCTCACGCGGAAGCTATTCAAATTATAATGCGGCCTGGGCCTGGGCCCAAAATGCGCCGTTCCAGTGGGGCAAGCAAATTGCCTCCCATCTGGGCGGATTACGCGACGGGCTCGTGATCAGCTGGCCCCAGCGCATTAAAGAGACGGGCGAGACCAGAAGCCAGTTCCACCATGTCATCGACATCGCGCCGACCATCTATCAGGCGGCGGGCGTGACCCCGCCCGAGCAAGTCGATGGCGTCGCCCAGCAGCCGATCGATGGCGTGTCGATGGTGTATAGCTTCGACAATGCCAAGGCGCCCTCAACCCGCTCCGAGCAATATTTCGAGATGCTCGGCAATCGGTCCTTCTACAAGGATGGCTGGCTTGCCGCGACAACGCCGGGCCGAGCGCCCTTCGACCGATCACGCGACCCGGTTGATCCCTATGCCTTCAAGTGGGAGCTGTACAATCTGACGGTGGACTATTCTCAGTCCAAGAATGTCGCGGCGCAATATCCGCAGAAATTGGCAGAGCTTCAGGCTGGCTTCGATGCGGCCGCCAAGCGCAACAATGTGTATCCGATTGCCGGTGATCTCATCGGTCGCAACGCGCCGGGTAACAAGCCATCCTTGCTCGATGGGCGGACGCATTTCACATTCCACCCGGGCGACACGCGCTACCCGCAAGGGCTGTTCCCCGCCTTGGCACCCGGCCTGAACATGACCGCCAAGTTCACCGTCACGGGAGCGAATGCAGCCGGACCAATCGCGATCACGGGCGATGAAGCAGGCGGCATCGGGCTGTTCCTCGAAGACGGCAGCCCCGTCTTTCTCTACAACGCCACCGCGCGCGAGGCCGAGCGCTTCACGCTGAAGGGCGCGTCATTGGCGGTGGGCGATCACGAAGTCGTGATCGCTGTTACGCCCTTGCCGTCAATGGGCACTCGCGCAGCGCGCGTCGCCATGCTGGCGGATGGCAAAGAAATCGCCGTCAAGGACATGCCCGTCTATTATCCTGTGCGCGGACCAGGCGTGGTCGGCCGCTACAGTGTTCGGAGGCTATTGCCCGGCCTTCCGACACCACCAGCGACTGGATTCACAATCGGCACAATCGAATTCGATCGAAAATAACGCTCGTAGGCAACTGGGCTACATTCTGGTCGGCGATGTTGTCATCTGCTTCAATGAAAGCAGGGCGCAGGTCTGAATGTGGAGACTAGCAACAACCGCGGATAAAGGCTGTTTGGCGGCACCGAAACCTTACGGATCTATCGCCGCCGTTACAGCCTACTACGCCCGCTTTGGCGCCAGTCCGCAACAGTTTACCAGCTTGTTTTTTCACCTTGTCGGAAGGCGATCGGTCCTCGCACTCAATTTTGAGCCTTGAACTAAACACGTAATTTCTTGGAGAATATGAGATGGCCATACCCGATCGCCCTGAAGGTCTCACCCGCCGCACGGCGATCGGCGCGGCGCTGGGAACAGCAGCGCTCGCAATCACTGCCCCCGGCTTCACCAAAACCTCCACGCGCGGGCCGAACATCCTGTTCATCATGGCCGATGACATGGGGTTTGCCGATCTCTCCTGTTACGGTCGCCAGGAATATGAAACGCCGGTTCTGGACGCCCTCGCCAGGCAAGGCATGCGGCTGACCCACGCCTATGCGAATAGCGCGGTCTGCACCGCCTCGCGCGTCGCGCTGATTACGGGGCGCTATCAGTATCGCTTGCCGATTGGCCTGCAGGAGCCGCTCGGGCAGCAGGATGTGGGCCTGTCGCCAGAGGTGCCAACCATCGCATCGCTCCTGCGTGCGCAAGGCTATGCCACCTCACTCATCGGCAAATGGCATTTGGGCGCGCTGCCCAAATATGATCCCCTCAAGAGCGGTTATGATGAGTTTTGGGGCCTGCGCGGTGGCGGCGTCGACTATTACACTCACGGCTTCAATGGCAATTTGGACCTGTGGGATGGCAACACGAAGGTTGAGGAGGCAGGCTATCTCACCGATCTGCTGGCCGATCGCGCGATGCTCACGCTCGATCGCCGCAAGAAGGACGGCAAGCCTTTCTTCATGAGCCTGCACTTCACCGCGCCGCATTGGCCGTGGGAAGGGCCGGACGATGCAGGAAAGGCTGAGTCCGCGCGGATTGCGGCCTCCCCCAACCCCACCGCTTACATGCATTATGACGGCGGTGACATGGCAACCTATGCCAGCATGATGCGCTCGCTTGATGCCAATGTCGGGCGCGTGCTGGCCAAGCTCGCGGCGCTGGGCTTGGATAAGGACACCATCGTCGTTTTCACCAGCGACAATGGCGGCGAGCGTTTCTCCAACACGTGGCCCTTTACCGGCAAGAAAACCGAGCTGCTGGAAGGCGGCCTGCGTATTCCCGCGATCATCCGCTGGCCCGGCGTTACGAAGCCTGGCAGCACTAGCGATGTGCCGGTGATGACGATGGACTGGCTACCGACCTTCCTGCAGGCAGCAGGCGGAAAGGCCACCAACAGCGACGGCATGAATGTCAGCGACATCCTTGCCGGGCAGACACATGCGGACCGCACGCTCTACTGGCGCTTCAAAAACCATGATCAGAAAGCGGTCAGGCGGGGGCGGATGAAATATCTCTCGATTGCGGGTCATGAGTTCCTGTTCGACGTCGTCTCCGACCCGCTCGAACGCGCCAATCTCAAGCATCGACAGCCCGCGCTGTTCGGAGAGCTCAAAGCAGCGTTCGAGGTCTGGAACAAGGACATGCTCAACGACCCTAACGCCCCCAGTTATGGCTTCTCTAGCGAGCAACTGGCTGACCACTTCGGCATGGATGATTGAGATCGGGGGCGCTTTCGTATTCCAACAGGCGCATTTCCCGCTGGAAGCTTGGGTTCCCGCAACGGTCGCGCGTCCGGTCCGAGCGCTGATCATCTGGCGACAGGATGCCCCCAAAGTCGGTCACTCAGAAACTGAATTACGGATCAATGAATGAGGGACGGCTTGTGCTAATTGCCGTCTGAAAGGAGACGTTCCGGACTGTCCCCAATCGTGGCCAGTCTGAGCGCCGCGAACTGACGTCCGCTTTTGGCCGAACTTGCCATTCGACTGCCGACCCGTGAACGGCGGGTAAGTCCCAAGTTCGGTCGCTTGCCACCGCACATCAGCTTAATGAACGAAGGGCGGACCCGAGGGAGCCGTTTCGCGCGGTCGAATGTCTGCAATGTTGGCAACTACCGACGCCGTTCAAGATTGAATATCGTCAGCGGCGCGAAATAAGCGGGATGTCATCATCGCGCGATTGCGACACAGCTTGCCGCACGATTTGGCCGCTTTCGCCTAATAAGGCAAAATTGCCCACAGGCATAGTTGCTCGGCGGGCATCAGGCCGGTTCCGGTTCCCGATTGTTCGCCTCAATTGCTGAGACCTCCGGCCCATATTCGTTGATGGTCGCGCGGCGCATATCGCGTTTGTAGCGATAACGCTCGAAGGATGTTGCGCTGTGCATGGTGCAGCGATTGTCCCACACCACCATATCGCTAGGGCGCCATTTGTGGGAATAGATATACTGCTCCTGCGTGGCGATGCGGTAGAGTTCGTCGAGCAGCGGCTGCGCTTCGTCATCTGGCCAGCCTTCAATCCCAACGCCATGCCAGCCCATGTAGAGCGCTTTGCGACCGCTCGCGGATGTGCGTACCAAAGGGTGTGAGCGGCGCGGGTAACTTTTTCGCATTTCCTCATCCTGGAACTTCACGCCGTTGCGCTGGAGAGCGCGGAACAAGTCGTGATCTACCTTCAGCCCTGCCACCTTATCCTTGAGTGCTTGCGGCAGATCTTCATACACCGCACGGGTATCGATGAATTGCGTATCGGCGCCTTGGGGTGGCGTTACATAAGCGAGTAGCAACGACCATTTGGTTGGCCAGTTATTGAACGGGCTGTCGGTGTGGAATAGCTCGAAATCGGTGGGTTGCGCGCCATCGGGTTTGGGCGGGATGATCTCACCCTCCTTGGTGAGGTTGCCGATATCATAAAGCTCCTGCGAGATGCGCTTGCGGCCGGGGGGCGCCAGTTCAAGCGGGCCGAAGGTGCGGGCGAAACGGATATGGTCTTCATCGGACTGGCTGGCGCCGCGGATGACGCACACCGCATATTGCGCCATAGCGTCTTCGAAGAAGTCGACAGTTTCAGGGGCGAGCGGGACGGAGGTATCCATGCCGATGATCTCGCCGACAAATCGCGGGTGTAACTGATTGATATCCATGGTCGTTGCGCCTGTCCTCATCCCAAAAGCCTGCACTTGCCGTCAGGTTGGCAACCCACTGACACAGCCATACTGCCTGAAAATAGTGCGCTCAATTTGATCGCTGGACAAACGTCGATCTCAAGCAACGCCGGTTGCCAGAAACAAATGGTGGAAATCGGCAACAATCAATTCATAGCACTATTTTCATCCCGCCCGAATCCCCAGAGGCAGCGTGAGAAGAGAGGGTGCCATCAGCCGAAGCAAGTCTGCGACACGCCATCAAGGCGGCGCGGGCGGGCCGATGTACCCTTTATCGCGCTAATAGGCTGAGAGGGTGATTATGACTAAGGGCATTGATCAGATATCGTTTGCACCGCGGGCGAGACTTGCAGCACTGCTGATCGGCAGCTCATTGGCGTTTGTGCTGGCGCATCCTGCTCAGGCGCAAGACGTCGCCGCGCAGGATGTTGCAGACGATGCCGAGCGCGCGATCATCATTACCGGCACGCGCATCGGTGGGGAGGCACCCGTCGGCACGGCCCTAGTCCAGATCGGTCAAGAAGAGATAAGGTCGACCGGCCTCACCAGCACGGCGGACATCCTTGGCACCGTCCCTTCCATCCTCAAGCTTGGCGGCGGCGACAATTATGCGGGCGGTCAGGCTCAGCAGGCCAACACGATCAACTCGTTCAACTTCAATAAGTCGCCCAACATTCGCGGTCTTGGCGTCGGCGCGACACTTAGCCTCGTGAACAGCCACCGCGTGCCTTATGAAGGCGGCAATATGAACTCCTTCGACGGAGACAATTACCCTGCCCAGATGATCCAGCGGATCGACGTGGTGCAGGATGGCGGCTCGGCGCTTTATGGCGCGGATGCGATTGCCGGTACAGTGAACTACATCCTGCGGCGGCCCGAAGATACGCTCGAGGCCTACGGCGGCTATCGCAAGAATGACGGGCAGGAAGGCTGGTACGTCACGGGCATTGCGGGTCTTCGCTGGGGCGAGGGCAGCAGCATGGATGGGGGCTTCATCGCCTCTTACCAGCATTCCTATCAGGATGCATTCCTGGCTTCAAAGCGTGGCGACCTATATAACGATGATCTCTCGCCATACGGTGGTCCGCCTTCTTCCCTATTCTCGGCGCCGGGCAATGTAGTGGTCAATGGCACCTATTATGGCATTCCCGCCGGACAGGATGGCAGCAAGATCACGCTGGCTGATCTGAAGGCAGCGCCGAACTATTTCAACACATGGAATGGCATCGAGGTCATTCCGGAAGTTGAGGCGGATCGCTTCGCGGTCAACTTCGAGCAGAATGTAACCGACTGGCTGCGCGTGTTCGCTGATGGCCTTTATGTGCGCCGTGACTTCGCGATCAACGGCCCGAACTCGTCGACTAGCAACCGCGTGACCAATCTTGGCCAGTTGCCGCGCATTCCAAACAGCAATCCGTTCAGCCCCTGCAATCCCAACCATTATACTGGCGGTGTCGTCACGGGTCCTGCCGCACTGCTCGCCGCCTGCGGCACCGGCGCGCTTTCGGTGGCCTACAGCACGGTTTACGACATCGGATCGCCCCGGCGCTTCGGCAAGACCGAAACCTGGACCTATGGCGGCGGCGTGGATGTGAAGCTGCCCTATGACTGGTCGATCACGCTTTCGGCCTATGCCGGCACGCATGATGCGCCATCTACCACGACGCAGACCGGTGGTGCGCCTGCTCCGGTGTTCGGCACCTTCAACTTCTTCTGCGATCCCACGCAATTCCAGTGCACCGATCAGGCAACGGCCGATTCCATCAACGCACGTGGCACATCACTCATAAATCGCACGAAGTATGACATGCAGGTCTATTCAGCGACGGCGGACGGCCCGCTCTTTTCGCTCCCTGCAGGTCAGGTCAAGCTCGCTGTCGGTTATGAGCGCTATGACGGATCGTTGCTCAACGAAAATAATTTCGGTGGCAATAACTTCAATCCACGCCGTGTGGACTCGGTGTTCGGGGAATTGTTCGTGCCAATCGTCAGCCCCGATGCGGGTAGTTCGCTCATCTACAAACTCGAGCTTAATGGTTCGGTCCGTTATGATCATTATAGCGATGCGGGCAAATCGACCAACCCACGGCTTGGCTTCAATTATTGGCCGATGGATGGTCTGAAGATTTTCGGCAGCTGGGGCACTTCCTTCCGCGCGCCGGGCCTTGCCGATAACGATCCCTTTTCCCAAACTGGTGTGATCCCGCTCGTCGTGGCCGGATCGCAGATTTCTCCGACAATTTGCGGCGCATGTCAGGGCGTGCCAGCGGGTGCAATCTATCAGTCCATCGGAGGCGCGAACCGCGATCTCGCGCCTGAGACGTCCGAGACTTACGCAATCGGCGTGGAATGGTCGCCGCCATCGGCGCCGGGGTTCAATATATCGGCCAAATATTGGTGGCTCAGCTATGAAGGCCAGATCTCCACCCCGGCCTTCAACGTGGGTAGCGTGCCCGCTATCAACCAGCAGATCTACAACTCGCAGATCATCTATAACCCCGCGCTGTTTCCGACACTTGCCGGGAATAACCCCGAGGCATTTTTCGGCGCCTTCCCCACTATCAACTCCGCAAACCCCAATTGCGCTGCGGTGCTCGGCCAGAATGTGACGACACAGGCGCTCTATAATGCGATGATCAGCTGCTATAACACAGGTGGTGAGCGTGGTGGCCTGTTCGGTCCGCCAACAGCGCCTGCCAATGTCCTCGCCCTTGTGAGCGGTCGCCGGATCAATGCGGGCAAGACCGTAGGCCGTGGTGTCGATTTCAACATCGCCTATTCGTTCGAGACGGACATGGGCAAGTTCAACCTTGGCGCAGTGGCAACCTACACGATTGGCTGGGAAGTTTCGCCGCTGGCAGGCGCGGATCTCGTGCAGGAGGTCAATCAGCTCGGCTTTCCGCTCACATTCCAGGCACGCGGCACGGTCGGCTGGAAGCGCGACATCGGCTTTGGTGAGCTGTTCGCCAACGGCTTCGTTAACTTCCGCAACTCCTACGAAATTGATGTCAACCAGCTGCCGATCGGCGTGAGCCCATCCTACTCCAAGATCGACTCCTACACGACGATCGACCTCACGCTCGGCTTCGATACCGGTGAGGGCGGATCATGGCTGACCAATAATTTCAGCGTCGTATTCAGCGTGCAAAACCTTTTCGACAAGGATCCGCCACTGGTCGTCAATCAGGCTGGTCTGGCTGGCAGCGCAATCCGCTTCGACCCCACTTATGGCAGTGCGCTGGGTCGTGTGTTTCAGCTGCAGGTGGGCAAGAAGTTCTGACTAAGGGGGCGGCGCCTGCGGATGACGTCTGACGGCTTCTTTCGCAGGCAGCGGCTCATGCAAGCGACGAACCTGCGGGCCGGAAAGGCATGATGATGAGCTGGCCTCTCCAATTTTGCGGAGCGATTGCCTGTCTGGGGCTGGCAAGCTGCGATGTCTCGCGAGCAGGCGCCGGTGAGGTGCGGGGCGCGGCCTTGGTGGCAGCGGCGCCGGGCATGACAGCCGGGCAGGCGCGTGCGGCGGATGTGATCGCTCATCCAGATCCATTGGTATTACTCAAGGATGCGGATGCGGGGCTGGCTGCCAACAAGCGGCTGGCATTCAATATGTGGCGCAGCATCGTCAATGCCGGACAGGTGGATGTGGCGGACGCTTTGCTGCGGGACGATTATATCCAGCACAGTCCGATGCTGCCCACCGGACGCACAGCCTTCAAGGCGGTGTTCTCGGCTCTTCAGCGACGAGAGGTGCCTGCGCTGGTGTCCCCGCCGCTCGTGACAATCATCGCCGAGCGCGATCTGGTGGTGATGGCGATGCGGGAGGAACTCAAAGAGCCAGCGGGCGAGGGGCGCTATGCCACGACGCATTTCAACCTGTTCCGGGTGGAAGGCGGGAAGCTCGCGGAGCATTGGCATTCCGTGCAAACGCCGCCGGGGCCGAATGTTCTGCCACCTTATCAGGGTGGCCCTCAGCCTGTGACGGGCGCTGAAGGTGCGGCGCAAATTGCCCTGCTGGAAGCGGGGGATACCAAGCTCGCGGCCAATAAGCGACTGGTGTTCAATGCGTGGCGTCGGATATTCGATGCTGGCGAGCGCGGTGCGGCGAGCATGATCCTAATGGCATGAGCGGTCGGGCTGCCTTCATCAGCAGCATGACCGCGCGGGCAGGAAAGCCAGTCTCGCCCTTCATTGCGGCGCCGCTTGTAGCGATGGTTGCGCAGAGCGATCTTGTAGTCGTGATCACGGGCTACGAGCATCCGCACCCAAGCCGGGCAGGCGCGACCTATACGACCACCCAATTCGATATGTTTCGCATCGAAAAGGGCCGGCTTGCCGAGCATTGGAACGGTGAGATGAAGCCAAGCACGATCATCGGCCCCTATTCCAACTGATGTGCCCGGAACTTTGCCTGCCCCAAAGGAAATGCTGCGTGGAGACGATTTTTGACTGACATCACTGCCACGCTGCCCGCATCCGAGCCTATCCCGACCGAGACGCTGCGCCCGCTTTATTCCAGCGAGCCATGGCCAGCCGCACGGCAGGCCTATCACGTCGCCTGGGTGCTGGCTGCCGTCCAGATGTGCGCGCAGCTCAACAATGGCGTGATGACGCTGCTGGTGGAGCCCATCAAGCGCGATCTCAGCCTTACGGATATGGAGATGAGCTATCTGCTCGGCTTCTCGGTCAGCCTCTTCTATGTGCTGATCGGCATACCCGCCGCGCGGCTCGTCGACCGGCGCAACCGCAAGCATCTGCTCGCCGTGTCGGTGCTCATCTGGAGCCTCGCCAGTGCGGCTTGCGGCATGGCGCATACATTCTGGCAGTTTTTCATCGCACGCTTTGGCATCGGGGCAGGGGAGTCGATCAGCGGGCCACTCTCCTATTCACTGATGGCCGACTATTTCCCGCCGGAGAAAATGCCGCGCGCAGTGGCGATTTACAATGTGGGCTTTCAGGGCGGCACCGCGCTTTCGCTGCTGCTGGGTGCGCTGCTGATCCACTTGCTCGCGGGCATGCCGACGATCCACTTGCCGATGCTGGGCGCCGTGCGGGACTGGCAACTCGTTTGGATCCTCACCGGCCTGTTGGGCGGGCCGATCCTGCTGCTCGTCGCTACGATCTCGGAACCCAAGCGGCGCGGTTTCAGCGCCGCTGCGATGGTCGGCATGCAACCGCGCGCGATCAGCCTGCGCGAGGTGCTGCGCTATTTGCTGGCGAACTGGAAACTCTATGGCCCGATGTTCCTTGGGCTCTGCTTCACAGCGATGCACATGTTCGGCACGGCGGCCTGGAGCGCGGCCTTTTATGCGCGCACCTATAGCTGGGCACCGGCGACGACAGGACTTTACACAGGTTTGCTGAGCCTCGCGCTGGCAATTCCGGCGCTGTTCGGCGCGGTCTGGCTCAATGATCTGTTTCGCAAGCGGGGTCATGCTGATGCGAATATGCGCGTGCTCGCCATCGGCTTTACGGCCTCGGCGCCGTTCATGATCGCAGCGCCGCTCATGCCCAGCCCCTGGCTTGCGCTGGCGATGGGAGCCATCGGCACATCGCTGATGCTCATGGCGGCGCCATCGCTCAATTCAGCGCTGCAGGTGATCACGCCGAACGAGATGCGCGGGCAGATCACCGCGCTTTATCTCTTCACCATGACGGCGGTGGGCGGCGGTCTGGGGCCGACCTATTTCGCCTTCCTCACCCAGCATGTTTGGGGCGATGAATCGCTGCTGCGTTATGCGATCGCGACCTCGGCGGCGATCTCCTTCCCGCTGGCAGCAGTCACTTATTGGGCAGGCGTGAAGTCCTATCGCAAACGCATCCTTGAGATGCGGGCGGAGGGCGCCCCGGTGTGAGCGAGCCGCACTTAATGTGACCACTATTTTCATGCGGGCGGGGCGGGCACTCTTTGGTGAAAGTCAGACAATTATCGCATCTTGCCGCGCAGGCAGAGCGACCCGAACAAAAGTTGATGGAGAGAATGATGGCGAACAAGCGTGCAACGATCGTGATTGTCCACGGGGCCTGGGTCGGCGGCTGGCGCTGGCGCAATGTGGCCGACTTGCTGCGCGATCGCGGACATTATGTGTTCACACCGACGCTGACCGGCCTTGGCGAGCGCGCGCACCTGACCACGCGGGACGTGAATCTCTCGCTACACGCGCAGGATATCGCCAATGTCATTCGCTATGAGGAGCTGGATAATATCCTGCTCGTGGGCCATTCCTATGGTGGCATGCCCATTTCGCAGGCGACAGAGCTGGTGCCCGACGGTGTCATCCAGTCAATCCTCTACATGGATGCCTTCCTACCAGACGACGGAGAATCCTTGAACGATCTGGTCCCCGGCGAGCCGCATTTGCCGCCTGAGACCAGCGACTATCTGGTGCCGCCGCCGCGGCTGCTGTTGCAGGGTTTCAATGCCCATATGGATCCGGCAGCGCGCACATCCTATGAGGATCGGCGCACGTCTCAGTCGGTCTATTGCTTCTCGGAAAAGGTAAAGCTGACCGGCGCGCGCGAGCGCATTCCCCAGAAAACCTACGTCGTTGCGACCGGATACAAGAACGACACCTTCGTGCCGGTTGCGGAGCGGCTGCGCTCCAACGCTGACTGGCGGGTCGAGGAGATGCCTTACACGCATGACCTGCAGCATGTTGCCGTGAAGGAATCGGCGGACATGATCGAGTCCGCGCTGCCTTAAGTGCGGCTCACGGCCTGATATCTGAATGTAGGCACTATTTTCACGGCGGCCCAACCCGCACTCTGCCTGCAACGATGAGGTGAGGCGACTGCCTGGCGGGCCCTAAGGAGAGAAACTGTGCAAGACGAAGCTGCCATGACCGACACACGCCCGGCCTCAGTCGAAAGCTTTATCCGCTATTCGGAGCGGGCGGCCGATGGCGGCTGGATCGAGAAGAACGGAGCCTATTCCTTCGAGATGGAGGACCATGATGTGCGTGTGCATGATGCGCGTCAGGCTGAGACGTCTTTCGAAGAGCAGGGTTTTGCGCTGGTCAAGCACAGCACGGATGTCGACTTCACCGACAAGGATGATTTCGAGCGCCGCTACTATCCGCAGGTGTGCAGCCTCGTGAAGGAGTTGACGGGCGCAAGCGAAGTCTTCGCCTTCATGGGCATTTTGCGCGGCGGTGAGGATGCCAAGGGAGGCGGCCCGGCCTTGAGCGCGCATGTCGATTTCAACGGACCGGCACTGAAATTCTGGCTCAGCAAGCTGGCGCCGGATCGGGCCGAGGAACTGGCCAGCAAGCGCCTCGTCAACATCAACGTCTGGCGCGGCACGATCCCTGTGGAGAATTACCCGCTCGCCGTTTGCGATAGCCGCAGCGTCGATAAGAGCGATTTTCTGAGCGTGTCGCTGGGCAAGCCCGAGGGCGGGTTCAGGCAGGGCATGCCGGCAGGCCTCAACATGGCCTACAACCCCAATCACCACTGGTATTATTATCCGGATATGCAGCCCGATGAGGCGCTGGTCTTCCGCCTCTATGACACCGGCAATCCGGACTGGAAAATGACGGGCCACACGGCCTTTGAGGACCCGACCAGCAGGCCCGGATCGCCCAAGCGCCAGAGCTTTGAAGTGCGGACCATCGCAGTATTCGACGCATGATGGCGGGGGCTTTGCCTTGCGACCTCGCCATATGGTGCGATGGTTCAGCCGGCAGCAGCGCCAGCAGGCGCGCCGATGCGGAAATGCGCTTCTTCCAGCCGGGTCAGCTTGGCCTGACCGCTGCGCTGCCAGGGGTCTTGCGCCAGACGCTCGCGCACCTCTTCCTCGCTGTCGGCCAGAAAGACGAACAGCACGTCTTCCGACGTCGCGAGCAGGCCAGCCATCGCGATGAAGCCCTCCTTTTCAAGGCCGCCCATATAGCCCGCATGATCGGCAAAGCCGGTCTGTTCATGCGCTTCCTTGGCATGGTCCCACAGCGCGGTGCGCTCGACCAGCGCGACAAACGTCTTCTTCATGAGGATGACCTTTCAAATTCTTGCAGATGAGTTTGTATAGAGCTCAGATGAACAAGTATTCAAGAGTTAAAGTGGAGTATAGAAAATGAAGGTCTTTGTATTCGACTGGACCGCCTACGCCGAAAACGTAGATAAGTTTCGCGAAAATGGAGAAATGCCACGATTGGGTGCCAATCATTTCAATCCGAAGGCGGCTGTTGATACCTATAAGAACCATGTCGAAGCATGGGTCGAGATGGAAAAACAGGGATTTGATGGCATTGCGATCAATGAGCATCATGGAACACCGTTTGGGCTTGGCAATTCGCCGAACCTGATGGCGGCCGCGCTCTCGCAATTGACGACGCGGCTCAAGATCCTCGTTTATGCCAATCTGCTGCCCATCCATGAGCCGTTGCGGCTGGCCGAGGAGATGGCCATGCTCGATTGCATGACCGACGGTCGGCTGATCTGCGGCGTGGGGCGCGGTGCCCCGCGCGAATACAAGATCTTCAACGTGCCGATGAGTGAATCGCGCGGGCGCTTCAATGAGGGCTTTGAGGTCATGCGCCGGGCATGGACGCAGGACAGCTTCTCCTTCGAGGGAGAGTTTTACAAGTTCAGCGATGTCTCGCTCTGGCCGCGCCCGGTGCAGCAGCCGCACCCGCCTGTGTGGGTGCCGCTGACCGGATCCAAAGAGTCGATCGAGTGGGCGGCAAAGCATGATGCCACCATCACGCCGGGCATCTTCCGTGGACCGATGCGTGAGGACACGATCCGCTATTTCGCCGAGTGTCAGGCCAGGCATGGCCGCTCGGTAAGCTCGGAAAAGATCAGCATCATGGTCGATTGCTATGTCGCCGACTCCAAGGAGCAGGCGATCGAGGAATATGCCGATCATCTGATGTATCTGTTCAACACGCTGCTGCGCTACGATCAGGTCTGGCAGGCGGATGTGAACAAGCAGGGCTATTACAGCTCCACTGCGTTCGAGCATTTGCGCGAGGGCATGAAGGGCACGCTGGCCGAAGACGATACCGTGTTCAACGAGTGGACGATGGACACGGTGCGCGGGCTTGCCCAGCATATGCCGATCGGCACGGCGGATGAGATTGTCGCGCGGATCATCGAGGAGTGCGATGATGCGGGCGCGAACAATGTGCTGCTCGTGTGCAATCGCGGCGACATGCCGCACGACATGTACATTAATCAGGTTCGCCGCATTGGCGCTGAAGTGCTGCCCCGGTTGCAGGCGCATAACGTCACTTTCGTGCCTCATGCCGAGCAGCAGCAAGCTGCGGAATGATAACGGCCTGCCGCACTTGCGCACCCATTGGATCTGAGGAATTGCGATGACGACACAGGCCGGCCCGGACGTTGGCGTTCCGGACGAGACGCATCCGCTGCTGCGGCCCGGCTACAAGAAGTGGGCAGTGTTCGTGCTGCTGCTGGTCAGCATCTTCAATTTTGCCGATCGCGCGATCCTCGCGGTGCTGGCCCAGCCGATCAAGGAAGATCTGCACCTCACGGATACCGATCTTGGCATCCTGCAGGGGTTGGGCTTTGCGATCATGTATTCGGTTCTCGGCGTGCCGTTGGGGATGCTGGCGGAGCGGGTGAACCGCACCAGGCTGATTGCAGTCTGCGTGGCGGTCTGGTCGGCAATGACGGCAGTGTGCGGGCTGGCGACGGGCTTCACGACGCTGCTGCTTGGCCGCATCGGCGTGGGCATTGGCGAGGCTGGGGTTCAGCCGCCGACATCCTCATTGCTGTCCGATCATTTCAAGGCGAACCGGCGCTCCTCGGTTCTGGCGATCATTGCGCTTGGCTCGCCCTTCGGCTTTCTGCTCGGGCAATCGCTTGGCGGATGGGTGGCGAGCGAGTGGAACTGGCGGGTCGCCTTCTTCGTGATGGGCGTGCCGGGCATATCGGTTTCGTTGCTGGCCTGGTTCACACTCAAGGAGCCGCCGCGCGGGCTTGCTGATGGCTATACCAAGAAGACGCCACCGCCATCTCTCATGACCGTCATCCGATACCTTGCGGCCAAGAAGACATACATCCATCTGCTCGCTGGCGTGACCATCGCGGGCTTCACGCTCAATGCGATCGCCAACTTCGTGCTGCCCTTCTACCTGCGCAGTTTCGATATCGAGTTGGCGGTGCTGGGCGTCATCTTCGGCGTCGTGACCTTCACCTCCAACGGCATCGGGATGCTGCTCGGCGGCTTCGGGTTCGACTGGCTTTCGCGGCGGGATACGCGATGGCTATTGTGGGGGCCGGCCATTTGCATGTCGCTCTGCGTGCCAATCTATTTCGGCGCCTTCATCAGCCGCGAGATCTACACGTCACTGGCCTTCATCTTCTTCGGCAATATGGCGCTCATCACCTTCATGGCGCCGACCATGGGCACGATGCAGAACCTCGCCGGACCAAGGATGCGAGCGATGACCTCTGCGCTCACAGCGCTGGTTGGCGGCTTGCTGGGAGCGGGCCTTGGGCCGACGGTTACCGGCGTGCTGAGCGATTTCTTCGCGAAACGCGCTTATGCAGGGGCTGATTTCGCGGCATCCTGCCCCGGCGGCAGAGGGCCGGACGGGATCGGCACGGCGCTGGATATTGCCTGCATATCGGCCTCTTCCACTGGACTTCGCTATGCGCTGATCAGCGTGCTCGGCTTATTCTTCTGGGCGGCGCTGCATTATTATCTCGCGTCCCGTCATCTCAAGCAGGATGTTTACAATCCGGATGATGAAAACCTGCCGACGCCAGCGGCCTGACGTGCTCAGATGGGCCGGGTGCGGCTCATCGCCAGCATGATGCGCGATGATTCCTGCTTGGCCCAGTCGAGTTGCGAGGCGTCGCCCGGCGCCATCCGGTCAAGCAGCATCCGCAGCAGATCGAAATATTCGGCCTGCATATGGGCTGGCAGGCGCTCGACGAGCAAGGGATGGAAACGCGCCTCATAGGCGGCAAGGCAGCGTGAGAAGAGATCGATGATCGGACTGTTCGCAAGCTGGGAGACGCATTGCACGAGCGCGAGCAGATCATAGCGGTCGATGGGATCGCTCGCCTTTGCGCGCGCAAGCAGCTCTTCCAGCCGGGCGCGGTCATCAGCGCTTGCGCGGCTCACGGCGAGTGCAGGAATGAAGCGATTGAGCTGGAACAAGGTCGTCCCGGCGTTTTTAGGGTTCGTCTGTCGGCTGATGAGATAAGCCAGCACCAGCCGAATGCTCCCCGTTCCGCGCAGATCGCGCACGATGAGGCCATTGCCTCGCCCGCGTCGGCATTCGACGAGGCCGCTATCCTGCAATTGCCGGATCGCCTGCCGCAAGGTCGCCCGGCTCACGCTGAAGCGTTCGCACAAATCCCATTCCGACCC
>CBIHKY010000034.1:0-31465 GCA_966205705.1 uncultured Alphaproteobacteria bacterium
TTTGAGCCGTCTATCGGATACTCCCAAAAAAATAAACAACGGCTAAAGCAAACAGCGAAGCTTGTTTGACGGCGCAGCTAGCTTGATACTTCCATTCGTAGATTGGAAAGGAACCCGCCACCCTTGTCGAGGCGATGCGTCACCTCAGTGATAAGCCATTTCGTCGCGTCGATTTCATCCTTGAAGCCGCTTACCGTGATCCGCGCCTCGGGCGTTGCATCAGGGCGGCCAAGGGCGAGGCTCAGATCCAGCGTTGCTGGCGCGCGTTTGAGCCTATCGCGCTCCGCGACCGCTGCCCGGCGTGCGCCGGCCTCATCAGCATAGATCTTGCGCAGCCGCTTGGATCCCTTCTTCTCGCCCACGGTGAACGTCTTGCGCTTGGCTTTGCCACGATCATGCCAGCTGGCTGTGACGCCCTCTTGCCCTTCGCGCTTCTGGCGCTGCCATGAGTGGCTGGAAACATGGCTGCGCAGGATCTCCAGCTGGGGCAGGGCCTTCCCACTTGTGGTGGTGCCAGCGCCCTTGCGCGCAAAGATCAGGTTGCCGTCCTTAATCGTCGCCACGGCATCATGCTCGCGGCCGAGCCGGCGCAGGAAGGCCACATCACTCTCGCGGCTTTGCGCGATCGATGCCAGCGCGATTCCTGCCAGATCCGGTGCAATCTTGGCAGTGAGGCCATTGCGCCCAGCCACATCGATCAGCACGGCGCCGAGCGTGGTTGCTTTCCAGCTGTGCTCGCGGCGGTTGCGGATCTCCGAGGTGAAGTCTGCGGATCTTGCCTTGATGGTGATCTGATCGGGCGGCCCGGCGTGGGTCACATCGTCCACCTTGAAGCTGCCTTTATGGACGAGGCCGAGCGGCACATCGCGCCCCTGCTTCCATCCAATCTCCACACTCAGCACGGCACCCTCTTTAGGAATCGCGAGCGCGCCATCGGTGTCGCTGAGCACGATATCGAGTTGATCGGCCTCATCATCGCGGCGCTCGGAAAGGCTGAGCGAGACGAGACGCGGGCGCAGCTTATCGGACAGATCAACCCCATCGAGCATCACGCGCCAGTCAGCGATATTATGTGCCAGGCCATTCATTGCGCGGCTCCGGCCTGATCTTCCTGCGCCGGATCATCCACGCGCAGCAGATCGATTGCGAAGTCGATGCGGCGCGGGCGCCCATCCTGCATCATATAGGCATGGCGCTCATCGATCGCCTCGATGACATAGGTGCCGAAAACCTCGCCGGCGCCGCTCACCAGCGGCACTGCATCGCCTGCAGCTGCCATCTCGCGCAGTTCCTCAAGGCTCACGCGGCCATCGGCAAGCTCGGCATAGGTCGCGCCTGATATCGTGATGGTCTCAGCGCCGGGGCCAATGAACTGCGCGGCATCGCGGGCACCCACGCGGGGCGCGCGCGCATGCTGCCAGTCGGCCTTGCGCTGGAGCTCATCAGGGGCGAGCGACCCCAGATCGAAAATGAACATGCCGAGAGCCATCAAGTGCATGGTCGCGCCTCCTTAATTGTCGCCATAGCCACGGCCTCGCTTCTCGCGCTCAATCTGCTCGATCGCCTTGCGCACGGCCTCGGCAATGTCATCCGGTGCAGCGCCAGCGGCCACCTTGATGTTGATCTGGTAGGTGGACGGTGCCGCCATCGGGGCTGCTGCAGCGCCATCGCTGCCCTGCGCTGCAGCCGGGCTTGCCGCCGCCATGGCCGCACCACCCGCGCCAACGGCCAGCGCGCGCGTCATCTGGCCGGATAGCTCGCTGATGCGCTGGAGCGGCCCGGCGCTGTTCGCAGCGAGGCCCTGATCGAGCCCCTCCATCACAAAGCCGCCAAGCCCGGCGAACACGCGCGAGGGCGAGTGGATGCCCAGCTTCTCCTTGAACCAACCTGTCACCGCCGATGCCGCATTGACGATGGTGTTTTTCAGCGCTGCCATCTTGCCCAGCACGCCATTGATCAGGCCTTGGATCAGATCCCGGCCGATCTGGCCGAAATCGAGCGCCTTGAGGAAGTTCACGGCGTTCTGCACTGCCGTGACGATGCGGTTCCAGATGCCTTGCGCCCAAGCCACGATGCCATCCCAGCTATCATAAATGAGGTAGGCTGCAGCGGCGACGGCGGCGATCGCGGCCACGATGAGCAGCAAGGGCGCCAGTGCGATTCCCAAAGGCGCTGCAGCGGCGGTGAGCGCGGCAAAGCCCAGCGCCAACATGCCCAGCAGGATGAGCAGCGCGGATCCTGCGCCCACAAAGATCATGATGCCCTTGGCGAGCATGGGGTGCTCCTGCGCCCAGCTACGCACCGTCTTGGCCACGCTGGCAACCTTGCTCGCCACGGCCACAACTGTGGGGAGAAGGAATTGCCCCATGGTGATGTTGAGCGCCTTGAGACCATTGGTCGCAAGGCCGGTGGCGCCCTCGGCCGTCGCGATCGCGCCGAGATATTCCCGGTTCATCGAGCCGGCATATTGGCTGGCATCGCCCACCAGCGCGAAGTTCTTCTTGAGCTGATCGAGGCTGGTCATCATCGGCGCGATCGCGGCCACGCTCTCGGATCCAAAGAGCTGCGTCAGGTTCGCGGCCTGCGCTTCTTTGGGGAGCGCGCGCAGCTTCTCCAGCACCGTGACGATGGCGCCGCCGGCATCCTTCTGCATGGCCTTGGCCATTTGCTCGGCATCGAGGCCGAGCGTTTTAAACGCCTGCTGCTGCGATTTCGTGGCGGCACTGCCCTTGGTGAGCGCAAGCATCATGTTTTTGATGCCGGTGGCGCCGATCTCCGATTCCACGCCGACGCTGGAGAGCACTTGGCCCATGGCTGCGAGCTGAGAAGACGCAAGCCCGCCCACCTTGCCGAGGGGGCCGATGCGCGTCACCATTTCGGTCACGGCGCCCACATTGCCGCCGAACGTATTGGTGAGCGCGTTGATCTGATCGGCCAGCGCTACCACGCCATCTTGCGGCAGCTCGAATGCGGTGCGCCACTTGGCCATGGTCGCGCCAGCATCCTCGGCCGTGCTTTCGAAGGCCACGCCCATTTTGGCGGCATCCTCGGCAAAGCGCAGCAGCTCCTCACGGGGCACGTTGGCGCGGCCGGCGGCAGCAACAATGGCTGCGATGCCTTCCGCTGCCATCGGTATCCGCTCGCTCATATCGAGAATGTCCGACGACATTTTGTTGAACGCCTCGGGCGTGGGGAAATCCACCACCTTGCGCACGTCCGCCATGGCGCTTTCCAGCGTCATCGCCTGTTTGGTCGCCATGACGATCGGCGCGGCTGATGCTGTGCCGGCGGCGATCATGCCAAGGCCCATGCCGGTTGCCTTGGCGCTCACCTCGTTGAGCCGCTCGGTGTTGCGCTGCGCCTTGGCGACCTTATCGAGCTGGGCGGTCTGCTGCTTCAAAGCCTGATTGGCGTCATGCGTGCGATCGGCCAGCTGGCTTTCGTGGCGAGAGAGATCCGCAACATCAATGCCGGCCGCGCCCAGCTGCTTGGAAAGCTGCTGCAGCTCATCGCCGCCCTTATCCACCTTGGCGGTGAGCATGGCGGTTTGCTTCTCGGCCCGCGCAAATTCGGCCCGCAGCTTCTTGGTTGGGGCCTCGGTCTTTTCGAGCGTGGCGCGCAGCTCGTCCATCTTCGCGCGCTGTTCCTGCAGCGCCTGCGTGTCGGCGGCAAAGCGGCTCTCGCTCGCCTTGAACTTGCCAATCTGCTGCTGCATCGCGCCGAGCTTCTGCAGCTGCTTTTGCGTCTCGGAGAGATCCTTACGCGCGTTGGCGCTGGCGCCGGTGATGCTCTTGAGCGGCGCTGTGACGCGATCGAGGCCCTCAAGGATGACCTGCAGGCGAAGATTTTTAGATGCCATCTCACCGCTTTCCGGGTTTGTCGGTGGGTTTTGACCGCTTGGCGGCCAGCTCGCGCCATTGCAGCAGATCCTGCAGGCTCATGTCGTCCATGACGGCCGGCGACCAATGGAAGGTGATCGCCAGATCCGCCATGGCGTCCTCGATCAGTCGCGGAGCGCCGCTATTTGGGATTTCTGCAACAAAAAACTGCCGATCTCCGCGCCACAGGCGAGCAAGTCGGATGGGTCCATGTTGCTCACTTCCGCCTCGGTGAGGGTCGGCATCGAGATCCGGGGGATGATCTTGGTTAGGGCATCCACCTTGAGCTGGCCAAGATCGACCAGCGACAGGCCGCGCAGCTCACCCGAGCGGGGCTTGCGCAGCTGCAGGGTCTCGATCGACTGCTCGCCGCGCTGCACGGGTGTGTCGAGCGTGATAGTGCGAAGGATGGGATCGGCGGGATTGCTCATGGTGCTACTCTCCAAGGTTTAGGGGGAAAGCGGCCCGGCAACGACGCGCCGGGCCGTTCGGGATCAGAAGATGCCCAAGGCGTTTCGCTGCTCAGCGAGACGATCAGCGCCGCCGATGATCTCGACCATGTTGAGGAAATCGATTTCGATCTCCGTGCGGCCGTTCCAGATGAGCTTGTAATAGGCGAGCGCGCTGGTGACGCTGAATTCGCCCGGTTCGCCCACTTCCTGATCGCCCATCTCAATCTCGCTGTGCCGGCCGCGCATGATGACCTCGATCGCATCGACTGCGCCGCTGTCATCCTGCTGATAGGCACCGGCAAAGCGCAGATAGACGCCATCGACGGTGGTCACACCAAACTGGCGCAGCACGTCACGCATGGGGCCGCCACAGACGAATGAGGCCTCAAGTGCCTCCATGCCCATATCGAGGCTGACGGGGCCGTTCATGCCGCCGAGGCGCTTCTCTTCCATCTTGCGCGTGAGGGTGGGCAGCGTGACGCTCTGGATCTGGCCCAGATAGGCCGCGCCTTCGTTGAAGAGCATCATATTCTTGAGAGTGCGGGGGAGGCCCATCATTAGCTCCTATGATCGAGGGGAAGGGAGGGTGGCGATCAGCCGGCCTCGCTGAGCGTGCTCGCGAAGTCGGCGAAATAGGCATCGGTGATGCGCTGATTGAAGCCGAGATCCTCAAGCGGTGGCGGCACGGTGTAATCATAATCGATGCGCAGCTTGCCGGCCTTGAGGCTGGGCGTGGAGTTGAGCGCCGAATCGAACCAAGCATTTGCGCCGAGCACCACGCCCTGCGCCTTGAGCTGGCGGAAAAAGCCGTTGATCGTCTCGATGATATCCTTCGCCAGCGAAGGCGTGAGCGGCTTGTCGATCGCCCACATCATGCCGCGCACGATGGTATCGGAGAGCAGCTGGGCAACGCGCACCGTGCTCTCAAACTGGAACGGGTTATCGGTCGGCGCGCAGGTGCGGTTGCCCCAGAAGCGATAGCCGGCATCGGTGCGAATAAGGCCGGTGATGTGCGCGAGATTGAGCACGCCAACATCGCTCGCCATGTCCTCGATATCCCAATAGAGATCCTTGGTGAGGCCTACGACGCCGGGCACGGGAATATTGGAGAGGGTCTTTTGGGGGCCATGCTCCTGATCGATGAGCGCGCGCAGGCCAGCGGCATAGGCAGCGGCATAGCCGGTGACGTTCGCGTTGGTCGCGGTGTCCCACACGAGAAAGTCGGGTGAAATGAGCATCAGCTCGCGCTCGTCGAAATTGGCGCGATAGATGCCGGCAAGCGCCACCGTATCACCCACAACGCGGGCATAGGCGAAGCCGCGCAGCTTCTTTGCCACGATGGCGAGCGCCTTGGTGACGGCCTGCGTTTCAAGGCCGGGCGTGACAAGGATTTTGGGCTGGGCGCCCAGCTGCGCGCGGGCTGCGAGCAAGGCCTGCATGCCGGTCTTTACGCCGGCCACATCGGTGCCGATCACATTGCTTGCCGTCTCGGCATCATCATCGCCTTCCTCGACGCGCACCACCACCACGGGCGTGCGCGCCAGATCCGCAATCGCGCGGAGCGACAAGGCGAGGGTGCCATCGGTGCCAGCCTTGCTGATTGCATCGCCCAGATCCGTGATCAGCACGGGTTTATTGAGCGGGAAGGCTAGCGCATTTGCATCGCTGGCGATCGCGACAAGGCCGATAACGGCGGTGGCTACGGCGCTGAGCGTGCGCGCGCCGGTGGTGATTTCGGTGACGGTGATGCCATGCTTGAAAGCCATTGGATGTTCCTCGGGTCAGGCGTTGAGGGGCAGGGTGAGGCGCAGCCGCGCGTTCGGCGTCGGGATGTCCGTTCGCTCGGCATCGATGGAAAGGATGGCAGTGCCAGGACGATCGCCGGCAGCGAGCGCGACACGGCGCAGGCGCAGCCGCTTTTCCCAGCGCGAGAGTGCCAGCGCGGTCGCGGCATAGAGGCGTAGGATGTTGGGGCCGGTGAGCGGTCGATCGATGAGGTCAGGCAGCAGCGAGCCATATTCGCGCCGGCCAACGCGCGCACCGATCGATGTGCCGAGAATGTCGGCAACCGACTGGCGGATATGCTCGATATCGCTGAGCGGTGCGCCGGTTGTGCGATCCATCCCGGTCATGCCGGCGGCCCGCTCTGCCCGCTGCCGGGCTGCACTGCGCTGTGCTTGTGGCTCTTGAGGCTCTGGCCATCGGCCAGCACGTCCGCATCGGCTGTCAACGTGCCGGTCATGGCCATGTCGCCCGTAAGCGAAACATCGCCCTCGATCTTGACGGGGCCTTTGATGGTGATGCCGCCGGGCGCCTCGATTTCCACCGTGCCACCGCCGGGCAGTATGGCGCGCAGGGCATGGCCGGCCTGATCATATTCGATCAGTGCACCATCATCGAACGCGAGCTGCACGAGATCAGGGTTGTTCGATGGTGCCGGGCACGCATCGCTGTAAAGGCCCAGAACGACGACGCCATTTGCCAGATCGCCCTCGGGCGCCAGCACCACACACTGCTCGCCAACGCTGGGCGGCGACCATGACCGAGCGCCGCCGGCGCGCTGGGCAATCCAAGGCAGCTCGCCAGTGATGATTTCGCCGATGGCCACCGTGCAAGTGGCGTTTGCAGCATCCACCGAGGCGATCGCGCCCAGCTGGATGGCTTCGCCGGTCATCTGTTCAAGGTCTGAGGGTCGGTCCATGAGTGGACCATGCCGCGCGACTTTCGCTCATGCGCGGGGCTCCATGGGGCGAGATGTTCTCGCCCCATGGAGTTCATTGCTCTTATGCTGGTGGAAGCAGCGCGATATTGCTGCGTTCGATCGTCATCGGCTTCAAATTGAGATCGGCGTTAAGCGCCCTTAATCGCTTTGAAGTTCACCCGTTGGGGGCGCCGTCGGGATGGTGATGGCGCCAACCTTGATCTTCTCCGCCACGCCACGGGCTACATCATTGACGCGCGCGGTAGTGGCAGCACGATCATGCGTGCCATTGGCTTTCATGACCGCATTGACGGCGCGCTTATAGACAATTTCGCCAAGCGTGAATGTAACAGGCACAGTGCGCTGGGCGCGATCAAGGGTGCCGATGTGAATATTCATTTCACTCATGCCATCTCTCCAAATTCAAACGCCGAGGATGCGGATATAGACGCGGACCGCCGAGTTGCTCGCGGTGTAAACACTGATCCCGCTAAGGCTCACGCCCGTAATGCCGGTCACTTGGCTTGCGTTATCTTCGCCGTTCACAACCGTGACGCTGATTTGCGGGTGAACCCATTGATCAAAGCCGACAGGGAATGCCCAATAGCCGCCGCTATTCGCATTCAGGACAATCTCGCCCCAGCATTCCCTGCGGCCATTCCCCCAAATTATCGCGCCGCCGTTCCCGATAAGGTTGTGGGCCGCAACGCGGTCGAAATCATGCGCGTGGTAGCCGTCGAGCAGGTCGGCATCCAAGCCGGAACCGGAACCATCATTGCCAGCGTCCCACATTGGGTTGTTCTGCCGAACGACCGGCACAGTAAAATTAAACGGCCCGGAATTGCTATTAATCGCCCAAATTGGCGCCTCTCCAACGCCCCCGTTGCGATATAAAACAACATTGCCATCGAGTTGAGCGACAAGCCGGACGACAACAGCGCCGATGGAGTTGATGCTTAAAGCGGGGCTCCCGGAGGCGGTGATATTAACCGGCCCCGTGAATGTGTCCCCGGCCCTATTCGCGGGGGTGTAGCCAAGGCGAGCGGGAATATTGGAGTAGAACTCGCCCTGCTGGCCGTCGAGCAAGTCGGCGTCAATGCCAGAGCCAGCCCCATCAACCTCCAGCAATTTCGCGCGCACGTCAGCGGACGTGTAGGCGGTGGAATTCAGCGGCGTATAACCGAGCCGGGCGGTAATGTTCGTGTAATAGCCGGGCAGCTGGCCAGCGAGCATGCCGGCATCGAGGCCCGACCCAGCGCCATCATTGTTCGGCCCCCACGGAACAAACCCAAGTCGCGCGGGAATGTCAGCATAATAGGCGCCCTGTTGGCCATCGAGCAGATCGGCATCAAGCCCATTCCCGGCGCCTTCATCCTTTAGAGCAGCGCTCTTGAGGCCAATGGCAATGCGCAGCGCCGCCGCCGAGGCGGTGGTGAGCAGGGATTTCATGAAGGCTGAGGGCGCGCCTTCGCCCAGACGATCATTGAGCCAGCTGGTGACGGCGGCTTTGAGGCCTTTGGGATGCACGGCGCGCTGCGCGTCATTGCCAGTCGTGGTTTCCGCTTCTGTCGCCAACTCCACCACGCCCTGCACGGCTTCAGTGGCGGGCGGTAGGAGGAAGTTCGCATCGCCAAAGCTGATCTGCGCCGCGTCCACGTCCGCAAACGCGATATCGATCGCCAGCAACATCATAGCCTGTGCGGACTTCTCAAGGATTGGATTGGCCTGCCCGTAGATGGCGAACAGCGTTCCATCGCCCAGATAGAGACCCAAGCTGCGCACGGTGAAGGTGTCGCCACCCTCATCGCGCACGATCAGATGGATCATATCATCTGCGACCACATCGCCGGAGATCGTCGCAAGGCGCTTAATCTCGCCGGGCAGGGCCGTGGCTGTCTTGGATGGCACCACGGCGGTGGCTGAAATCCCGGCTTGCGTGATGACGATCGGGTTGGTGCCGTTGTTCGCGGCATTGACTAGAGCAGCGCGGCCGGCATCGGTGACAATGATAGTGAGGGCCATGATTTTCTCCGATTAGGCAGGCGGCGCGGCGCAGCTGAGCCGGGCGAACAGGATGGGCCGCGCACGCGCGACAAGGCCGATGCCGCCGCGCGCCGTGACGCCTTGGGTGAAGGTGAAATGGGAGCGCGCGGGCTTGGCGCGGTAAACCTCGGCAATGACCTGATCGACAAAGCTGGCGCTTGCAGGGGCGCTGGCTTGCTCAAGGTTCATCAGGAGCGAGAAGGTGTGGGGATCGCCGGGCGGATCCTGCTGCCACCACTCGCGGATCGCGACCGAGCCGCCGAAGCTCTGCACGACGCCGCGCACGCTCGATGCCGTGCCCTTCTGCCGGGCAATAGGAATCGCGCGGCGCACGCGCTCGCGCTTGATCGCCTCACTCCAGTCCGATGACCAGTTATCGAGGCTCAGACCCCATGCCAGCCAAGGCAGCAGCTCGATCGGACAGTTATCCGGCGACCAGACTTTGCGAATTGGCGCAGGGAAATCGAGCACGCGGGCAGCGGCTTGTTCCAGCGCTTTCTCAAGCTGGGTCGAGCCGGGCGGTAGAACGGTGGGGTAGCTCACTCGCCAGTGCCCGCATAATTGAGAACTATGCCCGTGCAGTGCGGTGCCTGCGTGCGGCTGATGATCAGATCTGCCGCCGGCGATGTCAGCACGACATTCTGCACGCCCTCGACGTGGAGCGCGGCAAACAGCCCCGAGCGGGTGATATCGCGGCCGATGCGGTGGCTTGCTTCCACATAATCATCGAGCCGCTTGCGAGCAGCCTCAAGCACCACGGCGCCATCTGGTCCGCTAAATGTAGTGAGGGTCGCGGCCACCGCGTATTCGATGATCTCAGCCGACTGGACGGTGACGAAATCCGTGAGCGGGCGACGCGTTTCGTCCGAAACATAGGCAGCGACCGCTGCAATTAGTTCGGGCGACGCTGTGCCATCGCCTTGCCGCGCGAGCACCGAAACGAGCACCTCGCCGGGGTTAGGGCTGGTGGCGCTGGCATCGAGCGCATCGGCATCAGCGCTCAATGCATGGAAGATATAGGCGCCCTCTGGCCCGGCCACCGAATAGCCCTCGGGCGCCAGCACCATGCGCCGGCGAAAGTCCGCATCGCTTTCCATCACAGCAGGAATCGCGAGCACGGGATCTGCAGGTGTGATTGTCAGGCGAACGATGCCAAACAGTGCGGCGATATTGTCGAGATCCGCGCCGACCGCATAGGCTGGCATCACGGCGCGGGCAGCATCATTGACGCGCTGGCGCAGCAGCTGGGCAAAATAGGTAAAAACCTGCAGCAACTTCATTGCCGGGTCGCTGTCGCGATCCTCGAACTCCGGCATGAGGGTGCGCATTTGCGCGACTGCATCGGCAAGGATGGTCTCGAAATCGAGCTTGTCGATCACATCGGGCGCTGGAAGGCGCGAAAGATCTACTGCAGTGAAGGTTGCATCAGCCATGCCGGCCATGTCGGTCGAGGCAGGCCTGTTATTCTATGCGGTGCATAGGGCGAGACGCTCTCGCCCTATGGAGGGGCTTGGGCACTTGGTTGCGTGTGGAAATTCGATCTGCAGGAATTCACAATTCCGGACCAACATTTGCCTGTCCCAATGCATAAGTGACGGCAGGCACGGGATGGAAAGATCCTATGCGCCTCGCCGCTCGGTTCAGCTATGACTCTCTCGGGTTAGGACTGAATTTAAAAAACGTGAGTGCTGCGGAGCAAGGTCTTTACCGCAACCCAAAACACTAGCGTTGCTCATCTGCTCATACGTATGTAGCGTCGGAACAAACCTCTAAAGGCATCAGATCTTGACTGATAACAATCCGAATAAAAATGATCGGCAAATTCGCACGACTGCGGTGGATTTTTCCTTTGGAGAACTTCTTAATCTGCACCGCGATAAAGAGATTGTTATTCGTCCAGAATACCAAAGACTTTTTCGTTGGTCTAATGAGCAAAGATCCCGTTTGATAGAATCAATAGTTATGGGCCTTCCCATCCCTCCAATATTTCTTATTGAGAATGATGACGGAATACTTGAGCTCATTGATGGACTTCAAAGAACAAGCTCTGTTCTTCAGTTTTTGGATCATGACGCTATTGGTCAACCTGAGCTTGTCCTTGAGGGATGCGATTTTATAAAGGAAATGAATGGGAAAACGTTAGAATCTATAGGTACGGTGACGCGTCTGAAGATAAAGCGAACGCCAATTCGCGCAACGATTATCAACAAATCCGGTGATGCTTTTGTAAAGTATGAGCTGTTTAAGCGTCTCAATACCGGCGGTTCTCTCCTGTCTGCACAGGAAATACGCAATTGTTCGTCACGAATGATTGATGGCGGTGCAGATTTTTATGAGCTTTTGCAGAGCCTGGCCAAGTTTAAAGATTTCACTTCGGCGACTTCACGTCTTCCTAGCAGCATGATCGAGCAACGCGCTAATGAGGAGCTTGTGCTTCGATTTTTTGCGCTGGTTAACTCCCGCGATACATTCAAAGGGAACATCGAAGAGTGGTTAGATGGATATATGGAAGACGTCCTGTTTGGGCGTGGCGCCTTCGATAGTAAGGCAATGGCCTCGCTCTTTGAGAAAACCTTCGTCGCCATATCCGATAAACTGGGCGATCAAGCGTTTACGCGTTTCAACTCACACGGAGAAGCTACTGGTCGTTTAGCTCCTGCCTATTATGAGGCGGTGTGTGTGGCTTTCGTTGAGCGCTACGAGGCTTTGGTCGCCGTCCCAGCAGATATTCTTTTACAGCGCCTGCAAACAGCATTTGGAAGCGATAGATTTAAGAACGCAACCGGCCCGGGCGCGAACACAATTCCCAAGTTGAATGAAAGGATTCAGGTCGTGCAGGAGTACCTCTGTGACGAGAATCCCGCTTGATTTGATAACGGATGACCTGAGCTGGCGCGAAGCAGAGCTAGGTTCTTTAAAGTTGCTGCTTTCAAGAAATGACGTGAGCGAGCATCAAAAGGTTGTTTTGCTAAGAGCTTCTTGGGCGCTCCTTTACGCGCACTATGAGGGGTTCACAAAAACTTCGCTTACAGTTTTTTATGAATTTGCTAAGCAAGCGGTTAACGACTGTGGCTCGCTGCCATTAAAAACGCGTCTATTTGCTCTTGAGAGCAAATTAAAGAGCATCAGAGGGCTGCCTTCAGAAGGGTTTTTAAATGAAATAGAGGATTTATCTGTTTCTACTAATGGTATTCGTCCAAATTTTCCCGAAATAAACACAAAATCCAATCTTTGGCCGAACGTCCTGAGAGACCTTCTTAGTGATGCCGATATAACAATTTCAGCGTTAGACGAGCATCGTGTTAAAATATCCACTCTTGTTCAGAGAAGAAATAACATAGCGCATGGTAAAAGGGATATTGTAGCAGAATTATCTTATTATCGAGGTTTTGAATCTGCAGTTTATGACATAATGTATGAGATGGCTTTCAAGATAGATGAGCGATTGAACCGGGCGCCATACGCATGAATGAATGACGTTATTTGTTGTACTTTTTGGCCTTACCGAACGGTTGAGTTCTGTATTGCGAGAACAAACGTTCGATAGTCATGGGATCGCCAATCATTGAAAGCTATCAGATCGCGTCGAGTTGCTCATACAGCAGATTAATCAGCATCTCGCGATCCGCCTCAGTCGTCCCGATAAGCTCGCGCTTGGGGTAGGGAATAGCGCGCGCGCGCAGGGAGGGCTTATCGCGTAGGCCATGCTGGTGGATTCCAGCGATCTCGCTGGCCTTGCCCGAAAATCCTACCCAAAACCCGCGATCTTCCACTCCCGAGCGCAGATAACGCCCCGATGACAGGCGCCGGAACATGGCTCGCCGGCGCAGCCCGCCCTTGCGACGCAGCTTGCTTCCCCCGCCACCGCGATGCTCCTCGGGCACGGGAAGCCATTTAATAACCTTATCGAACTGAAACGAGCGGATGCCGCCGACCTCAATATCGAAACCCGTCATCTTGCGCTCATTGTCCCACGCAAAGCCCTTCATGATCACGCGCCGGGCGCCGTCGCTCGATGGGTAAAGAAAGCAGGCTGGGCCTCGCGAGCTGATCGGCTGTGTCTTTTGCTTGCGCGCTTCGAAGGCACTGCCATCGGGCTGGCGCTGGGCGGCGATGCGCTGGCGCTGGCTCAGAGCAAGGCGGGAAGCCATCCGGCGCAGGAGCGTGCGGCGCTCGCTGCTCGTGAGGGCGCGGATGATCGCGCCGGCCATCGCTTCCAGCTCAAGAAGATCGTCGCTCATGCGTCAGGAGGAATTGCAGTTGTCAAAACGATGCCTGGGGCTTCACTTTCCGCGAGTAGCTCCGGTCCGCCCCAGCCCTGAACGAAATCATTGGTCACATCGGTAAACGTCTCGAAAACCGGCGGCTCGGCAGGGTGCTCCAGATCGAAGCCCGAGCCATCGGCGCGAGGCGTGGCAATGACGCGCTCGGTTAGGTCGATCGAGATCAGGATATCGCTCGTATCGCTATCGAGCAGTTCGGCGTCGAATGTGAAGGGCGTTGCATCGCGCTGGCGTAGCAGCTCCGGCTGCTCGCGCGCGATCCAGTCAAGAATGGGCAGCATGACGCTATCGGCGTTGCCGGCGAAATCCCAAAGCCCCACTTGCAACTTATAGGCATATTCGAACGAATGCGTGAGCGACTGGCGCGCGCGAACGCTTCCACTCTCGACATAGATAGCGAGGCGATCAGGGTGCGTCTTGAGATCCGGCAAATAGGCTGTGAGGTGCGCGCGCAGACTGTCGGGCTTTTGCATCAGCGCGTTGCCTCGCAGGCTGTGGGCTCGTGCCAGCGGATGACGCGCAGCAGCTGGTCACGGGTCTGCGCATAGGCCGAGGCGAGGCCGATCAGTGCCGCGCGCACCGCCGGGGGGATGGTGGCGGTTTCCTTCGGGAACGGCGCCGGGCTGACGGGGCAGGTGAGCAGATCGGCGGGCGGTGTGTCTTTCACCTCAACCGCAATGACGGCGGGCGCTGGCTCAATTTGCGGGCGGGTGCAGCCCTGCAAGGTCATTAAGGCGATCGAACCAATCAGCCCCAACGCGATCATCTGGCGCGATGCTTTCATTTGCTTTCTCCATGGCTTGTTTCGTTGCCGCACGGCGCGTGGCCTGCGCGCTCGCAAGCGTGCGATCGGCGGCGGCTTTCACTTGGCTGCGGTCTGCAGCGCGGGCGAGCGTGGTAGCGGTGGCGCTTTGCGATTCCCGCTTATAGGCAGCAAGGCTCGCCACGAGCGCGGTGCAGCCGTCCGGCTTACCCTTGCCCTGCAGCTTTGTGCCGGTGAATTCGCTGCCAGCGGTAAGGCAGATCTGGCGCGCCCATGCATTGACGCGATCGCGCTCGGCACGGCCTGTCGCGCCCCATGCGTAAAGGCCAGCTGCAGCGCCGGCGAGTGCGAGCAAAATGATGGTCTCGCGCGAGCCACTGAGCAGCGCCCATGCGCCTTTGGCGATGCGGAACAGCTTACTCATGTCAGTCTCCAGAGAGCCATGCAGGCACTTCCGCCTGCACGTCGAAGCATGGGCAGGCCTTGAGCCACTCGCTCGGCTCGATCTTGCCATTTCCATTGCGATCAGGGGAAAGGTCACGATGCCCGAGGATCCGCGCAGGTGACACTTTGTAGCGGCGAGCAACGTCGCGCACGAGGTTGGCCAATGCGGTACGCTGCGCGGGCGTGCGGGTGTCCTTTGGCTTTCCCGTCGCATCAAGGCCGCCGACATAGACGATGCCGATCGAGTTGCTGTTGAACCCGGCCGCGTTGGCGCCCACCTCATTTTCGCGACGGCCTGCATGCACGCTGCCATCGGCATAAATCACATAGTGATAGCCGCAGGGGCGGGATGCGCTTTTGCCGAACCCGCGTGCCTTATGGTCGCGATCGATATCTGCCACGGTGTAGGAGCGCCCTTCGCGTGAGGCGGTGCAATGGATGTTGATGCGGTTGATGTTGCGCATGTCAGCCTCCCTTCTTGGATTTGCCGAAAATGAGATCGGAAAAGCGGCCCGGCACGAGCGTCAGCGCATCGGATGCGGACGAGATCAGGCGGGGCGTGGCGTCGAAGGCGACAAGGGCGATGCCAAAGCCGATCGACTGCGCGACAAATTCATTCCAGCCTGTGAAGGCGACGATGCCTTGCGTGGCGTAATAGCTCACCGTCGAGCCCACCACCCATTGCACGAAGCGCTGGCGCCAGCTCAGACCGGGTTTCCATGCCTGCGCGACGGCTGAGCCAATAAGGGCCGGTGAAAGCGAGCTGATCGTTTCAATCGCAGGGGGGATGATCGTTTTGATGTCCATGGTCAGTCCCAAAGCTGGATGAGGGGGCGCTGGCGGGTGGCCTGCGGCGCGTTGGTGATGGGCACGAGCACGGGCGTGCCGAGCGGCAGAATGGCGCCGAGATCCGCAAGGCCGGGATTGGCATCGAGCACTTTGCCGATCTCGCTCGGGCCAAGGCCTGCCTCGCGCCAGATCAGCAGATCGAGCTTGTCGCCCTGCCGGGCTGTGAGGCGCTGCATGCGCGTCATCAGATGAGATCCACGGTGGTGCGGGTGCGGCCGAGCATATCGCGCACGGCATGCGCGGCATCGCGGCGCAGATCGCTGATGCTGGCGGACAGTTCATCGCTTTGCCCGGCGCCGGCGGCGGTGGTGTCATAGTCGCGGTGCCGCTCGATCAGCTCTGCCTTCGCGAACAGGGCCACGATGCGGCGATAGCGGATGATGTTGGCGCTCTTGCCGTCCAGCTGGGGCGCGGGCACCGCGTCGAGGGTCGCATGCCCGCCAGCGACGTGCAGCGCAGCCCATGCGCGCAGATCAATCTCGGCAGAGAGGATCGCGGCAAGGATCGCTTCGCGCAGGCGCGGCGGCGTGATGCTGGTCGGGATGCGGGCAACGTCGCGGATCTGCGCGGGGTCGATATCGGGAAAGAAGCCATCGTTGACGATGAGCGTCTCGGCCGGCGGCGGATCGCGATCGGGCGCAGGGGGTTTGGCGACGAAGCTCATGGCATGATCGTCCGGGTGAGCGGGATCAGGCCGAAAACGAGAATGAGGATCCCGATGAGGAAGAATGCCCGGCTGTGCCAGATGCCAAGCTGCGGGCGAGCCGGATCCATGGCGAGGCTGAGACGCAGCACGATGGCGGCGCCGATCAACCAGAGGCCGCCATAGGTGAAGGCGACCAGAGCGAGGATCTGCAGTGCCAGGGTGTCAAAAAGCGGTCCCATATCTTCCTCTTGTGTCCGGGCTGCCTCTTGTTCTGGGGCTGCCGGCCTACGGGGGTGAGGATCGGGACAGAGGGCGGCCCTGCGGTTCGATGAACCTCCCGCCTCGCGCGATCCGCCCCCGAGCGCCGGGGGCGAGCTTGTCAGACGGCTGAGCCGCTCTGTTCGTTGGATTTCTGCGCGGATTCGCCCGGGGTTTCGTGGGCCTTGAGCAGCTTCTCGGCGCGCTTGATCTTGTCTTTGACGCCAATGCGATCGTTGAGCGCCTGCGCGACCTTGAGGGAAGCGAGCGCCGCCTCGATCATCGCGAGGCCATCGGCATTCGCTTCCATGTCTTCCGCAATGCGCAGCTGCTGCGCGCCGGTGGCCTTGCGCAGCTTGGCGCGTGCCTGATCGTGCATGTCGATCGTGTCGGTCAGCTCGGCCACGCGGAGCAACACGCCCAGATCAAAATCGGCCCCGGCATTATGGGCCTTGAGAGCGGCCTCTGCGATCTCTTCCACGACGATCGTGGCAGCATCGCGGTTGTAGCGCGCCGGCATCTCGACCTTGTGGCGCAGAACGAACGGCACGAGCTCCAGCGCGTCCCAAAACTCGCCCATGTCGATCAGCCAGATCAGGATGGTTGGCAGCACCTCGGCCGAGACGCCGGTGCCAACGCCGCCATCGGCATTGAGCAGGCCTTTCACCCAATCGACATATTCGGGCAGCATCTCGCGCTTTGCAGCAATCTTGAGTTCCACGCCCTTGATCTCATGGAGCCGGCGCAGATCATGGGTGAGCCGCATGGCGATCTGGGCAGCGCCGCGATCGGCTTGGCTATCACCCGTGCCCCCCGCCGCCGGGAGAGGGGCGGCGGCGGGGGTGGCCGCTCCAACATCGGGAGCGAACGCGACGGTTTGTGCGGCAAGGATATTGTCCCTGTGGCGGCGAGCAAGGCTCATTGTGCGTGTCCTGTCAGCTGGAACGAATGTGGAAGGGATGGGCGCCGATCAGGCCGGCTTTGCGCCCATCACGATGTTCTCAACGAAGGAGGTGCGGCCGTAATCCTCAACCACGAAATCCTCGTTGACGCTCTCGTAATTCTCGATCTGATCGAGCGCTGGCTCATCCTTGATGTGGCGCCGGCGGGTCTCTTCCTGCCAATAGATGGAGAGGTTATCGAGGCTGGTGACAAGCAGGCTCGTTTCCGGGAAAAACGGCACGATGATGGCGCGCTTGCCGGCCAGCTGCATAGGCAGCGTGAGGATGCGGTGCGCCGCCTCGCGCTCGGTCGCGGTGTCGCCAGCGGCCTGCAGCAGGTTGAGATATTTGTCCTTCACCAGCTGCCAGCCAACGATCACCACCAGATCGGTGTCGCCACGGTGCCATGGATCGAGCAGATCCAGCGCATCGAAGGCCAGCGCATCGAGATTGGCATAGTCAGCCTTGGCGGTCGCGGTATTGGTGCCCGCGCCGTTCACGACCTCCACGCCAGAGGCGACATAGATAGCTTTGGTGGGGTTGGCGGTGAGCGCACCATCAGCGAGATTACGGGCAGGCGCCTTGGTGCGGATCTTGTGCAGCCAACCTTCATTCACATCCTGCAGGAGCGGGTTGGTTGCCCGATCCGTGTTGGCAGCTGCCGAGGTGCCGTTAAAGCCGATCATGATCCGATCGCGACCCTGCTGCTTGAGAATGACGTCGCGCAGGAGCGTCTGAAATTCCGGCTTGTGACGCCATGCATCGAGCTTCGCGTAGGGAATCGCGTGATCATAATTGGTCTGGCGGCAGAAATAGGTGCCATTGTCCGAGGTGTCGGTGGGATCGGTCGGCGTGCGGCGCGTGCCGCCGGCCGTATTGGTGCGGCCTGCCAGCGGGCGGGTGACGCCAACGCCCACTTTCTGGCCGCTCTGCTGCACGACAGGCTCGATGTTGATCATGCCGAGGAAGTCGCTCGACTCCTTGATCTTCTCTTCGAGCTTCTGCTCGACAACAGGCGCGACGGTGAATTTATCGGTGGCCGAGGCCACGCCATTGATGAGCGCGATCTGGCTCACATAGGCGGCGAAGAGGAGGCGGGTTTCGTTACGCATGGGGCTTGGCTCCAGTGGGGCGGGTGCGGGAGGGGCGTCGGTCTTGGGGCTCAGCAGTCGGTAAGGGCTGCGCCGCTGCCGCCAGTGGCCGGGGAGCGGTTGAAGCTGCCGGGCTGCTCGGTTTTCGAGAGCTTGGTTTCCAGTGCATCGAAGCGCTTGCCCATGAGCGCGAGCGCGTCGTTGGCGGGTTTGACCGCTGCAGCGACCTGATCGCCCACTGCTGTGGCGAAGGCCTGCACGTCAAAGCTGTTGTCATTTGCGGGCGGCGGCGACGTTTCGGTCTTGGGCTTCTCTTCCGAGCGCGTGAACAGCGCCGCCACGCCCGCGAACCCCGATTTGATCGCATCGGCAATGCTGGCATGTTCGACGGCATCGGCCTGCAGCTCGATCTGTGTTTCCGTTGCCAGCGTGAACAGGTTGGGACGCGACATGGCCGCGAATTTTAGCGGTTCGGTGCCGAGCGATGCCGGATTGTCGGTCACGGCCAGGCCAACCAGATAGGCCTTGCCGGAGCCTGCAAAATTCTGGTGGATCTCGCAGCTGGTGAAGAGCTTCTGGCCCGCCTTGTTGACCGCGATCAGCTGATCATTGGCATCAATCTCGCCTTCCAGCGCCAGTTTCTTGACGGTCTGGCCGTTGATCGTGAGTTCGACCTCGGCGGTGCGCAGCGAGAGCACCGAGCCATAGGCGTTAAAAGGCTTATCGGGGCTGAACCCGGCGATATGCTCGCAATTGATCCGGGCCGTGTAAGTCTTGGGATCATAGCTGGCAGCCATCTGCTCAAGCCAGTCGCGCTCGATCACGCGTCCATCGACGGTTTCGCCTTCAACAGCGATGCGGAAAAACTTGCTCTTGGCCATGGGTGCGGGTTCCCTTGAGTTCAGACAGCGGGCGAGGTTCGCTCAATCGCCGTAGAAGGGCCGCGAGGGGCGTGATCCTCAAGCCAGTCCATGGGGCGAGAAGCTCTCGCCCCATGGAGAGCCGTGATCTGATCTGGCGAGGCGGCAAGGTCTGGCGCGATGACCACCGCCAAGCCTCTCACTGCGCCTGCAGGGCCGCCCAGCTTCTGGCAGTTCGATCCGCGCCGCCATGCGCGCAGCCTCTATTGGCGCGGATGGGGCGTTGCGCAGATTGCCGATGAGTTCGCACTGCATGGCATCGTCAACGACAAGGACGGGCCAATCCCCCGCGCGACCATCGAAAGCTGGAAGCAGCGCGACAAATGGGACGAGGCGCCATCGATCAGCAAGATCGAGGACTGCCTCGAATGCCGCTTCATGGTGCTGGTCGCCAAGGAGAAGAAGAGCAACGCGGACCTTGCCGAGATGGACGCGCTCTCGCGCTCGATCACGACGATGGCCCGCGTGCGCCGTTACGAGGCCGAGGGCGGGCACGAGGGTGATCTCAACGAGAAGGTCGCCAATCGCAACGCCGGGCCGCGCAAGAAAGCGCGCAAGAACCATTTCACGGAGGAGCAGGCCGCTGAGCTAAAGCGGATCTTCCTCGAAGGTCTGTATGATTATCAGGCGCAGTGGTGGGAGGCGAAGGATCAGCGCACGCGCATGATCCTCAAATCACGCCAGATCGGCGCGACCTATTATTTCGCTTTTGAGGCGCTGATCGACGCCATCGAGACGGGCCGCAATCAAATTTTCCTTTCAGCTTCCAAGGCGCAGGCGCATCAGTTCCGAAGCTATATTGTGAGCTTCGCCAAGCTGGTGGGCGTGTCGCTAACCGGCGATCCGATGCTCATCACGTCCGATCTGCGCCCGGCCGAGGAAGCGGCGGCCGAGCTGCACTATCTGGGCACCAATTTTCGCACGGCGCAGGGCCGTCATGGCAATTTCTATTTCGATGAGTTTTTCTGGGTCCACTCGTTTGAAGATCTGAACAAGGTGGCCTCGGGCATGGCCACCCATAAGAAGTGGCGCAAAACCTACTTTTCAACGCCAAGCAGCGTGGCGCATCCGGCGCATCCCTATTGGACAGGCGAGCGCCGGAACAAGCGGCGCAAGAAAGCAGATCGCGTCGATATCAATGTGAGCCATGCCGCGCTTGCGCGTGGATCGGTTGGGCCGGATCGGATCTGGCGGCACATCGTCACGATCCGCGATGCCGAGGCCGGTGGGTGCGACCTGTTCGATATCGAGGAGCTGCAGGATGAGTATGCGCCCGATGAGTTCGCCAATCTGTTCCTCTGCGAGTTCGTCGATGACAGCCTGTCCGCCTTCCGCTTCAATGATCTGATCGCATGCGGCTGCGATAGCCTCATTGAATGGCATGACTTCAATCCCGATGCAGCGCGGCCATTTGGGAATCGCCGGGTCTGGGCGGGCTATGATCCGCAAGAGAGCGAGGATGGCGACAATGCCGCGCTGGTCATCGCCGCGCCGCCCGAGAAGGAAGGCGATCGGTTCCGCATTCTTGAGCGCCATCAGCTACGCGGGCTCGATTTCGAGCAGCAGTCCGAATTCATCAAGGCGATGCTCAGCCGCTATAACTGCACCTATCTTGGCGTTGACGCAAAGGGCGTGGGCGCTGGCGTCTATCAGCTGCTCGCCAAGGTCGGCGCGATGCCCGGCTGCACAGTCGCCAAAATCGAATACTCGCTGGAGCTGAAAGCCCAGATGGTCATGAAGGCGCAGAATGTGGTGCGCCGGGGCCGCCTCGCGTTCGATGCCTGCATGCTCGATCTCGTCTCATCGTTCGTCTCTGTGAAGAAAACGCTCACCGCGAGCGGGCGCAGCATGACGTTCAAGGCTGGTCGCGGCGGTAATGACGGCCACGCAGATCTCGCATGGGCAACGATGCACATCCTCATGAATGAGCCGCTCGACGGCAAGGAAGCGCCCAAGGGCACAATGGAGATAATCGAATGAGCAAGCGCCGGTCCCGCCGTCAGAATAGTCTCGCCCTATCCACTGCCACCACCGCGCCAGCGCCCGGTGGCGGCGAGATCTCCGCTTTCACCTTTGGCGAGCCCGAGCCCGTGCTCAACCGGGCCACCATGCTCGATATGCTGGAGTGCTGGCACAATGGGCGCTGGTATGAGCCGCCGATCTCGCTCGATGGTCTGGCGCGGGCCTTTCGTGCTTCACCGCATCATTCGAGCGCGATCATGCTCAAGCGCAATATGCTGGCCGCCAGCCTTGAGCCCACGTCTTGGCTCAGCCGCAAGGTGTTCGGCGCGATGGTGCTCGACTATCTCGTTCTCGGAAACGCCTATGCGCAGGAGATCCACAACCGGCTCGGCGGTCTATTGCGGCTTGAGCATCCGCTGGCAAAATATACGCGGCGCGGTGTCGAGCCCGGCGCCTTCTGGTGGGTGCCAGGGTTCAAGAATGAGGAGCAATTCCCGCTTCGCACCGTTCACCAGCTGCTCGCGCCCGATCTCAATCAGGAGATCTACGGCGTTCCGGAATATCTCTCGGCCCTGCAGTCGGCACTGCTCAACGAGAATGCCACGCTCTTCCGCCGACGCTACTATGAGAATGGCAGCCACGCTGGCTATATCATGTATGCGACCGGCGAGTTTGCCGAGGGAGACGTGGACGCGATGCGTGGGGCGCTCAAGCGCTCACGCGGGCCGGGCAATTTCCGCAATCTGTTCGTCCACGCGCCGGGCGGCAAGGAGAATGGCTTGAAGCTGCTGCCGATCGCCCAGATGGGCGCGAGCGACGAGTTTATGGGGATCAAGAACACAACGCGCGATGATGTGCTCGCAGCCCACCGCGTGCCGCCCCAGCTGCTCGGCATTGTTCCGGCGAACGCAGGGGGCTTTGGGGATGTGACCAAGGCCACCGATGCATTCTTTGAGCTGGAACTGGCGCCGCTGCAGGCGGTGTTTCTCGATCTCAACGAGGCACTTGGCCTTGAGGCTGTGAAGTTTCGGGCGCGATCCGCCTAAGCGGCGGCGATTGCCAGATCATGCAGGGCGGCCCGGCGACGGGTCGCCCTTTTTTCATCCTCTCATTCTGCTGATCGCGCGCTTCCATGTTCGCTCATCGGGTCGCGGGAGGTTGATGGTCGGCTCTTCCCGGCAAGTCTCGATCTTGACCGGCCGCACTGCCCTGCGCTGACGTTTTGAGCAAAGTGTGCAGTGGAAGCGGCGCAGCGCTTCCCTGAAATCGTCAGACCAACCCTTTCGCTCGAAGCGCCACCAAAGCCCATAAGGATCAAAGACACCTGTTCGCCCACATCTGCAGGTGACCTTTACGCCGTATTGCCATGCGGCCGCTTCAAATATCCGCGTCGCGACTTTGAGATCGCCAGCGTATCGCGCCACATCATTCCGCCGGCGGCGATGGCATTAGCAGCCGAGCGCAGGCCAGTGCTCCAAACATAAACGGGCCGTCATCGCGAAGGCCCTCGCGGATCTCGCTTAGAAACTGGCGATTATCCATCCCGCGCTTCTCCAGCGCTGCCGCCACCACTGCCCGAATGTCGTCAATACGTTCCATCTCATATCTCCCAAAAAAGAACATATGGAGAACAGTTGGCGAGTCGGTCAATGTCGGTTCGATGAACGGTGCGCAACAATATGTCGTCGCGTGCCAGGGGATTTCGCGCGCCACGCTATCGAAGGGCGGCGCCTGACCAACCAACCCACGCAAATCCGCCGCCATTGACCGCGTCGGCGCGCCGGCACCCCTCGTTGCGCGCTTTTCCCCCCGCCTCGCCCGCGCGCTTTTTGTGTCGCGTTCGATGCATTTTTACGCAGCCGGGAAAGAGGCACAAACGCTGGGCGGGACAGCCGTTACAAAGGGTTCGGCGCAGATGCATTCTGATGCACGCTCAGGCTCAAACTCGGCGTTGTTGACCAATCAGCTTATATCGCCAGATCCCGCCGCCATTTTTCTCACGAAAATATGTTCGTGAGCCTGAGGGAGGGGTGGGGGTCGGGAAAACTATAATCCGGCTAATCGTCAACCAAAGTGCCGCTCAAACCCGCAGAAAACAGCCATTTCTCGATTATGGTCGAACTATAATCTAACATAATCCAAAATGGGCAAAACTATAATGCCTTTGAAATTAAAGGATTTTTTCAGGCAGTGAGGTTAGTTCTAAAAGGTATAATCTGATTATAGTAAGATTAGGGTAAAGATTATAGTGCAAGTCATTGATTTTACAGGGTGGTTATAGAGATTATAGTTTTCCCGCGTGCTAGTCTTGGGACTGGCCGGGGGAGAGTTTTTTTCTTTTAGCCGCTTTGTGCACATTCACTCAGTCCGCTCCCTGTATTCACCGCCCTCGTCGCCCCGCCAAATTCATCGTATATTCCCGATAAGTCGTTGACCGTTTACAACTCATCGACTAAATCCGATGGATGAATACCGATGATGCCCTCTCGATCCTATCAGCACTCGCGCATCCGACGCGGCTCGAAGCCTTCCGTCTGCTGGTGCAACATGAGCCTGACGGCTTGTCGACTGGTGAACTCGTTGAAGCATCCGGGTTAACTCAAAGTACGTTTTCGACCCACCTCGCAGTGCTAGTGAAAGCCGGACTTGTGTGCGCCGAGAAGCGCGGGCGCCACCAAATACAGAGGGCTGACATCAATGCCCTCAAAGGGCTGATGGTCTTCCTCGCCAAGGATTGCTGCCAAGGGCGTTCGGAGCTGTGCGAGCCGCTTCTGGCTGAACTTACCTTCTGCTGACAGAGAGCACAATGACCGACATTATCATCTACCATAACCCCGATTGCGGGACATCGCGCAATGCGCTCGCCATCATCCGCAACGCCGGGATCGAGCCGCATGTTATCGAATATCTGAAGACACCGCCATGCCGGGCACTACTGATCGAACTTATCGAACGTGCAGGCTTTCCGCCGCGTGCTTTGCTGCGGGAAAAGGGTACGCCCTATGTCGAACTCGGGCTTGGCGATGAAAGTCTCGGTGACGATGCGCTGATCGACGCCATGATGGCGCATCCGATCCTCATCAACCGCCCGCTGGTAGTCTCACCGCTTGGCGTGAAGCTGTGCCGCCCGTCTGAAGCCGTGCTTGATATTCTTCCTGCTGCCCAGCGCTGCGCCTTCACCAAGGAAGACGGCGAACGGGTGATCGATGACACGGGCCGGAAAGTGAAGTGATGGCGCAGCCTTCTCAGCCCGAACGGCTAAGCTTTCTAGACCGCTACCTGACGATCTGGATCTTCGCCGCCATGGCGCTGGGCGTTGGTCTGGGCACGGTCTTCACCGGCCTGCCGGCAGCGCTCAATAGCCTGTCCGTGGGCACGACCAATGTGCCGATCGCCATCGGGCTGATGCTGATGATGTACCCGCCGCTCGCACGCGTTCGCTACGATGACCTTCCCAAGGTCTTTGCCGACCGGCGCGTGCTGGCGCTTTCGCTGGTGCAAAACTGGCTGATCGGGCCGACGCTGATGTTCGCGCTAGCCGTCATCTTTCTGCGAGACAGCCCGGAATACATGACGGGTGTCATCCTCATCGGTCTCGCGCGGTGCATCGCGATGGTGCTGGTGTGGAACCAACTTGCCAAGGGTGACAATGAATACGTTGCCGGTCTGGTGGCCTTCAATTCGGTATTCCAGATTGCGTTTTTTAGCGTTTACGCTTGGTTCTTCCTAACCGTCCTGCCGCCACTGTTCGGGCTGGAAGGAAGCGTCATCGACGTCAGCTTCTGGACTGTCGCGGAAGCGGTTCTCATCTATCTGGGACTGCCGTTCGTTGCCGGCTTCCTTACCCGCAAGCTGCTCGTCACAAGGCGCGGCGCGGATTGGTACGAGAGCATATTCCTGCCGCGGATCGGCCCCGTCACGCTGGCGGCACTGCTGTTCACGATCGTCGCCATGTTCACACTGAAAGGCGGCGACGTGGTGCGGTTGCCGCTGGATGCTGTGCGGATCGCCATCCCGCTGACGATCTACTTCGTCGTCCAGTTTCTTGTCAGCTTCTTCATGGGGAAGCTGATCGAGGCGGATTATCCGCGCACCACGGCAATTGCATTCACAGCGTCGGGCAACAACTTCGAACTGGCTATCGCCGTTGCAATCGCCGCGTTCGGCTTAGCCTCACCTGTCGCCTTCGCGGCAGTAATAGGTCCGCTGGTTGAGGTGCCTGTCCTCATCCTGCTTGTTCATGTTGCGCTGCGGCTTGGACGACGCTGGTTCCCTGCCACGACGCCAGCTTGAGGAGTGATCCAAATGCCACTCAGAATGCTTCCCGATCCTGACGATTTTCCCGCACTCGATCGGCGATATGCAATCAATCGCTCGGCTGAAGGGTTGGGCCCAGAAGATCCCGCGCCGCGCATCCTGTTGCTCTATGGGTCGCTTCGCGAGCGTTCCTTCTCGCGCCTGTGCGTTGAGGAAGCGGCACGTCTCCTCCAATTGTTCGGATGCGAAACCCGCATCTTCGATCCATCGACGCTGCCGCTGCCCGACCAGGTTGCAAACGACGATCATCCTGCCGTTCACGAACTGCGCGAACTCTCGCTGTGGTCGGAGGGGCAAGTGTGGTGCAGCCCTGAACGGCACGGCCAGATCACCAGCGTCATGAAGGCCCAGATCGACCATCTTCCACTCGCGATGGGCGGTATGCGCCCGACGCAGGGACGCGCGCTTGCCGTCATGCAGGTTTCGGCCGGATCCCAGTCGTTCAACAGCGTCAACACGTTGCGGCTGCTCGGTCGTTGGATGCGGATGTTCACCATTCCCAACCAGTCCTCGGTAGCCAAGGCATTCAACGAGTTTGATGAGGCCGGGCGGATGCGGCCTTCAAGCTACTACGACCGCATCGTCGACGTGATGGAAGAGCTGGTCCGCTTTACCGTGCTGCTGCGACCGCACGCAGATGCGCTGGTGAACCGCTATTCCGAGCGGAAGGAAGCGGGCGTAGCGATTGACCCGGCCACGGATATCTCAAGCATTGCGATTAGTGGGTCCTGAGTAAGGCTTTGGGATGTTTGTCGTCCGCTTCGGATTGTATGTTTCCGAAAGCAGTCAGTCAGCTTCCCACGACATTCTAGACATTGCTCGCGCGACACCGGACACCAAAAGTGGACATTCGTTAAAGGGAAGGGGCAGCCTCGGTTGTGAGCAGCAACTGGCTGCGAAGGGTCACCCGAAGTGCCGTATGGTTTTCTGTATGGTCTTTGAGGGATTTCCTCGCGAAACGAGTCCTCAATCTATTCATCAGATCAACAGTTTATCGCCATCAATGTGACAGTCTGCCGCTCCGCCATTTTGCACTTTTTCGGCGTTCGCTGAAGCTCGAAAAATCCGAATAACCATCAGAAATTGCGAAATAAAATTCCGTTTGTGTTCGCCGACGGTCGCTTGCCTCCGGAAAGTCATGTGGGACTGAGTGTGGGACTCGAGAGGGGTGGTGGGCTTCACCATCGGTCGACGCCGTGCTATGATTCGGACATGGGAAAGCTCACCAAGGCGATCATTGAAGGGCTCAAGGAGCCTGGTCGGTATGCCGACGGTGACGGGCTTTACCTGAAGATTTCGCCCAGCGGCGGCAAAAGCTGGGTCCTTCGCATCCAGATCAAGGGCACCCGGCGCGATATCGGGCTGGGTGACGCTCGCTATGTTCCCGCTCCGACAGCACGCCTCGAAGCGGCTGCCGCAAAGAAGCTCGCAGCAGCGGGCATCGATCCGCTTGAGGAGCGTCGCAAGGTCGCGAAGGTTGTTCCGACCTTTGAACAGGCCGCCAGGAAGGCACACGGCGAAATGATCAAGGGCTGGAAGAACGGCAAGCACACCAAACAGTGGATGAAGACGCTGGAGCTTTATGCCTTCCCCAAGCTCGGCAAGCTCAAGGTCGATAAGATCGATGGGCCGCTCATACGCGATGTCTTGGCCGAAATATGGCTTGAAATTCCGGAGACTGCGCGGCGCGTCCGACAGCGGATCGGCACGGTGCTGGACTGGTCCTTTTCCAACGGCTTTCGCGACACTGAGGCGCCGATCCGATCAATCTCGAAAGGATTGCCTCGGCAACCGAAGAAAACTGGACACTTCGCCGCCTTGCCACATGCGCAGGTGCCTGCGTTTCTTGTCCGCCTTCGGAACAAGGATCTATCCGCGAGCCAGCTTGCGCTCGAAACGCTCATTCTCACGGCCGTCAGATCCGGCGAGGTTCGAGGCGCGCGGTGGCCAGAACTGAATGAGGACCTCACGCTTTGGACGATTCCCGGCGAGCGTATGAAAGCTGGAGTTGATCATGTCGTACCGCTCTCCGCTCAAGCGGCGGACGTTTTCCGCCGTGCGCAGGCGCTTGCGGTCGAAGATTGCGATCTCGTCTTCCCGTCCAGCATGTCAGCAACTGTTCTTTCCGACATGGCGCTTCTGGAGTTGGTCCGCGGTATGGGCGTTGGGGCTACGGTACATGGGTTCCGATCAAGCTTTCGCGATTGGGCGGCCGAAGAAACAGATGTGGCGCGCGAGATCGCGGAAGCGGCACTCGCACACACGCTCCAGAACAAGGTCGAAGCAGCTTATCGGCGGACCGATTTCTTGAATAAGCGGCGATCGCTCATGGCGGCGTGGGCGGAATATTGCCTCGGCCAGCCTAAGGTTCGCGCTCGCAAGCCAACTCCCGAAAGGTCTTCCTTGGTCGCCCGCGCTTTCGGGCCGTCGGCGCGGCGAAAGCCGGCTCGCGCTGCCGCTCAATAAATGCTTCTAGGCTTGCCCTTATTATGAGGGTGGCGCGGCCGAGTTTGATGACTTCGATCTCGCGCGCCCCGATCAGTTCGTAGATTTTCGTCTTACCGATTCCGAGCAAGCCTGCGGCGTCGGCAACCCTGATCGTCAAGGGGACTGATCGGGTCGATCGGTCCGATGGCTTGGTCACGACCGCTTGACACCTTTCTCCCGTGCCTTGGCGAAGCCACGGTCGGCCGAAAGGAAGGCGGCAAGCATATGCGGGATCAGTTCGGTGATCGGCTCTTCACTGCCGTAGGTCTCTGCATAGCAGCGAGCATAGTCGCGCAATGCCTCATGAAGTTCCGGCAAGATTGTAAGCGCAAGTTTCACCGGCGTGCGATCAGGCAATTTTCCGAGCTTCAGCTCCATATCAATTCCTAACCGCGCCACGGCGCGAGGATGAGATCCCGGGTCACCAGCACGTGCACGGGGGCACCGGGCCGGATTGTAATCGTCGGCTGAATGTCCAAATTGCGCTGCGTGATCTGGTCTCCGGCGCGGGCGGTATTCGACTGTGCCGACTCTCGGATCGCCTGCACAAGATCGCTTTCGCCCGAAATTGAAAGTTCGGAACCCACCCCAAGCACGGTAGCGATCGCGACGCCCTTGAGCAGCGTCCACGTGTGGAAATCTACTTTGTCGGAGAGCCCGGCATACCCCGCCGCGTCGGTCGCGGGCATGTTGTCGAGCCGCACCGAGCTGCCGTCGGGCAGGATCAGGCGCTGCCAGATGACGAGGGCGCGACGCTGCCCGAACGCGACAACCGAGTCATATTTGCCGATCAATCGCGCGCCCTGCGGCACGAGCAGAATAGTGCCTGTTACCGTGTCGAACGCATTCTGTGTCACCTGCGCCGTGACCATGCCCGGAAGGTCGGAGTTCAACCCGGTAATGAGGCTTGCCGCAATCACGCTTCCGGCGAGCAATGTGTTCGGCGACAAGGGCGCCACCGGCGCGCCCGAATTGAGATCGCCGCTGGCGTCGCGGACCGAAGCGAACTGTTCCTTCCGGGTTGTGGCCGTTGCCGAAGTTGCGGTCTGCGCATTGGGCGCCGCGGCAACGCCACCCGATGCGATCGGCGCCGAACTGTGGTCAGTCGAGGTCTGCGCCATTAGACCGGACTCCCGCGCGGTTTTGAGATCGGCAAGCCGCTGTTGTCGCGCGGCGGCAGCCGTGTCGGCCGGCGCAGAGGCGGCGCTTGCTTCGGCTCGCTCCTGCGCGCGAAGGATTGGCCTGCCGAGATCGCCCGGTAATGGCGGGCCAAGCTTGGGCGCGTCTCCGTAGCTGGCCGGCAATCCGGACAGCGCATCGGCGGCCGGCTTCGCCATCGGCTGGGACAGCTCACTTTCCTGCGCGACCTGCCGGAATATCTGCGGCTTCAATGCCATCCAGGCGATGCTCATGAGACTGGCGGAGCCGAGCGCGGCGGCACCGATGATCGCGCCACGACGGAACCGGATGGCACGCGTGGGTCGCGAGCGGATGCTCAGCGTCTCGGGATCGACCTTTGGAGCTATGATCGGCGGATCGGCGGCGAGCGTCTCCGTCATGCGCCCCTCCGCTTGCCGGGATGCGAGCCGCGGTCGATGCGGACGACATGCTGTTTCTTAAGGCCGAGGCGCAGCTCCGCGGCATCGAATATTCGATCTACAATGTAGAAGCGGTCCCGCTGCCGATAATTGACCAACTCCGCCTTGCCGTCCGTGCCGATGACGAACAGCGGGGGAGCTTCGCCTGTCGCGAGCGACGCGGGGAACTCGATATAAGTTTTCTGCCCATCATCGAACGCGCGCCGTGGCCGCCATGCTGGCTTGTCGCCGCTGATCGCATAGCCGAAATTGAGCTGCTCGATCGCAAGCCCGGAGGCAATTGGCGCCGCAGCCAGAGCCGCCTCGGCCTTGCGGTGTAACGCGAGTAGATCGTCCTGCGGGTAGACCTTGGTCCCCGCACAGATCATGAGATCGAGGCGCCGCTCCGCCATGATGTCGACAAGGAAAGGCTGACTGCGATCGACCGCCGGCTGTTGCGCCGTATGGACATCGATCGGAGCGTGTCGCCGGCCGACAACGATACCTTCCAGCAATCGGTCGCAGCAGGACGACTGCGCAAATTGAAGGCGATGGATCTCGCCGAGGACATTGGTGGCGGTCGCTACCGGCTTGCAGACGGGATCGAGGATACACTCCGGCGTATGGGCGAGCGCGGCGACATCATCCGCCTCATGCAGCGCGAACTGACTGCCCGCAGGCTTGACCGTGCTGGCGTCGAGCAAGTCGTGTCGATTGACCTGCGCCAGGCTCTGGTCGGACGAGTGATCCAGCGTGGCTTTTCCGACGAGCATCGCGACCGGCACTATCTGATGATCGATGGGGTCGATGGCCGGGTCCATTATATCGATATCGGCCGAGGGGATGCGACACCATCGGTGTCCGAGGGATCGACAGTGCGGATCGCGCCGTCACGGATCGAGGCGACCCAAGCCGATCGCACGGTCGATGCGGTCGCCCACGCCAATGGCGGACGCTATTCGATCGACCTGCATTTGCGGCACGACCCAGGCGCCAGCGAGGCGTTTGCAATCACTCATGTCCGGCGGCTCGAAGCGATGCGGCGCGCGGGCACTGGACCAGAGCGCCTGGCGGATGGGAGTTGGACGATCCCCGACGATCATCTCGCTCGCGCCGATGCCTATGCCAGAGCCCAACAGCGCGACCGGCCAGTCACACTAGAGGTTCTGTCGCGGTCCCCGATCGACGACTTGGCCGGGAAGGACGCGCCGACCTGGCTCGATCGCGAGCTTGCCGAGGGCGGGCGCGCTGTCAGGCGCGATGTCGGATATGGGCGGGAAGTACGGAATGCGCTCGCGGCGCGGCGGCAGTGGCTGATTGAACAGGGATTGGCGGACGGCGAGGGGGCTGGGTTTCGATACCGGGACGGCGCGCTGGACACACTGCGCCAGCGTGAATTGCGACACGTTGGTGAGCGGCTCGGCGACGATATTGGGAAACGGTTCGAACCGGCCCGGATCGGCGAGCGGATCGAGGGCAAGATCGCCCGCCGGGTCGATCTCGAAAGCGGGAGTTTCGCTGTCGTCGAACGGTCGCGGGATTTCACACTCGTGCCGTGGCGCGATGTCCTCGAACGCAACATTGGCAAGGCGGCGTCCGGGATCATGCGTACCGATGGGATCAGCTGGCAGCTCGGCCGCGGTCGTTCAGGGCCGAACTTTTCCTGATGGGCGGGTCACTTTGGGAAAGCTAGAGGGAGATCCCGCCCTTTCGAATTCGCCAATCGTGGTTCGGCGACGGATCAACGATAGTCAATTGAGCCAAGCGCTATCCGTCGTTCCGACAAGGAGCGAATTCGTTTGCCTGACGAAGGCGCCGCAACTCCATCACCTTCGCTCAACTTTTTAGCAGCA
>CBIHKY010000035.1:0-31290 GCA_966205705.1 uncultured Alphaproteobacteria bacterium
GTGCCTTTTTGTAGAGGCCTTTCACGTCCCGCTTCTCGGCTTCGGCCAGCGGCGTATCGATGAAAATCTCGACGAACTCGCCCTGCGGCAACATGCTGCGGATCATATCCCGTTCCGCGCGGAAGGGCGAAATGAAGGCGGTGATCACGATAAGCCCGGCATCGGTCATCAGCTTGGCGACTTCACCCACACGGCGGATATTCTCGATGCGATCCGCCTCAGTGAAGCCCAAATCCTTGTTAAGGCCGTGGCGGACGTTGTCACCATCGAGCAGGAAGCTGTGGCGCCCGAGCGCGTAAAGCTTTTGCTCAACGATGTTGGCGATGGTCGATTTGCCCGAGCCGGAAAGCCCGGTAAACCACAGGACGGCAGGCTCCTGCCCCTTTTGCGAGGCATGGGCTTTCCGCCTAATATCAACGGCTTGCCAGTGAACATTCTGAGCACGCCGCAAGCAGAAATGCAACATGCCAGCCGCGACGGTGGAATTGCTGATCTTGTCGATCAGAATGAAACCGCCCAGCGTGTGATTATCCGCATAAGGCTCGAAAACGATGGGCTTGTCAGTGGTCAGTTCGGCAACGCCAATGGCATTGAGCTCAAGCGTCTTGGCAGCAAGATGCTCCATCGTGTTGACATTGACCTCATATTTCGGTGCCTGGACGGTTGCCGAAACAGTCTGGGTGCCTAGCTTGAGCCAATAGGCGCGACCGGGCTTGAGCGCCTCATCTGACATCCACACGATGGTGGATTCGAACTGATCGGCAGCCTGTGGCGGGCTTTCAGCAGAGGCAATCACATCACCGCGCGAGCAATCGATCTCGTCTGCAAAGCAGAGCGTAACCGACTGGCCCGCAACGGCTTCGTCCAGATCGCCATCGAGCGTAACGATGCGGGTGACTGTGCTCGTCTTGCCTGATGGCAGCACACGGACCTGCTCGCCGGGGCGGATAATGCCGCTGGCGATCAGCCCTGAGAAGCCACGGAAATCCAGATTGGGCCGATTGACCCACTGCACCGGCATACGAAACGGCTTGGCCTGATAGGCACTGCTATCCACCTCGACCGTTTCGAGATGCTCCATGAGCGTTGGGCCATCATACCAAGGCGTGTTAGCCGAGCGCGTCGTGATGTTATCGCCCTTGAAGCCGGAGATGGGCATGGCGAGGAAAGACTTGATCCCAATCTCGCGGGCGAAGTCGCCATAATCCTTGACGATCTTATCGAACACCACCTGATCATAACCGACCAGATCCATCTTGTTGACGGCCAGCACGATGTGGCGGATTCCGACCAGATTGGCGAGATAGCTGTGCCGTCGCGTCTGCGTGAGCACGCCCTTGCGCGCATCGATGAGGATCACTGCGAGATCGGCAGTCGATGCGCCCGTGACCATATTGCGGGTATATTGCTCATGCCCCGGCGTATCGGCGACGATGAATTTGCGCTTCTCGGTCGTGAAGAAGCGATAGGCGACATCGATGGTGATGCCCTGCTCACGCTCGGCGGCGAGGCCATCGACCAGCAGAGCGAAGTCAATCTCCTGCCCCTGCGTGCCCATCCGCTTGCTGTCTGCCTCCAGCGCGGCAAGCTGATCCTCGAAGATCATCTTGCTGTCATAGAGCAGCCGGCCAATCAGCGTGGACTTGCCGTCATCCACACTCCCGCACGTGATGAAGCGCAGCAGCGACTTGTGCTGATGCTGCTCCAGATAAGCATCGATATCCTGCGCGATGAGAGCGTCGGTCTGGTAGATCGGCGCGTCGATGGTCGTGTCGGCCATCAGAAATAGCCCTCCTGCTTCTTCTTCTCCATGCTGGCATTACCGCCATCCTTATCGATGATGCGGCCCTGCCTTTCGCTGGTGGTGGTCAGCAGCATTTCCTGAATGACCTCGGGCAGCGTCGCCGCCTCGCTCTCGACTGCGCCGGTGAGCGGATAGCAACCGAGCGTGCGGAAGCGGATGGAGCGCATCTGCGGCACTTCGCCCGGATTGAGCGGAAAGCGCTCGTCATCCACCATCAGCAACATGCCATCGCGCTCGACCGTGGGGCGCGGCTGCGCGAAGTAGAGCGGCACGATGGGGATGCCGTTCAGCTGGATATATTGCCAGATGTCCAGCTCCGTCCAATTGCTGATCGGGAACACGCGAATGCTCTCGCCCCCGGCCTTGCGGGCATTGTAGAGGTTCCACAATTCCGGGCGCTGGTTCTTGGGGTCCCAGCCGTGGCTCGCGGTACGGAAGGAGAAGATGCGCTCCTTGGCGCGGCTCTTCTCTTCATCGCGACGCGCGCCGCCAAAGGCGACATCGAAGCCATAAAGATTGAGCGCCTGCTTGAGGCCCTCGGTCTTCCACATATCGGTGTGGAGCGGACCATGATCGAACGGGTTGATGCCCTTTTCAAGCGCCTCCGGGTTCTGATAGACGAGCAGCTCCATGCCGCTCTCCTGCGCCATGCGATTGCGCAGCTCATACATCGCCTTGAACTTCCAGGTCGTATCGACATGGAGCAGCGGGAAAGGCGGCGGCGAAGGGTAGAAGGCCTTGCGCGCGAGATGCAGCATCACCGCGCTATCCTTGCCCACCGAGTAGAGCATCACTGGCTTTTCAGCCTCGGCGGCCACCTCACGCATGATGTGGATGCTTTCGGCTTCCAGTCGTTCGAGATGGGTAAGGCTGCGTGTCATTCTTCTATCCTGAGTCCAGTTAAGGATCGGCTAGAGACACGCACCCTGTTTCGCGAGCGGCTTTTGCTATTGCCGCCCCTACCAGCGCTTTAGGCGGGGCGGCTTACTCCGCCGCCTCCGCCTTGGGCTTGGCTTTCGGCTTGGCGGCAGCCTTGGCCTTGGCGGGCGCCTTGGCTGCGGCTTTCTTCTTGGGCGCAGCCTTGGCTTTCGGCTTGGCCTTGCCCTTCTTCTTCGCGGGCGCGGCGGCGGCGCGCGCATCGATAAGTTGCGCGGCCTCCTCCAGCGTCAGCGCATCGGGCGCGACACTCTTGGGCAGCGTGGCGTTGGTGGTGCCATCAGTCACATAGGGGCCGTAGCGACCCTCCATGACCCGCAGTTCCAGCTCCGTGCGCGGGTGAGCGCCCAATATCTTGAGCGGCTCTGCAGCCTTGCGCGCGCCGGGGCCGCGATTGGCCGCATCCGCCAGCTTTGCGACCGCCGCGTTCATGCCGGTCTCGAAGATTTCCAGCGTCGATGAAAGGCGCGCATATTTGCCCTCATGCGCCAGATAAGGCCCATAGCGGCCAAGGCTCGCCATGATCGGCTTGCCGGTTTCGGGATGATCGCCGACCGTGCGTGGGAGCGAGAGCAGCTTGACGGCCCAGTCGAATGTCAGTTCGCCATCCGGCAGATCCTTGGGGATGGAGGCGCGCTTGGCTTCCTTGCCCTCGCCCATCTCCACATATGGCCCAAAGCGCCCTGATTTGCGCGTGACTGGCAGGCCAGTCTCGGGATGCTCGCCGAGAGCCTCTGGGCCCGTGTCAGCAGTCCCATCCCCGCCGGGCTGGCCGAACTTGCGGGTATATTTGCACTCGGGATAATTGGAGCAGGCGATGAAGGCGCCAAAGCGACCGCCGCGCAGCGACAGCTTTCCGCTGTTGCAGAGTGGACAGAGCCGGGGATCAACACCGTCGCCCTTGTCCGGGAAAAGCATGTGCGCAAGGAAGGTGTCCAGCTCAGCCGTGACTTCGGAAGGCTTGAGGTCCATGATCTCGACCGTCTTCGGCTTGAAATCGCGCCAGAAGGCTTCCAAAACGGCCTGCCACTGGGCGCGACCACCGGAGACATCGTCCAGCTCATCCTCAAGGCCTGCGGTGAAATCATAAGCGACATAGCGGTCAAAGAAGCGCTCAAGGAAGGCCGTGAGCAGTCGCCCGCTTTCCTCGGCGAAGAAACGGTTCTTCTCAACGCGAACGTAATTGCGGTCCTTCAGTACCTGAATGGTCGAGGCGTAAGTGGATGGGCGACCAATGCCCAATTCTTCCAGCCGCTTAACGAGGCTCGCCTCGCTGTAGCGCGGCGGCGGCTGGGTGAAATGCTGGTCGGCCCGCACATCGCGCTTGGCTGGCTGATCGCCCGCTTTCAGGATCGGCAGCAGCTTGCTGTCTTCATCAACATTATCGTCCCGGCCCTCCTCGTAGAGCGCGAGGAAGCCGGGGAAGAGCACGACCTGCCCGGTGGCGCGCAGCACATGCTGGCCCGTGCCATCCGACAATTCAACGGCAGTGCGCTCAAGGCGCGCCGAGGCCATCTGGCTGGCAAGCGCGCGCTTGAACACAAGGTCATAAAGCTTGGCGTGAACGCCCGAACCCATCGCATCGCGCGAGAAATCCGTGGGCCGGATCGCCTCATGCGCTTCCTGCGCATTTTTGGCCTTGGTCTGGTAGACGCGCGGCTGATCCGGCACATAGCCAGCGTCATAACGATCGGCAATGGCCTTGCGCGCGGCGGAGATGGCGCTGCTGTCCATCTGCACACCGTCGGTCCGCATGTAAGTGATGGCGCCATCTTCGTAGAGCTGCTGAGCGACGCGCATCGTCTCGCTCGCCGAGAGGCCAAGCTTGCGCGCGGCTTCCTGCTGGAGCGTCGAAGTCGTAAACGGCGGCGGCGGATTGCGAGTGGCGGGCTTGGTCTCGACCGAGGAGACGGTGAAGCGGCCAGCCTCGACATCGGCCTTGGCCGCGAGCGCATCGCCTTCCTTGCCGATGGTCAGCCGGTCGATCTTGTCTCCGCGCCAACGAACCAGACGCGCCTCAAAGCCCTGCCCTGCCTGCTCAAGATCGGCGATGACCGACCAATATTCTTGCGGCGTGAAGGCTTCGATCTCGCGATCTCGCTCCACGATCAAACGCAGCGCAACAGATTGCACACGTCCTGCGGACTTTGCACCGGGTAGCTTGCGCCACAGGACGGGCGATAGGGTGAATCCTACGAGGTAATCGAGCGCGCGGCGAGCACGATAGGCATCGATCAGATCTTCATCCAAAGCGCGCGGATGCTTCATCGCTTCGAGGATGGTGGCCTTGGTGATGGCGTTGAACGTCACACGGTCGACGACAGGCGGCAGTGCTTTGCGGGCGCGCAGCACTTCCTGCACATGCCAGCTGATGGCCTCGCCTTCACGGTCAGGGTCAGTCGCGAGAATCAGTCGTGTGGCCTTCTTGGCCTCATCCGTAATCGCCTTAAGCTGCTTGGCCTTATCGCCATAATTTTCCCAGGCCATCGAGAAGCCATCATCGGGATCGACCGAGCCATCCTTGGCGGGCAGATCTCGAACATGGCCATAGGATGCCAATACCCGGAAATCCCCCCCGAGATATTTTTCAATGGTTTTGGCCTTGGCCGGTGATTCGACGATGACGAGTTGCATTCTGTTCCGCTAACCTTCCTCGTGTGTACGCGCGAGGATGAAAAGCTCTGCGCCCCCTCGTCAAGCATTGCTTTTCATCAACATTCATCGCCGAACCGTATTTGGGGCGCGGCGGGTCGTTCAAATCAGGCTTACTCGTCCTCCAGCATGGCGCTGCAACCGTCCAGCGATTTCCAGTTCGAGCAATGCTGTCTGGACCGGTGCCGGTGCAAATCCGCTTTGCCGGATGAGCTCATCAATCGAGACCGGGCTCATGCTCATCAAATCGATAATGCGCGAGCGCTCCGTTTCGGCCAGATCGCTTGGCGGCTCAGGCGCAAATGCGTCGCGTCGGGATCGCACCGACCGCGGATCGATCGAGCCGATCGCCTCGATGATCTCCTGTGCATTTTGCACGAGCGTCGCGCCCTCTCGAATGAGGTTGTTGCAGCCTTGCGCGCGAGGATCGGCCGGAAAGCCGGGGATTGCCATCACTTCGCGCCCTTCCTCACCAGCCAGACGCGCGGTGAGGAGCGAGCCGGACCGGGGGGCGGCCTCGACGACGACGGTGCCGAGGCTCATCCAGGCAATGATGCGGTTGCGGGCCGGGAAATGGCGGGCGAGCGGCTCCGCGCCCGGGGGAAGCTCGGTAATGAGCAAGCCTTCGGTGGCGATCCGCTCCTGAAGATCGGCATTTTCCGGCGGGAAATTGACGTCGATGCCCGAACCGATGACGGCGACGGTGTTGGCAAGGCCAGCGCCATGATGACTGGCGGTATCGATGCCACGGGCAAGACCAGAGGCAATGACGACGCCTTCCTGGGCGAGCCCATGCGCCAATTCACGCGCAAAGCGGCAAGCGGCTGCCGAGGCATTGCGCGCACCGACGAGCGCAACACAGCGGCGGGAAGCAAGCGTGAGATTGCCCCGCACGATGAGCGCAGGTGGCGCGGATTCGGCTTGCGCGAGCAGGGCTGGATAATCGGGATCGCTCGAAAATATGTAGCGCGCGCCGAGCTTGGCAACCCGCTCGATTTCCTTGTCGACCACATGCTGATCCGCCGCGCGAAAGCTGCGCTTGCCGCCACGCGCAGCAAGATCGGGCAAGGCCTCCAGCGCACGACCTGCCGTGCCGAACCGCATCAGCAGATGGCGGAAAGCAACGGGGCCAATATGCGGCGTGCGGATCAGCCGGAGCCGATCGCGCTGATCGAGTGTGAGCGCGCTCATGACTTGCGCGCGGCACCAACACGGGGTTCCTCACCGCGCATCAACCGTGCGATGTTGGAACGATGGCGCCAGAGGACGATCAGGGCCATGAGGGCGAGTGCGATCGAGGCATCCTCCGCCCCGAGAAGATAGGCTGCAATGGGCGCACTGAGCGCCGCAGTCATGCCGCTGACGGAACTGATGCGGACCAATGCCAGCATGGCGAGCCATACGCCCGCGAAAATGAGGCCGGCAATCCATGACAGCGCGAGGGTCACACCAAGCATCGTCGCAACGCCCTTGCCGCCCCTGAATCGCAGCCAGATGGGATAGCAATGCCCGATGAAGGCAGCCACGCCACCAATCAGCGCTCCGTCATTGGGCAACAGCCATGCGCCGATCCACACGGCGACGGCGCCCTTGAGGCCATCGAGCAACAGCGTGGCGGCGGCGAGGCCCTTGCGCCCGGTGCGCAGAACATTTGTCGCGCCGATATTGCCGGAGCCAATTGCGCGCAAATCGCCACTGCCTGTGAGGCGGGTAAGCACCAACCCAAAGGGGATTGAGCCAAGCAGGTAGCAAATGATCGCAACGAGTGCCGGTAGCTGCCAATCCGTCAAATGAATCCTCCCGTTCGCACGGGCGCCTTTTGCGCGGGGGAAAGCGGGCTGGCAAGTGCGCTCGCTTCATCGAGCTTGCGTGCGGGGCCGATCTCCACCGCGGCCTGTCATTTACTTGTAATAAATATGCCATGAGATCATCACATTGCGATGGCACGCGAAAATCCAATGAAGACAGTCGCGGTTTACAGCCTGAAGGGCGGCGTGGGGAAATCCACTTTCGCGGTCAATCTTGCCTGGGCCTCGGCAGTGCATTCTGCACGGCGGACCTTGCTCTGGGATCTTGATCCACAAGGGGCATCATCCTGGTTGCTCGCACCTGAGGCAGGCGTACGCGATGAGGCCCGCGCCATCTTCTCTCGTGATGTGAAGGTGCTGGACCTGTGCCGCCCGACCAGCACGGCAGGGCTGGATTTGTTGGCAGCGGACACGTCGCTCAGCGGGCTTGAACGGCTGCTCTTCGACCTGGGCAAAAAGAAGCGGCTCGCCAAGTTAATCGAGGATCTGGACCGATCCTATGACCGGGTAATCCTCGATTGCCCGCCGGGCCTTTCACAGATTGCCGAGCAGGTGCTCCATGCCGCTGACATCCTGGTCGTGCCAGTCATCCCCTCACCGCTGGCGCGCAAATCGCTCGACGATCTGGTCGAAACGCTGGTGCGACGGGGCGGCAAGCATCCGCCAATCCTGCCCGTGCTTTCGATGGTCGATCGCCGGCGCAAGCTTCACGCCGCAGCCATCGAGCAGTATAGTGACTGGCCGATGGTGACTTATGCGAGCATCGTCGAGCAGATGGGCGTGCGGCATTTGCCGCTCGGCGCTTATGCGCCGCAGAGCGAGCAGGCTGGGCAATTCATCAGGATCTGGACCGCAATCGAGCAGCGTTTGACGCACGACTGAAGGCGCTTCAGGCGACCTGGCTGGCTGAGCTGTCGAACGTTGAGCTATCAAACAGGGCGAGCGCATCATCGGCCTGCATCGGGCGGCCGAAATAATAGCCCTGGATTTTGGTGCAGCCGAGCGCGCGGATCACATCATATTCCGTCTCGGATTCCACGCCTTCAGCCGTCGTCTCCATGCCCAGGCTCTGCGCCATCGCCACGACGGCGTGAATGATCGCGAGGCTCTCACGCTGACTGCGCGCGGCACCGGCGACGAAGCTGCGGTCGATCTTGATCGTGTTGAATTTGGTGCGGGAGAGATAGCCGAGCGATGAATAGCCGGTGCCGAAATCATCGAGCGACAGACGTATGCCGAGCTGCGTGAGTTTTTCCAGCAATTGCCCAGCGCCGCGTCCCTCGCGCAGGAAGACGCTTTCGGTCACTTCCAGCTCAAGCCGATCGGGTGAGAGATTGCCTTTTGCGAGAGCTGAGACGACCGTCTCGAAAAAGCCGGGATCGTAGAGCTGCTCCGCCGAGACATTGACGGAGATATGCACATTGTCCGGCCAATCCCGCGCAACGAGGCAGGCCGAATGCAGCACCCAATTGCCGATGGGCGCAATGAGGCGCGCATCTTCCGCAACGGGAATGAAGCGTGACGGCGGGATGATGCCCATCTCGGGATGGGTCCAGCGCACAAGGGCCTCAAAGCCAACCACCTCACCGCTGCGCACGGCGACGATCGGCTGGAACATGAGGTGGAGCTGATCCTTGGCAAGCGCGTCCCGCAGGGCGAGCTCGATTGTGCGGCGCTCCTCGGCATCGGCATGCATAGAGAGCGCGAAACGAAAATGCTTGCCACGGCCATCCTCCTTCGCGCGATACATGGCGAGATCGGCACTGCGCATCAGCGTTTCGGCATCGCTGCCATCCTGAGGCGCGATGGATGAGCCTATGCTGGCGCCAATGAAGAGGGTCTGGCTATCCACCACATAGGGCTTGGAGACTTCATCGATGATCGCTTCGGCAAGGCGATCGACCAAAGCATGATCGGATACATCCCGCACGACAACGGCGAATTCATCTCCGCCGATGCGGCCGCAAACCTCGGAGCCCGAGCAGACTTTGCGGATGCGCTGGGCGACCTGCGCCAGCAATTGATCGCCCGTCTGATGGCCCAGTGTATCGTTGACCGATTTGAACCGATCGAGATCGATCATCAGGAAGCTGCATTTGCTGTGCCAGTTGCCGACCTCCTGAACGGCCAGAGCCAGTTCTTCCGTCAGGTGTAGCCGGTTCGGCAGGCCAGTCAGCATATCATAGCGCGCGAGTTGATTGATGCGCTCGGACGATTCCTTTTGCTGGGTGATGTCCGAACAGACGCCACGGAATCCCAGGAACACGCCCTTGTCATCCATTCGAGGCGAGGCCGAAATGGACCACCAGCGCTGCGCGCCCCGGACCGTGACGGGCAGAATGAGATCCGAGAAAGCCGCCTTGGCCTTCAGCTTTTCGGCCAGAATATGGAGCGCAGGATCGAACTGGCCGCCCTCCCATGCGGGGCCAGCCAGCACCTGAAGGATGGAGCGATGTTCGATCTCGGCGGCTGGCATGCCCAGCATACGAGCCAGCAAAGCCGACACATTGGTGAGACGGCGGGCGACGTCGGTTTGCCAGAGCACATCGGCCGAATCCACGTCATGTTCTTTGAGCAGCAGGCTGACGACCTCGCGCTTTTCTGCCAGCATCTTGCTTGTCGTCAGCTGGACGCCGAACAGATGGGCCTGCCAAAGACATGCGCCCAGCACGAGCAGGGAGTAAGTCGCGACCACCGACGCAAGCATGGGGTCGACATATTTCAGCATCATCCAGGTCGCCCCGGTGCCGATCGTGGTGATGAAGCTGACGGCTGAAAGCGGCGTCGACTGAAAGGATATCGCCACCGCGGCCATGAGGCAGCAGGCGATCGTCCATAAGGTGATCACCTCTTGAGGTTTGGAATCCGGTGTGAACAATTGCATCGCCGCGACCCAGATTGCGGCCTGAAGAAAGGAAAGCGCGCCGTGCCACAGCAGCATAGCGCGCGTGGCCGATGCGTAATCCGTGCCCGCGTTGAACTTGCGCATGCGCAGAAGCGGGATGAGTGCGGCGACCATGGCGCAGGCCCAGCCGACCAGCAGCAGGGGCGAAACATGATCGGTGAAGCGGAGGCTCACGAGAAGGACGCAGATGCCCGCCAATATTGAGCAAAGGCTCAGCATCCTGTCCGACGCGCGCAATTGCCCACCATGCACATATTCGACATGCTCGGGCCGCAGCCGCCGCAATCCGCTAAGATATGCGAGCGACAGCGTCTCTGGCAGGGCAGTGATGCGCTCTGTCTGGCTCGGGGCGTAATCAGTCACGATACGCTGATAACGCGAATCAGGTTATCAACAGGTAAGCGTGGCAGAACTTACCTGAAACGCAAATTAAGCCGCTATATTATAAGGAATAATTTCACCCGACAGATAGAGCGTACGCGCCTTTGAGCGGCTGAGCTTGCCTGAACTGGTGCGTGGCAGCGAGCGCGGTGGCACAAGCTCGACCACGCAGTTCATGCCGGTGATCGACCGCACGCGCTCGCGAATGTCTTCGCGCAGCTTGGCGCGCTCGACATTATCCGACACGCGGCAATGCACCAGCACGGCGGGCGCTTCTTCGCCACCAGCCGTCGTGATCGAGAAAGCGGCAATGTCGCCCTGCTTGAAGCCGGGAAGCTGCTCGACGGCCCACTCGATATCCTGCGGCCAATGGTTCTTGCCATTGATGATGATCATGTCCTTCGCACGACCGACGATGTAGAGGTAGCCATCGGACAGATAGCCCATATCGCCGGTATCGAGCCAACCATCGAGCATACAGGCTTCTGTGGAGGCGTCATCGCGGAAATAGCCGACCATGAGCGATGGCCCGGTGGTCCACACCTTGCCGATGGTCCGGTCTGGCAGCAGACCGCCAAAATCATCACGGATTTCGAGGCTCATGCCGAGCGCTGGCTTGCCGCAATTGACGATTGCGCGGAAACGCTGAGGGCGATCCTGCGGGGCTACGCCGCCGGAGAGATCCGTTTCCTCGACCAGCTCAACGACGATCCCCTCGCCCGGCGGCATGATCGTGACCGCCAGCGTCGCTTCGGCAAGGCCATAGCTTGGCAGGAAGGCTTTGGGGCTGAACCCGGCTTCGGCAAAGGCATCGACAAAGCCCTGCATCACATCGGGGCGGATCATGTCTGCGCCATTGCCAGCGAGCCGCCAGCGCGACAGGTCGAACCGCTCGGATGCCCGCGTCTGGCTCGACATGCGACGGGCGCAGATATCATAGCCGAAGGTCGGCGAATAGCTGACCGAGGTGCCCTCATGCCGGGAGATCATGTCCAGCCAGGCGAGCGGGCGACGGGCGAAATCCTCGGTTTTTAGATAGTCGGTCGATACCTGATTGGCGACGACTGAAAGCAGGCAGCCGACCAGTCCCATATCATGATACCAGGGGAGCCAGCTGATGCAGCGATCCGTGCTGACGAGCTGCATCCCGTGGCTATGCGCGGCGAGATTGGAGAGCAGCGCATTGTGCGTGACGGCAACGCCGTGCGGGAAGCGGGTGGAGCCGCTCGAATACTGCAGATAGCAAATATCCTCGCTCTGCGCGGTTGGCAGCGCGGCAGGGACAATGGGGGCGGCCAGAAAATCGGCAAAGCTCAGGGGCTCGACGCTCTGCCGCCGCGCAGCTTCACCGGCCATTTCGGCAAGCTCGGCGGGGAAGAGCAGCATCGTCGGGTCACAGCTTTGCAACTGGACCACCAGCTGATCGATATAGCTCTCCTTGCCGCCAAAGCTGGTGGGCAGCGGCAGCGGGACCGGCCATGCGCCAGCATAAACAATGCCGAAAAAGAGCTGCGCAAACTCTGCGCCTGTCTCGGCGATCAGCGCGATGCGGTCCTGTGGCTTGACGCCGCGCGCCAACAGGCGGTGTGCGCAGGCCAGCGCATCGTCCCGCATTTCCGAGAAGGGATAAGGCCGCACGAGATTGCCGCGCGCATCGTGGAAGTTGAGGCCGCGCAAGCCCTGGGCAGCATAATCGAGCGCTTCGCCCAATGTGCCAAAATCGGCAAAGCGCCGCTCAAGCCGATCTTCTGTCGGTGTTGGCTGCATTGTCTGACCCTTCATTATCTGCCTTCATTCAGTGATTTCGCTGCATGACGCTTATGAGCGCTGCACCTAAATCCGGCTTCCTTGCGTGAAGCTGACTGACTTTTATGCGAAACGCTTTCAAAGCACCTCTCATGTCCAGTCATCGTGATTGGTCGCACGATTTATACACGATTATTTAATCGACGCATTTAAGACGGGGACTATGGCACAAAAATGGCGCGCATCATCGAAAGAGGGAAAGCCCCCGCCTAAACCGTTGAATCGTGAGGCGCTGGACTCGCTGGCGATCAGCTATGTGGGGCGCTTTGCGACCAGCCGGGCAAAGCTCATTGCCTATCTCGCCCGCAAACTGCGCGAGCGGGGCTGGGAGGATGAGACGCAGCCGCCGATCGAAGCGGTGGCGGATCGGCTGGTCGAGCTACGCTATGTCGATGATGAAGCCTATGCCGTGATGAAATCGGGCGCGATGCAAAGGCGTGGGCTGGGGCGACGGCGCATTGCGCAAGCTCTCCAGTTCGATGGGATCGCCGAGCAGTCCCGTCAGGACGCCGCACCCAACAGTGCGGAGCGATGGGACGCTGCCGAGCGCCACGCCAAGCGCAAGCGCATCGGCCCCTTTGCGCAGGAGATGGCGGACAGGCCATTGCGCGAAAAGCAGATAGCGAGCTTTTTGCGGGCTGGCCATGATATGGACCTTGCGCGCATCTGGACCAATTGCGCGCCCGGCGAAATGCCGACGCCCCAAGACGATCAAGATTAATGGCAGGATTGATGACATGACGCTATTTTCCGCCCTGCGCCGGGCAACCTGGCTGAGCGCATCGCTGCTGCTCCTGGCCGGCTGCCGCGACGGAAGCGTGATGCAATCCGATATGGATTCGAACGGCGCGACCGAAGCGGCGCCCGCTGATGCGCTGGGGCGCGTAGAAGTGCGCATCCGCACATCAACCGATGAGCAACGGCGCTTCTGGGCCGAGCTTGCCGTTGGCGAGGATGCGCAGACGCGCGGCCTGACCGGACGAGCGCGGCTCGCGCATAATGCCGGGATGCTCTTCCCCTTCCCCTACCCCAAAATGGCATCCTTCTGGATGAAGGACACGCCCATTGCGCTCGACCTGCTCTTCATCCGCCCGGATGGAACGATCGCCGCGATTCTCGAGGGCAAGCCCAACAGCTTAGAGCCGATTTTCGCCAATGAGCCGGTGAGCGCGGTGCTGGAAATCAACCATGGCCGCTCAAAAGCCTTGGGGTTCGAGGTGGGTGACAGGGTGGAATGGGGCGATTGCCGCAACGCATCCTCAGCAGGCGATGTCTGGCGTGCCGACCGCTTCTGCCCTGCCCTGTCGCAATGAGGGCTCGCGCGGCATTTCCCTAGTTGCCAATCGGCGGGGAGAGCGGCTAAGCGCAATCCTCATGGGAATCCTCGGCAAAATCTTCACCTGGTGGGACGGTGCCACCATTGGCACCTCGCTCTTCACGTCGCGCAAAGGCACGAAGATCGGCGAGGATCATCAGGGTAATATCTATTATGAGGGCGGCGTGGACCCCAATGGCCTTATCCGCCGCTGGGTGATCTATAATGGCCCGAATGATGCGAGCCGCGTGCCTGCCGAATGGCATGGCTGGCTGCACCACAGTGTTGAGGGTACGCCGCAGAGCAATCTGCCACCGGCCCGCATTTGGGAAACCGAATATACGCCCAACCAGACCGGCACGCCGAACGCCTATCGCCCGACCGGCGCGATCGAAGCGGGTGGCCGCCGTCAAATGGCGACCGGCGATTATGAAGCCTGGACGCCCGATACGTGATTGAAATCCGGTCCGCAAAGACGGGCCGGTGGTTGATTCCGCTCGGTCTCACGGCGCTGCTTGCAGCCTGCAACGCCCCTGAAGGTGCTCAAAACGCCTCTGGCGGCAATGTGCAGGAGCGCACGCAGGACGAGCGCCCGGTTCAAGTGAATAATGGCCTGCCCGGCACGCCGATGCGCGAGCGCGTGGCCGTGATCGGTCTGCTCAACAAGCGCAACGGCATCACACAAAAGCTGACCATGAAGCCGGGCGAAGCGTTGCGCTCGGGCAACGCCATCGTGCGCCTGCGTGCTTGCGAAACCGCTGCGCCGTGGGAACTGGAGCGCGAAACCGGCGCCTTCGTTCAGCTGGACGTGCTGGAAAGCCGGGACGATAAATGGCACCGCAGTTTTTCGGGCTGGCTGTTCAAGGAGCGGCCTGAGCGCAATGTCGTCATTCACCCGATCTACGATGTCTGGGTGATAAGCTGCGCGATGACATGGCCGGAAACCGGGCCTGATACGCTACGCTCGCCCGAGCGTGGCGGTGGCAGTGCTTCATCCGCCACCAACGAATCGAGCGCTTCGAACGAGGCGGCGCCTGCGCCACCGTCACCGGCTGCACCATCTCCAACGGCGGCACCCAGCAGTCCGGAATAATCCTCTGCACTGATCTCGATCGCGCCGAGCGAGGCGAGATGTTCGGTCATGAACTGGCAATCGAGCAGGCTGTAGCCACCCACTTTGAGCCGCGCGACGAGCCAGGCCATGGCTACCTTTGACGCGTCCGTCGCACGGCTGAACATGCTCTCGCCGAAGAACGCTCGCCCTAATGCCAGGCCATACAGCCCGCCGACAAGCTGCTTCTCGCTACTGTCCTTGCTCCACACCTCCACGCTATGCGCAAGACCGCAATGGTGCAGCCGAATGAAGGCTTCCTCGATATCCTGATTGATCCAGGTGCTTGGGCGGTCCGTGGCGCTGGCAGCGCACAACGCGATCACCTGCTCGAAGGCGGTATCTCGCGTCACCTCGAACCGGTCCGAGCGGATGACCTTGCGCAATGATCGGGAAAGATGAAAGCCATCGATCGGCATGATAGCGCGCATCTCCGGCTCGACCCAGAAGATCGATCGGGCGCGGCGGTCATCGGCCATCGGGAACATGCCGAGGGAATAGGCGCGCAGAAGGATGGGTAGGTCTATGGCCATCTGGGCAGCTCTAAATCCTTTTATCCTCCCACCACAACGCAGTCTTTCACACAGCGGTTCCTTGCGCTTTATTCGCGCCACCGCGCGTCCCTGCGCTGGCTATGGGTCGAGCGAGCGTTTAACGATGCCCGCAATTATTTTCACAGGAGAGGTTCGTGGCGACATTCGTTCTGGTGCATGGAGCCTGGGGTGGCAGCTGGGGCTATGCGCCGCTCACGCGGGAGCTGCGCGCCGCGGGGCATGAAGTACATATCCCATCGCTGACTGGCCTTGGCGAGCGCGCCCATCTCGCGCATGGCGGCATCACGCTGACCGACCATATCAACGATGTCGTCGGCCTCATCGATTGCGAGAATTTGAGCGACTTCATTCTGGTTGGCCATAGCTATGGCGGTATGGTGATTACCGGCGTTTCCGCCCTGCGCGGCAAGAAGATCAGCAGCCTCGTCTATCTCGATGCCTTCCTGCCGCAAGATGGCCAGATGCTGTGGGATCTGGCGGATGATGAGACCCGCAAGCTCTACATCGAGAATCAGCGCAGCACACCGGGACTGGTGGCGCCGATCTTCCCGATGCCGGAAGGGCGCACGGCGCGGGTGTCCGGCCATCCGCTGCTCACCTTGACCGAGGCAGTGAAGCTGGGCGGCGAAGAGAATGAAATTGGGCGGCGCGTGTATGTGTATGCCAATGCCAGCCCCCTCACCATCTTCGGCCAGTTCCGCAACCGCATCATGGACGATCCAGCCTGGGAGCTGCGCGAAGTCGCGACCGGGCATATGGTGTGGGACGAAGATCTGCCAGCAGTGACCCGCATTTTGCTGGATGAAGCAGCGCATTTTTGATGGTGCAGGCGCGGCTGCGCGAAGATAATGCGGGATGGCGACTTGCACCCGCCTTCGCCTCGCGTTAAGAGCCGCGCCTTCACCGGCACAGGGGTGTAGCTCAGCTGGTAGAGCGTCGGTCTCCAAAACCGAATGTCGTAGGTTCGAATCCTATCGCCCCTGCCAAACTTGCTCCCAGGCGCATCTGCGCGTAGGAGCTTGAGATGTTGTGAAGCGCAAAACGGCGGACTGGCCGGGGGGAATGCTCCGGGTGCGGTCCGCTTTCTTGTGTTTCCAAGAGTTCAGATTTCGTTTGAAAGAGCAGGCACAGCGTGGCGAAAACGTCTCCGACAGAGTTTGTGAACCAGGTGAAGGCCGAGTGGAATCGCGTCACTTGGCCGACCACGCGTGAGACGGTGATGACCACGATCATGGTCGTGATTCTGACCACTGTGCTGGGCGTCTTCTTCTTCGGCGTTGACACGCTGTTCGGCTGGATCGTGCGATCGCTGCTCAGCCTGGCATCGGGCCAGAGCTAAGCTACCAAGCCTCATGGGCCATCCTTGAATTGAACTGAGGAAAAGAAAAAGCATATGGCGCGCTGGTATATCATCCACGCTTATTCGGGCTTTGAGAATAAAGTCCGTGATTCCATTCTTTCGGAAGCCGAGCGCATGGGCCTTGCCCAGCTGATCGAGCAGGTCGAAGTGCCGACCGAAACCGTGACCGAAGTGAAGCGCGGCAAGAAGGTTCAGGTCGAGCGCAAGAATATGCCGGGCTATGTGCTCGCCAAGCTTACGATGAATGATGATATTTATCACCTCATCAAGAATACGCCCAAGGTCACCGGTTTCCTCGGCTCCTTCGGCAAGCCGCAGCCGATCACGGAATCGGATGCCGCGCGCTTCTTCGGCGCCCGTGAGGAAGCCGCAGCGCAGCCACGCCACAAGGTAAGCGTGGATTACGAAATTGGCGACAGCGTCAAGGTGATGAGCGGGCCATTCGCCAGCTTCATCGGCACGGTCGAAGAGCTGGATTTCGAGAAGAGCCGCGTCAAGGTGTCGGTCTCCATCTTCGGTCGCTCGACCCCGGTGGAACTGGACTTCGAGGAAGTCGAACTCTCCAAATAAGCTGCCAGACACAAGTTTCAGAGCCGCCGGTCCATGATCGGCGGCTTTTTTATTGGGTGCCGATTCACCCGCGCGCGCGCCGCCTTCCACCTCGTCCAACCGGCTGATCGCGCAGGGCGATTGCCTTCCCGCGCGAAATGGCCGCTTCAAGAGGCAAGCGGCTGAAGCGTCGCGGGATGCGGGAGATGGGTATGCGCGGTGGCAAGATCATGATGATGGCGGGCGTCGCTCTTGCGATGGCGCCGCTGATCGGTGCTGGACAGGCGCAGACCAGCGCCAATGTCACCGGCGAGCGGATGCGCACGCCGGATGGCGCGGAAAATGCCGGTAGCTGGATGTCCCACGGGCGCACTTATGATGAGCAGCGCTTCTCGCCCCTCGACCAGATTAATGACAAGACCGTGCAGCGCCTTGGCATTGCCTGGTTCGATGATCTCGCCACCTATCGCGGTGTGCAGGCGACGCCGCTGGTGGTGGATGGCATCATCTACAATGCGTCCGCCTTCAACATCATCACCGCTTATGATGGCCGCAACGGGCGAAAATTGTGGACCTATGATCCCAAGGTCGAGCGGCAATGGGCGCGGCTGGCCTGCTGTGGCCCGAGCACACGCGGCGTCGCGGCATGGAACGGCAAAATCTATGTGGGCGCGCTGGATGGGCGACTGATTGCGCTGGACGCCAAAACGGGCAAGGAAATCTGGACGGTCCAGACTTTTGATCGCAACCATGCCTATTCCATCACGGGCGCGCCGCGCGCGTTCGATGGCAAGGTGGTGATTGGCCATGGCGGCGCGGATTATGGCGTGCGCGGTTTTGTAACAGCCTTCGATGCGGAGACGGGCCGCAAAATCTGGAAATTCTACACCGTGCCCGGCAACCCTGCTCACGGACCCGATGGCGAGGCAACCGACAGCGCCATGAAGCGCGCGCTCCCCACATGGCATGGCGAATGGTGGAAATATGGCGGCGGCGGCACGGCGTGGGACAGCTTTGCTTATGACCCCAAACTCAACCTCATCTATATCGGCACCGGGAACGGCTCCCCGCTCAGCTGGCATTTCCGCAGCGAGGGCAAGGGCGACAATCTGTTCCTGAGTTCCATCGTCGCGGTAAAGGCGGATACCGGCGCCTATGTGTGGCATTATCAGATGGTGCCGGGGGAAGACTGGGACTTTACCAGCACGATGCCGATGATGCTGGCCGACCTGAAGATCAAAGGCCGCACCCGGCAGGTGATCATGCAGGCGCCCAAAAACGGCTTTTTCTATGTGCTGGATCGCAAGACGGGCGAGCTGCTCTCTGCGAAGAATTTCGTGCCGCAGAATTGGGCGAGCCATATCGACATGAAGACGGGGCGACCGGTGCTGTTCCCCGGCGTGAACCTGACGACGACCCCGCAGCGGATCACGCCCAGCCTGCTGGCGGCGCATAGCTGGCACCCCTGGTCGTTCAATCCCAAAACCGGCCTCGTCTATTTCGCGGCGATGGAGCAATCGATCGTTTACGCGCGGCAGAAGGATGGAGATTTCAAGTTCGTGCCGTTCCGCAACAATGCGGGCTATGACTATGCCGGATCGACAGCGGAAAGCGCGGCACTACGTAAGAAGCTGCAGGCCGAGGCGGACGCGATGGAGAAGGGCTATCTGCTGGCGTGGAACCCGGTGACCCAGCGCGAGGCGTGGCGCGTGCCCTACTCCCTCCCCGGATCGGGCGGCACATTGTCGACGGCCGGCAATCTCGTATTTCAGGGGACGATCGAAAAAACATTCGCAGCCTATCGCGCCGATAATGGCCGCAAGCTCTGGGACATGCCGGTCGACAATGTCGCCATCGGTGGGCCTGTGACCTACATGATCGACGGCGAGCAATATGTGGCGGTGAATGTCGGCTGGGGTGGCTCGATCGTTGCCGGGCTTTCCAAGGTTCCGGGTGGTTTCCGCGTGTCGCCCGCGCGGCTGCTGGTGTTCAAGCTGGATGCGAAGGGCGTGACCCTGCCGCCCTTGCCACCACAAACTGCCCTGCCCCGCCCGCCCTTTCTACGTGCGACCGAGGCTCAGGTAAGATTGGGCCAGCAACTCTATGGCGAGACTTGCGCCCGCTGCCACGGCGAGAATGCGCGCGGCGGCATCAAGGATTTGCGTTACATGACGCCGCAAACGCGCGCAGCCTTTCTCGACATCGTGCTGGAGGGATCACTCGCGCAAAATGGCATGGCGGCTTTCAAGGATGTGCTAAGCAAGGAGCAGGCGGAAGCCATCCACAGCTATCTGATCGCGCGGGGCAATGAGGATTGGCAGGATGACTCTGTCCGGCAATGACGACGCCTTTGATCGCTGCTCTGCATGGTTTACGCTTGCGTCCGACCGTCGATCTAGGTCACATAGTAATTATTGCCTTGCGAACGAATAAGGCGAGTCCGGAGAGAATGAATGGCCAGCGCGCCCCGATCCATCGATATCGCCAGCTTCATCAATGATCGCAAGCTTGGGCCGTTCAACTTCAAGCTGATCGCCCTCTCCTGGCTGATCACCGTGTTCGACGGCTTCGACATGATGTTGATCAGCTTTACGGCTCCCTGGATGCGCGATGAGCTGAATTTGACGACCCATATGCTTGGCAATGTCTTCTCGTCCGGATTGCTCGGCATGATGGCGGGCGGATTTGCCTTTGCCTATATTGGCGACCGGATCGGCCGGCGGCAGACGATCATCTGGGCGGCTTTCGCCTTCGGCATCCTGACCGCCGCAACGGCTTTTGCGCAGACCTATGAGCAGCTGCTGTTCCTGCGCTTTCTGGATGGCTTTGCCATCGGCGGCATGCTCCCGCTCGCCTGGGCACTCAACATTGAATATGTCCCGAACAAATATCGCTCCACCGTCGTGACGGTCATCATGATGGGCTACAGCCTCGGCGCGGCCCTCGCTGGCCCGGTGACCGTGTGGCTGGCGCCTGACTATGGCTGGGAAGGCGTGTTCGTGTTCGGCGGCATCTGCACGATCATCTGCGCCTTCGCGCTACTGCTCGGCCTGCCGGAATCAGTTCGCTTCCTTGCCAGCAAGGGGAAGAAACCAGCACTGATCGCCGCAACGCTCAACAAGCTCGACCCCACGCTCAATGCGACGGCGCAGGACCAATATATTCTGAGCGACGAAAAGAAGGACACGACCAACTTCAATGTCGGCAAGCTGTTCCAAAGCGATCTCAAATGGCTGACGCCGCTGCTGTGGCTGGGTTATATTGCGAGCACGCTGGCGGTCTATTTCAAAGCCAATTGGGGGCCGATCGTTTATGAGGATCTGAACTTCTCGCGTGAGACGGCAGCCTATGTCTCGTCCGTTTCAGGCCTTGCCGGTGCTGGCCTTGGCTTGCTGTTGATGCGGTTCACCGATGGCAAAGGTCCGATGGCGGTGGCAGTTTATCCGCTGATCGCCTTCCCATTACTGGCCATCGTTGGCCTCGTGCCGCTCTCCGACACGATGTTCCTGATCCTGTCCGTGGCATCAACCAGCTTCATCGGCGGCGCGCATTTCGGCATTTTGTCGATTGCGGGCGTGTTCTACCCAAGCTCGATCCGCGCAAACGGTGCAGGCTGGGCGACGTCTGTCGCCAAGATCGGCGGTATTGCAGGGCCAATCGTGGGCGCTGTCGTGCTGGCGAGTGGCCTGCCGATCATCCGCACCTTCGCCATTCTTGCAATCTGCCCGGCAGTGCTGGCGCTCTGCGCGATCGGCATCGGCATGATCGTCAAGCGCCGGCGCGAGCCTGAACCGGGCATGGCTGGTGCGGCGCCAGTGGCTGCCGAGTGAGATTCGGGTGGGGATGGGCTATGCTCCATCGCCCCCCCAATTCTTACGGTTGATATGAGGGGCTCAAAGCTGTTGTGTGAGGCGATCACTTGGCGCAGTGACCTTCGCACCTTGGCTTCCTGATCGGCTGCTCATCACCATGCTACGCCTGACCCTCTTCAAGCCCATCCTTGCAGGCGCGCAGCTTTGGCCACGCCTTGTCGCAGTGCTGGGGGCGGCGATTGGCATCAGCCTCACCATGATCATCTGCCTGCAATTCCCGATCGTTTATGCAGACCTGCCGATCATCGTGGCGCCCATCGGCGCGTCGGCAGTGCTGGTGTTTGCTGTGCCATCCAGCCCGCTCGCGCAGCCCTGGTCCGTTGTCGGCGGAAATATTCTCTCGACGCTTGTGGGCGTGGCGGCAGCGCAGTTCATTCCGCATATGGCCTTGGCAGCGGGCGTCGCTGTCGGCGGGGCCATTCTCGTCATGTCGTTGTTCCGTTGCCTCCACCCGCCAGGCGGCGCTGCGGCGCTGACCGCTGTGATCGGCAGCCAGAGCATCCATGCGGCGGGCTATGCCTTTGCCTTCGCGCCGGTGGGCATCAACTCGATCGCGCTCGTCTCCATCGCCATGATGTTCCATCGCATGAGTGGCCACAGCTATCCGCATCAACCAATCGTGCCGCCAATGCCGGAGGTAACGGCGAATCTGCCCATCGATATGGGCGACATCGATCTGGCGCTGGCGGATATGGACGAGAGCTTCGACATCAGTCGCGAGGATTTGCAGCAGCTGCTCACACAGGCAGAGCTGCACGCATTGCAGCGCCGAGCGAGGGCAGTCTGATGGCGCGCATCGAGCAGCGATTGACGCAGCTTGGCATCGTGCTGCCGCCGCCGATGCCGCTCCCTGTCGCATTGCCATTTGCGTGGGTAAATGTGCGGGCAGACCGCGCCTTCGTCTCAGGCCATGGCGCGCAGGATGAGGATGGATCAGTGCCGGGGCCGTTTGGCGCAGTGGGCGCCGATGTTTCGCTGGAGGATGCCAACCTGCTGGCCCGCAAGACCGCAATTTCCATGATGGGCAGCCTGAAGCGGGAACTGGGCGATCTCGACCGGATCATTGGTTGGTGCAAGGTGCACGGCATGGTGCGATGCGCGCCGGGCTTTATAGATATGCCGCCCGTTATGAATGGCTTCAGCGATCTGATCATCTCGGTTTTCGGCCCGGAGATTGGCCGCCATGCACGCACGGCGGTTGGCGTGGCGAGCCTGCCCATGAACCTCGCCATCGAGATTGAAGCCGAGGTAATGATCGCGCCCTGAGCGAGCCTGCGCAGTCGGTCGCGCAATCCCCCTTTATCTTTTGCCCTCTCCCCGTTATAGGCCCGCGCTTCCCACAGGTCTTTCAGGCGTGTTGGGAGCCAATGCGGGAGGATCGCCCTTGGGTGATCTGCTTGACCGCTAAGCTTGAACCGGGCGCTGTCACAAGGCCGCGCCCACTACAGAGTGAGACTCATGGCCAAGAAAATTACGGGCTACATCAAGCTCCAGGTGCCCGCTGGAGCCGCGAACCCATCCCCGCCAATCGGCCCTGCACTGGGTCAGCGCGGCGTGAACATCATGGAGTTCTGCAAGGCGTTCAACGCCGCGACGGACAAGGAAGACAAGGGCACGCCCCTGCCGACCATCATCACCGTGTTCGCTGACCGCAGCTTCACCTTCGTCACGAAGAAGCCACCAGCAACCTTCCTCATCAAGAAGGCAATGGGCCTCAAGTCCGGTTCCAAGGAGCCAGGCAAGATTTCCGCTGGATCGATCAAGCGCTCGCAGCTCGCCGAAATCGCGGAAGCGAAGATGGTCGATCTGAACGCGAACGACATCGAAGCCGCAACGAAGATCATTGAGGGCAGCGCGCGCGCTATGGGCCTCACCGTGGTGGAAGGCTAAGACTATGGCAAAGCAGAGCAAGAAGGCGAAGGCACTCGCCGCAGCTGTCGACAACAACAAGCTGCACGGCATTGATGAAGCGATTGCGCTCATCAAGACGCACGCAACTGCCAAGTTTGACGAGACTGTTGAAGTCGCGATGAACCTGGGCGTTGACCCACGTCATGCCGATCAGATGGTTCGTGGCGTGGTCACGCTGCCTGCTGGCACCGGCAAGGACGTTCGCGTCGCCGTGTTCGCCCGTGGCGACAAGGCTGAGCAGGCCAAGGCTGCCGGCGCTGAAATCGTTGGTGCAGAAGATCTGCTCGACAGCATCCAGGCTGGCAATTTCGATTTCGACCGCGTGATCGCAACGCCAGACATGATGGGCCTCGTCGGTCGCCTCGGTAAGGTTCTGGGTCCAAAGGGCCTGATGCCTAACCCGAAGCTCGGCACCGTGACCCCGAACGTGGCGGAAGCCGTGAAGGCTGCCAAGGGCGGCCAGATCGAATTCCGCGTTGAGAAGGCTGGCATCATTCACGCCGGTCTTGGCAAGTCCAGCTTCACGCAAGCTGACCTGCGCAAGAACTTCGATGCGTTCGTGGATGCAATCGTCAAGTCCAAGCCATCAGGCTCCAAGGGCAAATATGTCCGCAAGATCGCCCTCTCATCCTCGATGGGTCCAGGCGTGAAGGTGGATGTGTCGGAAGTCGCCGGCGCCTAAATCTTTTGTCCCCCGGTCATCCGGGGACGGACAATGACAGAGCCCCGCTCCGGTTCATCCGCAGCGGGGCTTTTCCATAAGTGGTGCGCCTGCCGATTTCCTTGATGTGCTCAACATTGCAGTAACCTTCTTGGGAAACACTCTGTTGGGTGGATGAGGCCATATTGGCCGCATGAACAGGCGATATCTTGAACTGGGAAGTGTAGCCGCAGTGGCGGTTTTCGCCACGCTCGCCTTTTCCAATGCGCCAAAACTGGTCGAGAGCGCCGTGCCATCAAGCGCTGCAGCCTATATCGCACTGCCCGATGTCGTCCCCCAACTTGAGCTCAAGCCAATGCTGCCCGACCAGACCGTGCGTCGCCACGCTGACGGGCTGTTTTATGTCGAGGCCAAGGCCAATGGCCACTCCATCCGTTTTGTCGTGGATACGGGTGCTACCGTGGTGGTGCTCAATCGCGCCGATGCAGAGAAGTTGGGCATCCCCTTTGAGAGCCTGACGACGCATGGCAACATGCGCACGGTTGGCGGCTCCTCACATATGCGCTGGGGCAAGATTGCCCGGATGGACATGGCTGGCAAGCGGATCGAAAAGCTTAATGCGGCTGTGGTGGATGCTGCGCTCCCCGTTTCGCTGATGGGCCAAAATGCGCTTGAGCAGCTGGGCACGGTGACATTGCGCGGCGATACGCTGACCATTCACTAAGATTTTGCGGTTCGGCTTGTCTGGGAACCGTTAATATAGCAGCGGTTGAGGTCAGCGAAAACTATAGCACCTGACTTGGTGACATCGAAACTTATGCAATTGTCGTCACCCCGGACTTGATCCGGGACGACGGAGTGATTTCCCCTCCGCAACGAAACACTTGCATTTTCCGCTCACCCCGCCTATCCGCCCCCTCGCTTGCCGGGGCTTTTGCCTCTGCATACCGTCCGAGACAGTTGGTGATGGGATCTGCCCATCTTAATGTCCAACCGAGACGGGGAAAAGTTCTTGCCGGATGGCAGCTGCACCGCAGCGCCGCCATACCGGGTCTGCTCAGGGCTGATTAGTCAGCTCGGGTCCAGTCAACCCTTCCCCTCCGGACCAAGTCTGCCGCGCGCGGCCCGCAAGGTCGCGTCTGGCGCATGTACGAACGCGGTCATGCGCGGTGCTTTTGCATCAAGCGGACCGCAGAGGAGAATGGCATGAATCGCAACGAAAAGACCGAGGTCGTTTCCGAGCTTCACGCATCTCTGAAGGAAATGGGTGTGGTCGTCGTGACCCGTAACCTGGGCCTTACCGTGGCTCAGTCTACCCAGCTCCGCCAGAAGATGCGCGATGTCGGCGCGACCTTCAAGGTGACGAAGAACAAGCTTGCCAAGATCGCAATCAAGGATACCGACTATGCCGCGCTGAGCGACATGTTCGTTGGTCCTGTCGGCCTTGCGACTTCTCCCGATCCGATTGCAGCCGCCAAGGTTGTGATCGATTTCGCGAAGACGAATGACAAGCTTGAGATCATTGGCGGTGCCATGGGCGCTACGCTTCTTGATGCTGCTGGCATCAAGGCGCTGGCTTCCCTGCCTTCGCTCGATCAGCTGCGTGCATCGCTCGTGGGCCTTATCCAGGCACCCGCAACGAAGCTCGCATCCGTTACGCAGGCACCAGGTGCGCAGCTTGCGCGCGTGTTCAACGCCTACGCCACCAAGGAAGCCGCCTGATCTTCAGGCGCTCTCTTGCGCACAAACGTTCAATCTACCGATTTGGGTCTGACTGGCCCGCTAAGAAATGGAGTCTATTAACATGGCTGATATCAATGCAATCGTCGACCAGCTCTCCGCGCTGACCGTTCTCGAAGCTGCTGAGCTTTCCAAGGCTCTCGAAGAGAAGTGGGGCGTTTCGGCTGCTGCTGCTGTTGCAGTTGCTGCACCTGCCGCTGGCGGCGACGCACCTGCCGCTGAAGAGAAGACCGAGTTCGACGTGATCCTCGTCAACGACGGTGGCAAGAAGATCAACGTGATTAAGGAAGTTCGCGCGATCACGCAGCTTGGCCTGACCGAAGCAAAGGCTCTCGTTGAGGCCGCGCCTAAGGCTGTCAAGGAAGGCATCAACAAGGCTGAAGCCGAAGAGATCAAGAAGAAGCTTGAAGAAGCCGGCGCGACCGTCGAACTCAAGTAATCTGCTTGGCGACCGGGGGCGTCAAACCCTCCAGTCGAAGAATTTGGGGCGTGTCCGAGAGGATGCGCCCCTTTTCTTTTGTTGTCGGTGGTTGATCAGGCAGCTTTCGTCACGGCGGATGCTTCAGCGCTGATCCCCGCGCGCGGCCTTCATCGCCTGCAATGCATCCTGCAGACTCTCGTAGCTTGAAGGCTGGGGCTGATCGCCGACTGCTACTGACTTAGCGCCCTCGTGCAGGGGAATGTCAGCCTCGTCGTCCGGCGATGACGCGGTGTAGCCGATCAACTCATAATCGCTCACGCGGGCACGCTCACCCAGGCGCCAGAACAGAAAGACTGCAGCCAACACCAGTGACGCCATAAGCCCATATAGCGGCCATTGCTCGGTCAGATCATCATCGCTCAGCCGGGGTTTAGGCACTTCCGGCGGCGCAGCGACGGTGGGCACAGCCGACAAGGCAGCAACGGAGTTAATAACCAGACTTTGTTCGTTTTGAACGTCGGCACCGGCAAGCTCAGATTTTGCGACAGGTGCTGGGCGTCGTCGCCAGCGACGATCCGCCACACGCGGCTCGATAATCTCCAACTCGCCTGCATCCACCTCTTCCGAAGCGAGCATTGGCGCGCGAATTTCGGCGCTCGTGCCATCTTCACCATCAGATTGAGCGATTGCGACTGCTTGGCTGCGGGTTGCCGTATTGGCGTCTTGATCGTCAGGCGCAATTTGGGCTTGCCCCGGAAAGGAAACCGTGGCGAGAATGCATAGCGACGGCGCGAGCCGTCGAGCGGATGCCGATAACCTCATATTCCCACAGCCCCAATATGGGACATGCGATAGGCATATCGGCACGACGATGTAAAGATTTGTCATAATTTCCGGGCATCGCAGCGCGATATTCGGGGTGATGATGCCTCAATCCTGACAGGAAGTGATGATGCCAGGCTCGCAACAGCGCATGACCGCCAATGACGACCTCAAGGCGCTCGTGCGCACGGTGCCCGATTACCCCCTGCCGGGCATCCAGTTTCGCGATATCTCGACCCTGCTAATCGATGGGGAGGCGTTTTGCGAAACGATCGACCGCCTTGCCGCAGCGCTCGACCCAGCACAGGTCGATTATATCGCAGGCATCGAAGCACGCGGGTTCATTGTGGCGGGTGGTCTTTCCTACGCGCTGCGCAAGGGCAAGCTGATGCTGCGCAAGCGCGGGAAGCTGCCGGGCGACACGGTGGGCATCGATTATGCGCTGGAATATGGCACGGACCGGATCGAGATGCAGCTGGGCGCGATATCGCCCGGCAAGCGCGTGGTGCTGGCCGACGACCTGCTGGCGACCGGCGGCACGGCTCTGGCGGCGGCATCCCTGCTGCGCGATCAGGGCGCCATCGTGGAGACGGCCTTGTTCATTGTTGATCTGCCTGATCTGGGCGGGAGCGCGCGCCTGCGAGCGGCGGGCATCGAGCCGGTTTCCCTCATGGCATTTGGCGGACATTGAGCATCATGCGGATCATCATTCTCGCGGCTCTGCCTGAAGAAGCGGACGCCTTCATGCCCGGTGTGGGCAGTATCGTGCAGGACGCCTGGCTAAGCGTGCGGCAGATCGAGACAGGTGCCCATGATATCCGCGTCGCGACGACACGCATCGGTAAGGTCAATATCGCGACGGCAGCCGCGCGCCTTCATGCGCTGCATGGCGCCGACCTGCTCATGACGCTCGGCACGGCGGGCAAGCTGAGCGCGATCGCAGGCGATTGCTTCTACCTCGCACGCGCTATCCAGCATGATTATGGCGCGCGAAAGGCGGAGAGCTTCGTGCATTATCCGCCCGGCGCATGGCCTATGGGCCCGGCCAATGTCGAAGCCTTTGTCGCAATGGACGATCCGGGCAGTGGCTTGCCTGCGGCCTGCATCACCAGCGGCGACGCTTTCATCGAAGATGGCGCTTATGCCCGCCACCTCGTCGCGGCGCTCGATGCCGATCTGGTTGACATGGAGACGGCGGCGGTTGCGCAATATGCGGCGCAGCTTGGCTTGCCCTGGGCGGGTATCAAAGCCACGACCGATGACGCAAATCATGAGAGCGCCGGGGACTTTCATGCCAATCTGCTGGCAGCTTCGCATCGTGCTGCGCAGGCCGCCGAGCGGATGATTGCGCTTTTGTAGGCCTGCCGCACACCCCACCCCTTCACTTGGGCTTTGACCTGCTGGCACAGTTTAGTAAGCCATGCGTTCTGAGATACAGATATCATTATGTAAGAGGTCCATATGGCGCGCATCCCTACTCCCATGCTGACGATCGCCAGCATCTCGCTCGCATTTGCCCTGCAGGGATGCGGCGCCAAAGCTCCGGCTGGCGCACCGCCGCCGCCTGTCCCGTTTGCGGAAGGCATCCTTTATAACAATGCGGGCCAGCGTGCTGGCATCGTGACGCTCAAGCCCGCTGGCGATGCGTTGCAAGGCAGCGTCACCGTGACTGGCGGCCTCACCGCCGGCCAGCATGGCATGCATATCCACACGATCGGCCAATGCACCCTGCCTGACTTCACTTCGGCGGGCGGGCATCTCAATCCGGGCGGCAAGCAGCACGGGCTGGAAAACCCCGCCGGATCGCATGAGGGCGATTTGCCGATGCTGGTCGCCGATGCGAGCGGCGCGGCATCCATGAGCTTCACCGTGCCTGCGACGCTGAGCACATTGTTCGATGCAGACGGCGCGGCCTTCGTGATCCATGCCGATGCCGACGACATGAAGACCGACCCGACCGGCAATAGCGGATCGCGCGTGATGTGCGGCGTGCTCTATCGCAAGCTTAGCTGAACCTGCTGACATTGCGGGCCTTCCTGCGGCGAAAGCAGCGGAAGGCCCTTGCAATGTCCCGGTATGGGATTATATCACCACCCATAAGGATCGCGTCGGCTTGACCGATTGATCCTCCTGCCTTCACCCGGGAAAGCATGCCGACTTGCGCACGGCCTGCATCAAGCATGGGGTAAAGACCAGGCCATCAGACGCTGTAGTGCGGATCGGACAGTCCCGACCCGCACTTTTTTGCGTGCCGTGAGGCAAGCGCAAAGGCAGCCTCTGAGCTGCTGAAGGCTGAATTTTCGCTGCAATGCGAAAGTTTTTTGAGATTTATTTCAGGCAGGACACGCATGGCTAGCAAAGCTCTCCCCCCGATCGTAGCCGGTGAAAGCGCCCAGAAGCGCATTCGCAAGGTTTTCGGCAACATTCACGAAGTCGTGGAAATGCCGAACCTCATCGAAGTTCAGCGCGAAAGCTATGAGCAGTTCCTGCGCTCCAACCCCGCGATCGGCTATGTGTCCGGCCTCGAGAAGACGCTGCGCAGCGTGTTCCCGATCCGAGATTTCGCCGGCACCGCTGAGCTGGACTTCGTGCATTACGAGCTGGAAGACCCCAAGTACGACACTGAGGAATGCCGCCAGCGTGGCATCACTTATGCAGCGCCCATGCGCGTAACGCTGCGCCTCATCGTATTCGAGGTGGATCAGGATACCGAAACCCGCTCTGTGCTCGATATCAAGGAGCAGGACGTGTACATGGGCGACATGCCGCTCATGACCGGCAACGGCACGTTCGTCGTGAACGGCACCGAGCGCGTGATCGTTTCACAGATGCACCGTTCGCCTGGCGTGCTCTTCGATCATGATCGCGGCAAGACGCACTCGTCCGGCAAATATCTGTTTGCTGCGCGCGTCATCCCATATCGCGGCTCGTGGCTGGACTTCGAGTTTGACGCCAAGGACATTGTGAACGTTCGTATCGATCGCAAGCGCAAGCTGCCGGTCACGGCTTTGCTCTATGCGCTTGGCCTGGATGCCGAGGAAATCCTCAGCGAATTCTATAACAAGGTCGCTTATGTGCGCGGCGATAATGGCTGGCACATTCCTTATGTGACCGAAGCCTGGCGCGGCCTCAAGCCGACCTTCGACATCATTGATTCGAAGACTGGCGAAGTCGTGTTCCCTGCTGGCCAGAAGATCAGCCCACGCGCGGCGCTCAAGGCTGCCAAGGATGGTCTGGAATCGCTCGTCATCCCGACCGAGGAAGTCTTTGGCCGTTACAGCGCCTATGACCTCGTCAATGACGCGACCGGCGAAATCTACATTGAAGCCGGCGATGAAGTCTCGGCTGAAAACCTCGAGAAGCTGGACAAGGCTGGCATCGACCGGCTTGAGCTGCTCGACATCGATCATGTGAACACAGGTCCCTGGATCCGCAACACGCTCAAGGTCGACAAGTCGGAAGACCGCGACCATGCGCTGAGCGACATCTATCGCGTGATGCGCCCCGGCGAGCCGCCAACGCGCGAAACCGCAGAGTCGCTGTTCGGCGGGCTCTTCTTCGATCCTGAGCGCTATGACCTCTCGGCTGTTGGCCGCGTGAAGCTCAACATGCGCCTCGGCCTCGATGCCGAAGACACGATCACGACCCTGCGTCGCGAGGACATTCTCGCTGTCGTCAAGGAACTGGTCGCGCTGAAGGATGGCAAGGGCGAGATCGACGATATCGATAACCTCGGTAACCGTCGTGTGCGGTCGGTTGGCGAGCTGCTGGAGAACCAGTATCGCGTCGGCCTGCTCCGCATGGAGCGCGCCGTTAAGGAGCGTATGAGCTCGGTCGACGTGTCGACCGTGATGCCGAATGACCTCATCAACGCCAAGCCCGCCGTAGCTGCCGTTCGCGAGTTCTTCGGTTCTTCGCAGCTCTCTCAGTTCATGGATCAGACCAACCCGCTCTCCGAAATCACGCATAAGCGTCGTGTTTCGGCGCTCGGACCCGGTGGTCTGACGCGTGAGCGCGCTGGCTTTGAAGTCCGCGACGTTCACCCGACCCATTATGGCCGCATCTGCCCGATTGAGACGCCGGAAGGCCCGAACATCGGTCTGATCAACTCGCTCGCAAGCTTTAGCCGCGTGAACAAATATGGTTTCATCGAGACGCCATATCGCAAGGTGATCGACCATAAGGTGACGGACGAGGTGGTTTACCTCTCCGCTATGGAAGAGGCCAAGCACACGATCGCGCAGGCAAACGCTGAAGTGACGGCTGACGGCACCTTTGCCGAAGATCTGATCTCCTCGCGTGAAGCAGGCGAGTTCCTGATGGCGCCGCGTGACCAGATCACGCTCATGGACGTCAGCCCCAAGCAGCTCGTTTCGGTTGCCGCATCGCTCATTCCATTTCTGGAAAACGATGACGCTAACCGCGCACTCATGGGATCGAACATGCAGCGTCAGGCTGTGCCGCTCGTTCAGGCCGAGGCTCCATTTGTGGGCACCGGCATGGAAGAGACGGTTGCGCGTGACTCCGGCGCGGCCATTGCGGCCAAGCGTTCCGGCATTGTCGATCAGGTCGACGCGACCCGCATCGTGATCCGCGCCACCGAGCATATCGAACCCGGCCAGTCCGGCGTCGACATCTACACGCTCATGAAGTTCCAGCGCTCCAACCAGGATACCTGCATC
>CBIHKY010000036.1:0-29787 GCA_966205705.1 uncultured Alphaproteobacteria bacterium
CGCCGACCATCTTGTGAAGGGCGAGTTGATTTATCGATCGAGCATCTCGTCCGGCGCGCCGCAAAATCCGCAGATGCTGTTTCGTTTTCAGAACGGGAAGAAAGATGGCCTTGGCGATCCGCTGCCTGCCGGAAAAGTCATCCTCTATCAGGATGGCGCTTTTGGTCGGCAACTTATCGGGCAAACGACCATATCCGACAAAGCAGCTGAAGAAGAGGTGGAGATGGTCTTCGGCGATGCTCAGAACATCACAATCGAAACGCAGGAAAGCACGCTCAAGGTTGGGCAGCGCTATGACGTGACCGTCCGCAACGCCAACCCAATCCCGGTCAGCTTTGAGCTGGAGCTGGTGAATCAGCCCGATCTGATTTTTAGCCGTCTGCCCGCTCGGGCGATCTCAAAGCCCGGCAAGCGCATCTGGCGGTTTACCCTGGCGCCCAACAGCGAACGTAACCTGAGCTACGAAACACGCGACAGCACGCCTTAGCCAATCACCTGCGCCCACAATATCACGCGCAGCGGCCCATGCTGGCTTGTGTCAAACGGATAGCAGGTCACCAGCCCCAATGTCGGGCGCGCGTAGGAGCGGGACAGGGCAAACTGGTCCCATCGCACGATCTGCTTGCCGGTTACGCGGTAGGTGACGCGACGACCGTCGACGGTGTCCAGTGTGATGATGTCGCCGACCTTCGCATTGTTAATGAACGCGAAGTGCGTGTCGCGGTGTGCGGCGAGCATCGTGACATTGCCGACCCCGCCAGTGGCCAGCTTGGTTGGGCCGAACGCCATCGCCTGCCCGGTGCCGCCCGAGAGAATGACTTCCCTTACGCCCAAACGCCCGAGGCCGATGCGCGCGACAGGCATGGTATCGGCCCAGCCCCACGGTTTCACGGGGCGCCCGCTCGCCACGCTCTGGTCAAAGGCACGCTCCAGCAAGAGTTGCGCAATCTGTGCCTTGGCGGGGATATAGGCGCCACGGGCAATCCACATGAGACCAATGGCGCAGAGTGCGAGCCACACGAACTGGATCAGGGCGCGCCCGGAAGCGCGCCCCTTTCCTGTCATGATCGAGAGCGCACTCATGCCCGGGCGCTCCGGCGGGCTGCGGCAAGGCCGATCAGACCGATCGCCAGCAATGCGCCGCCTTGCAAAATCCAGCCCATGAAGCCCGTGGCGGTCTGGGGCAATTCGAGCGCTTCGGCCTGATCGGCAGATTGCGTGCCGGGCTGGGGCTGGGCGCCGGCAATGTCGCCACCGAACAGCGTGTCGAAATCCCAACCGGCAGGGAGGAGCAAGGGAAGCTCTTCACGCGTCAGCTTTGCGCCAGCGGGCCGGCTCGGCGTTTCATCGACCGCGACAAGGCTGGTTTGCGGTGTCACCAGCGCATAGCTCAGGCCCAGTTGCGCGATGGCCTCATCGGCTGTCGCATCATCGACCGCGCCGGACCAACGCGATGCTTCGACATCGGCAATGCGCCGGCTCGCCCAGCTCTTGGCAACGGCATCACTGTCGATGGCTGACGCGAGGTCGACACTTTGCGACCAGGGCTTGTCACCGATCATCCCGCTCACGGTAAGCGTGCCCGAGAGAGACGTGCCGCGCCCCAGGAGCACCAGCGGTTCGCCTGCATAAAGATCAGGCAGCCGGTTCGGCGTCAGATCGAGAGGTGCACCTTCGACGCTCACCTTGAGATCGCGCACCACTGGCGCCTTGAGCCGGTCGAGCAAGGCGGTCATCTTGGCCGCCACTTCATCACCCGAACCGATATTGGTGTAGGTGCCCCGGCCCGCTTCAGCCATGCGACGCATCAGGAAATTGTTGGGCGCCGAGCCGATGCCGACCATGAACAGGCGACTGCGCCCGCCCCTGGCAGCAATCGCGGCCATCATGTCCTTCTCGTTGGAAAGGTCTCCATCGGTGAGGAAGATGATCTGGCGGACGGACTTGGCGTCGGCGGCGCGGTGATCGATCAGCGCGGCTTCCAGTGCTGGCAGCATCTCGGTGCCGCCGCTGGCTTCCAGCCCATTGGTGAAACGTTCGGCAAGCGCGATCTGATCGGGCGTGGCGGGCACGCTCTGTTCGAAGAGCTGCGTCATCGTATCGTCGAAGCGGATGACGTTGAAGCTATCCTGCGGACGCAACGTCCCGAGCGCATAGAGCAGGCTCTCCTTGGCAGCGGCCATCGACTGGCCACCCATGGAGCCGCTATTGTCGATGACGAACAGCATTTCACGGGGCAGCACGGGGCGTGCACGCTCCTGCGCGGGCGGCGTGATGGAGGCCATGAGGTAGGACTGGCCATCGAGCACCTGCCGGAACAGGCCGATGGTCGGATCGGCACTGGCCGAGCGCCAGCGCAGTTCGAAATCGCGATCTGCGGGCACCTGACCGTCAGCGAGGCGGATGGTGCGCTCCTGTGGGCCTGCCGGTTCGATCGCGATGCGATGATAGGGGCTGATCAGGTTGGCAGGGACGAAGCCCGGCGCGAGCTTCACTATGATCGATACTGGATTGAGATCCTTACCCAGAGCAGGATTGGCAAGTGGCGCAGTCACATTGGCGGCATCGGCAGCGCTGTGGGCGGGCACATAGCGCGGGCCGACCACGAGTGGCAGGCGCAGCGCAAACTCGCCACCCAGCTGACGCACCGGCATCTGATACTCGATCGCGATCAGCACGGTTTCATGCGGGCCGATATTGGCGATGCTGTTGCGGAACATGTTGGGGCGCTCTGCTTCGACAAGGCCAGCCTTCTGCCCATTGTCCCGCGCCTTCTCGTAGATTTCCCGCGCCTCCGCGCGGCGCTTGATGCGGCCGATGATCACGCGCTGACCGACGACCATCTTGAGGCTGTCGACAGCGCCGTCCTCCGGCATCGGATAGAGATAGGTGGCTTCCATCCATCGATCGCTGCTGTTGCGGAAGGCCTGGGTGACGCGGACGCGAGCGGTCTGCCCACTCACCGTCACATTCATATCCGTGCCGAGCCGGATGGCGGGCATCGCATGCGCAACCCCCTTCCCGCTCAGCATCAACGTGCCGCTGCCGATGGCGTCCGGCTCGTCGGCGGGTTCGGACGCGATGAGGCGGCTGGCGAACAGCGAGCCCATGACGATGGCGATCAAAAGGAGAAGCCCGATGACGAGCCTTTGACGGGACCGGCTGGGGTAGGATGATATGGACATGACGCAACTCCATCATTTGTGGAGTTCTTCCGTTAAGGGCCGCCCATGCCGCACAGCCACGGGCAATGGCTGTCAAGGTCTGGTGCGTTGTCCAAACCTGTCCGGGAATCCAGTTTGGCCTTGACGAATTTTACGGTTTTGTGCGCAATTGTCCGTAGTTTGATCAGGAGCGCGCATGTCCGACCCCGGATTGGTTCAAGAGAAGGACGGCGACGCCATCGCGGTGCGCCTGCGTGAGGAATTGGCGCGGCGGCGGATTTCGCGGCAGGCGCTCGCGGATATGGCGAAGATCAGCCTTTCGACGCTGGAGAAGGCGCTTTCGGGCAATCGCCATTTCACGCTGGCGACAGTGATCCGACTGGAAGAAGCGCTGGGCACGCCTCTGCGTGAGACGGCGGTGGCAGTCGCGCCGCCCTCGCCCGGCATCGCACCAGAGCATATGGGATCCTACGGACGCGCCGCCGTCCGCTGGATCGAAGCCGATTATGTGACGCTGCGCCCAAGCTTCGATGCGCCCGGCGCCATCTACGCCTATCGAACCAGCATTTTCTGGGACGATGCGCTCGGCCATTTGGGCTTTGCGGAGTCGCAACGTGTTGATGGGGCCTTTGCGCAAAAGGGCCATGTCGCCATGCCCAATCTCTCCGGCCACACCTATCTCGTGACCAGCGAATCCGGCCAGCAGCGCATGATCATCCTGGGCCGCGCGACGCGAGAAGGGCAAATGTTCGGCCTGCTGACCACGCTGCAGGTGGGTGCAGGCTCTCAGCTCGTACCCGTCGCCTGCCCGATTGCATTCGTGCCGCAAAGTCAGATCACTCTATCCGATCTCGGGCTGATGCCTGCCGAACATCCCGATCACGACACGTGCCGCCTGATCCTCGACCGGGCATTGAATGACGATTTCTGCCGCTTGCGCAGCTAGTTCATCAATTGTTTCGGAGTGAAAATAGAGATTGAGAGCGGACATCCTGCTTCTGAATCAATAGGTGGAAGCCATGTGGCTGATGACACGCCGGCGTATCTGCGCGCTGTTCGCTCTGAACAAGCAAGCATAGGTTCAGCTTAACTTGTTGAAATATCTTGTCACGCAAGGAGAGAGGCATGAGGATAGTCCCAGATCGGTTGCACCTATTGGCGACAGCAGCTTTGCTGTTAGGCGGGCCTGCGGTTGCTCAATATGCGCCAGTGGATCCGATGCCTGCAGGTCAGTCCGCGACGAGCGTGATGGCGAACAAGCTTTCCGGAGACATTGCGAGAGGGAACAGCCGGTCCAGCTCAGTGTCCAGCCGCTGCTTCGCGGATTCCGGGCCCGGCCCCGAGCGCCGAGCTATGGAAGCCGAATATGCGCGGCGCCTTGGTTCTCACGGCAAAGCGAGTGCGGACGCTTGGCGAACTGAGCATGGACGGTCCTATCGCGCTGCATTGGTCGCGAAGGGAAAATGCCCGTCGAGCGTGGCAGCTCGTAAAGCGCGCTAAGGCTAGTCGCGGTGAACAATCCTAATTCCGGAACAGGCATATGAAGAATTTCAAATGCAGATGCGCGGTCGCCCTGATGGTCGCAAGCGGCTTCGCCAATGCCAGCTGGGCACAGGATTATAACCATGTGCCAGGTTGGGCCAACACAACCAACCACCGATATAAGGGGAGCGAGGGCGGAGAATGGAAGGCCAAGACCGAGCTCTTTAATGTGCTGGGCGCCCGAAGTGCAGCTGCGCGATGCACATTGCAAAATCTATCTGAAGCGGACGGTAATGTGATCGTGAACCAATATCGCAGCCGGGAGCGCAAGACGAACGCCGCAACTGCACTTCAGGTTGCCCGACAACAAGTTGACGCCCATCACAGGCGCCTGAAGGCACAAGGCAAATGTTGATTGTCAGCGCCTCTGCAAATGCTCTGGATGAGCCAGTGCGACGGCTGGAGCCATTGAAGCTTCATCATCCACGCTTTTGATGATAAAAAGTCCCGAATGTAGATAGAAAGCTTGTCGATGGATGACGCATTTACAGGGGACAGATCCAAGGATCGGGCGCTCGCCGCGAGGTGGAGCAGCGCCGCAGAAGCCATCGAGGCATTGGCTGGTGCCCGGTCGCTGGAAGCCGTTGTCAGAGTGTTGAGAGCGTTCGCGCGCCGGGTGGTCGGCGCCGATGGCATCGCGATCGTGTTGCCTGACGGTGATCAATGTCATTATGTGGCAGAAGATGCGATGGAGCCATTGTGGGAAGGTCAATATTTCCCGGCGTCACATTGCGTTTCCGGATGGGCGATGACGCATCGTGAGACTGCCGTGATCAGCGATGTCCTCAATGATCCGCGCGTCCCCATCGACGCCTATCGCACGACTTTTGTGCGTTCGATGGTGATGGTGCCCATCGGGCAAGGTCGGCCTATCGCAGCGATCGGCGCTTATTGGTCCGAACTGGGGCAGCCAAACGAGAATGAAATCGCTCTTCTCGAAGCGTTGGCAAGGGCAGCCTCAGTCGCACTCGAAAATGAAAGGCTTGCGAGGCGCGAGTAGTGGCCGATTTGGTAGGCGCCGAGATAAGCTGTGTTCACCATCGGAGGGCATCAAGGCAAGGATGGCAGTTCAACTTGAGGTCGGAAGGCCTGGCCTGGAAGCGCTGACGTAGTAGACGTTCCACCGCTTCAAACGGCTCCCTGAAACATGCCATTCGCTCAGCACGATGTCGCGGCCTAGCGATTGACCGGCCTTGGGACATTCCTGCCGTTCCCCGGCCGCCCATCGAACGGCAGAGTTGGCCAAAAGCGGACATCAGTTCGTTCGGCTCAAAATGGCCATGATGGCGGACGATCCGAACTGTCTGCTATTGGTGGGCAATCGGGGAAAGTAGCCCTTTGTGCATTGGCGCCTGACGATGTGGGCCAATGGCCTGTCTTTCGAGCGCGTCGAGAAGGCAGTTCACGGACAGAAAGAGTTAGCGGCCACGTTTCGACTGCTTCTCACGCATGCGATGGGACAGGGCGGGCAATTATGAAAGGATTGAACCTAGGTCGAGACCACTGTGCATCCGGTTTGCTTGAAAGCTGTCTCTCGGGAGACGAAGCCTTTGGTTTCCATCTCACCTGTCAAATATTGATCGAGCACACACAAATGGGAGGGGTTCTTGCAACGCAGGGTTACCGTGGCGCGCCCATTCGTGATGCCATAATGTTTTCAGTTCGGCGAGTTTAGCGGGGTTCTCCGATGCCAAATTCTGGCTTTCGGAAAAATCGGTCTCAATGTCGTAGAGCTCCCAGCGATCGGCTTCATAGGGTTGGCCGCACGCGTGAATTGCGATGGCGCGCCAGCGGCCGCTGGTGATCGCCCGGTTGCCCCGAAGCTCGAAATATTGAACTTGTCGGCCGGCCGCTTTGGGGTTCCGTACGGTGGGAAGGAAAGAGCGGCCTGCGACCGGCAATTGCGCGACGCCATTCACCGTCTGGTCGAAGCTAGTGCCGACGGCCTCGAGAAGGGTGGGTGCAATGTCAACAACATCGGCATATTGCTTTCGGATGGCGCCACCATCCTTGACCTTTTGCGGCCAGCTGAAGATCATGGGCGTGCGTGTACCGCCCGAGTAAGGCCATAATTTGTAACGCTTAAACGGTGTTGACCCGACCATTGCCCAAGGGCGCGGATATTCCGCCTGGGTCTGGCCGGTGCCCAGCTCATCAATGCGGGCGCGCTGCTCTGCGGGAGTTAGCGTGTTGGGGCGGTATAGCCCTTCAAACTCGCCTTCCTGGCCTGCCTCGCCAGCCGCACCATTGTCGGAGAGTACGACGATCAGCGTATTCTCAAACAGGCCGTTGGCCTTCAGCGCTGCCACAAATCGACCAATCTGGCGATCACAATGCTCGATGAAACCGGCATAGACTGCCATATAGCGCGCAAACACGGCCTTCTCGTCATCGCTCAGATCAGCCCATGCGCGGTCCGATGGCGCGCGTACTGGCAACTGCGTATCGCTCGGAATGATGCCCATGCCCTTCATCCGCTCGAAACGCTGCTCGCGGATGGCATCCCAGCCCTTGGCGTAAATGGCGTCATAGGGCGCGGAATAGTCGCGGGGCACCTGAATGGGCGCATGGCTCGCACCAAATGCCAGATTGAGGTAGAAGGGCTTGGCATCCGGACCGGCGCTGTTCGTTTCGATCAGCGCGATGGCGCGATCGACCAGATCTGCGGAGAGATGATAATCGGCAGGCAGATCTGGCTTGATATAGGCATTATTCTCGACAAGGTCTGGCCGATATTGGTCGGTCCAACCGCGCGCAAAACCGTAGAAGTAATCAAAACCGCGCTGTAACGGCCAACTTTCCTTGCTCGATGCTGCATCAAGTTGCGCCATCGGGATGAGGTGCCACTTACCGACCGCCCAGGTCGCATAGCCACGCCGCTTGAGAACCTGCGCCACATTCTCCGCATTGGATGGAATGGCGAAAGAATCAGCATATTTGGGATCGTTTTTGAGGATTTGCACCACGTCCGGCACGTCCGGCATGTTCACACTATGACTGTTGCGCCCGGTCAGCATCGCCGCGCGCGTGGATGAGCAGACCGCCTTGGTATCGAACCGCACATAGCGCAGCCCTGCCGCAGCAAGCGCATCAAGTGCCGGGGTGCGGATTTCGGCGCCAAAACAGCCAAGATCGGAGAACCCCAGATCGTCCAGCACGATTGTCACGATATTTGGCCGTTGGGGCTGTCTGCCTTTTGCGGATACTCCCCCGGAAAGGATCAGTGCCGTGGTGGCCAGCAAGGATGAGACAAAAGTCCGGCGTGCTATCAACATATAAGCCTCTGCGATCAAAATATCTGAAACAGGCTACAGCCCGATGAATTTGGCACCGCCCTCAGGGACAGGGCGGCGCAGCCCCAGTCGATCCGCGCGTGACAATCGTGTAGGGTGCGTAAATCGTCATCTCGCCAGCTTCGGCCTCATTGCTGAATTGCCGGGCGAGGATGTCGACGGCCATCTTCGTCATCTCGACAATGGGCTGGCGCACCGTGGTAAGTTGCGGCCAAAGGCGGGTCGAGGTCGGGCTGTCGTCAAAGCCAGCGACGGAAAGCTGCTCAGGCACCGCAATGCCACGCCGATGCGCAACGGAGATGGCAGCAGCAGCAGTATCATCATTACTGGCTAATATAGCGGTGGGCCGGCTTTTGAGGCCGAGTAGCGCCTCCGTCGCGGTAATGCCCATCTCGAAGGTCAGATCGCCATCGACAATCAAATTCGGATCCGGCGTGATGCCGCTCACCTCCAGCGCGTGCAGATAGCCCGCGCACCGTGTTATGCTGATGAAGTGGCTGGCGGCGGCGCGAATGAAGGCAATCTCGCGATGGCCCAAGCTGATCAGATGAATGGTGATGTCATAGGCGGCGGCGAAATCGTCGATCCGCACGGACATGATATCGGGTAATTCACTGCCGGAGCAAAGCCCCACGAGCGGGATGCCCGGAAACTCCTTGATGAGATCGGTGCCGCTCAGCACTTCACAATAAGGGGCGGGCAGCAGGAGCGCGTTGGCGCCATCCTCATGAATTAACTCCCGCATTACGTCCGCAATCTGCTCAGGGGTCGTGCCAGAGGATTTGCGGATTATGAGCTGCGCGCGGCATCGCGTGGCGGCATCGAGCGCGCCCACCAGAAGTGCGCTGACGAACGCGCTATCTGGACTACTATACATCAGGCCGACATGCATTGTGGTCGCGCTTGCAAGCGCCTGTGCCGCCATATTGGGCTTATAGTTGAGTTGTTCTATCGAACGCAGGACAGCTTCGCGCGTCGCTGCCCGTACTTTGCGGCCATTGATAACATTTGACACTGTCATTGGCGACACACCCGCATGCGCAGCGACGGCGTGCATCGTTACGGCATTGCTTGATTTGCGAGACTTATCCTTTGCCGGCACACCCTATCTCCAATTCTAATTTTGTAGCGCTACAATTTATTATTGACGCTGCCAACAGCCCAAGAATATGGAGCGCTAAATTTCGGCAAAGACCGGAAGGGAGGGGATCGCGACTGAAGCGCTTCTCCTGCCCGCCCCGTCTCCGGACGGCAATGATATACAAGCAGGGACGAACAATGAAAAATTTCCAACAGATTCTTACATCCTCAAGTGCGGCTGGCGTGCTGGCGATTGCCACGCTGATGGGCTCTAGCGCCGCTCATGCACAGGCCGACGCCACCGCTGCGGCAGCCGCCCCGCAGGAAGAAGCCGATGCGGGCGAGATCGTCGTTACGGCGCAGAAGCGCTCGGAGCGCCTGCAGGACGTGCCGCTGGCCGTGACCGCCGTGAGCGGCCAAGGCCTTGCCGATCGCCAGATCAACGACACGACTGCGCTTGTGAAGGCCGTGCCTTCCCTCACCTTCCAGCAGGGCGCTCACCCAGCGAACACGACCTTTCGTGTGCGCGGCGTGGGCACCGCATTGTTCGGTCAGGGTGTTGAATCGTCTGTGGCCGTCGTCGTTGATGGCGTGCCACTCGTCCGCCAGGCACAGGCCCTCTCGGACCTTGCCGACATTGAGCGCATCGAAGTGCTGCGTGGCCCGCAGGGCACGCTGTTCGGCAAGAATGCCAGCGCAGGCCTCATCAACATCGTCACGGCGCGCCCAACCTCCACGTTGCAGGGTAATGGCGACGTGACGATTGCCGAGCGCGGCGAGTATCGCGCTAAGGGCACCGTCTCAGGGCCCCTCTCCGACACGCTGCGCGCCCGCATTTCGGGCTTTTACAATGATGTGGAAGGCCCGGCCTATAATGTGACGCGCAAGGAGCGGGTCAATGGCCAGAGCGCTTGGGGCGTGCGCGGCAAGCTGGATTGGGATGCAACCGAAAATCTGAACTTCCTGCTGTCCGCAGAATATCGCGACACCAAGTCCGATTGCTGCATTTCCTCGTCGATCAGCACGCTCTCGCCGGCCTTTGCTCAACTTGAAGCGCCAGTGGTTGCCTCGCCAACCAACCGTCTGGTTGCGGAAGACACGCCAAACCGCGCGGACAGCCACCAGACGACCGTTTCGCTGCAGGCTGATTGGGATATTGGACCTGCGACCATCACGTCGATTACGGCCTATCAAGACTTTTCGCTGATCGTGAACCAGCCCATTGACCGGATCAATTCCGATCCAGTCCGCTATGTTGGCGCGTCCACTTATGCCTCCTGGAACTTCAATCAGGGCATTGTCGATCTCAATCAAATCTCGCAGGAACTGCGCATCGCGTCCAATGGCGCGAGCGATCTGACTTATGTGGCGGGTGTGTTCTACAGCCATAGCGACGTGAAGCGCCCCTTCGCGCGTCGCCGTGCAGTTTGCTCGGCCGGAACGCTCGGGCAGGTCTGCGCAACGCCAACCTATCAATCCTCATCGAGCTTTGCAGAGCTCAAGTCCGAGAATATTTCGGCATTCGGTCAGATCGAATATCGTCTGGTCGGCGGCCTAAAGCTAATCGGCGGCCTGCGCGTGCAGCATGAGCGCGGCGACAATTATGGCACGCAACTCGGCATCACCAATGTCGGCGACGGATTGTTGCCCGGAACGCCCAGCACGACGGGCCGCATCAAGGATAGCGACACGGCCGTCACGGGTAAAGCCGGGCTCCAGTATGAGTTCAGCCGCGACCTGCAGACCTATGCGACCTACACGAGGGGTTATAAGGGGCTGGGTTATAATATGGAGGCTGCGACTGACTTCGCCCAGCAGACCGTCCTCGCCCCAGAGCGCGTAAATGCGTATGAAATCGGCTTGAAGGGCCGGGCAGGCGGCAGCTTGCTCCGCTATGCACTGGCGCTATTCCGCGCGGATTATTCCAACCTGCAGGTTCAGGCGAACCGTAGCGACGCAACCACAGGCATTGTCTCCTTCGTCGCGACCAACGCCGGCAAATCTCGCACCCAGGGTGTGGAGCTGGAAGCAACTCTGTCGCCAACCGACAAGCTGAGCATCCAGGGTTCGGTCTCTTACACGGATTCGACGATCAATATTGATGGCCTCAACTGCCCGTTGCAGTTCCAGGCCGCAGCTCCGACGCTGACGGGCAATTTCCCCGTGAACAGCTGCTACCGTGCCCGCACGACAGTGAACGGCGTGACAACAACATCAACGCCACGTCAGGATCTGCGCAATGCGACGCTCCCGGTTTCGCCAAAGTGGCGGATCGGCATTGCACCACGTCAGGATTTCGATCTTAACGAAAATCTGGGCGGCTTCCTGCAGTTTGCGGTCAACTATCAGAGCAGCCAGCAGTTCGCGATCGAGCAGGACCCGCTGCTGGTCCAGAAGGCCTATACGCTCGTGGACGCCAGCGTCGGCCTCTACACGATCGACCGCAAATATAACCTGAGCCTGTTCGTGAAGAACCTGTTCGACAAGAATTATTATTCTGCAATGTCGCACAATTCTCTGCTGGCAACGGCAGCCAATCCGAACGACATTGTGGCAACGTTTAACAAGGATGCCGATCGCTACTTCGGCGCGACCTTGGGCGTTCGCTTCTAAAGGCCAATCTAAGGACTGACATGTGAACTGCTGCTCGTTTCCAGGCGCGATTGCCGACCTGCCCATATTTGGGATCGGGATCGACGCCTGGGATGAGACAGCAGGATCATGGCGGTGCTGAGCATGACATCGCAAACGCCGGATGTTGGGGCCTGGCCGCCAGCGCGCACGGCGTGGGTCATCACGTTGATCCTGATGTCCGCCAACACGCTGGCCTTTGTCGATCGGCAGGTGCTGGCTCTTCTGGTCCAGCCCATCAAGCAGGATCTGAACGTTTCGGATACAGCGATGAGCCTGCTTTATGGCTTGAGCTTCACGCTTTTCTATGTTGCCGTGGGCCTGCCAGTCGCGCGCCTTGCCGACAGGTCTAGCCGCCGCAACATCATTGCCGCATCGGTTTTCATCTGGAGCCTCGCGACCGCCGCCTGCGGCCTTGCCCGCTCCTTCGGCGCGTTATTCATCGCGCGCGTTTCTGTTGGTGCGGGTGAAGCGGGTTTCGGCCCGTCCGCTTATTCGCTGCTGACCGACTATTTCCCCCGTGAGCGCCTCGCTGCTGCAATCGGCGTCTATCAGATGGGCACATATCTCGGCGGCGCGCTGGCGCTGCTCACGGGCGGCCTGATCGCCTCGATCGTGCCGCCCTCCAGCGAGATTGCGGTGCCATTGCTTGGCATGATCAAGGGCTGGCACCTGATTTTTCTGACGCTTGGCGTAACGGGCATGATCCTGACAGGGGTTATTTTCCTGATCCGTGAGCCTGTGCGCCAGGGCGCAAAGGCGGAAATGACATCGCTCCCACTATCTGCCGTGATGCAGCATGTCCTATCCTGCCGGAAAGCCTATCTGGGCATTGGCATCGGCTTTGCGTTGATGATTTTGGTCGGTAACGGGACAGGCGCTTGGATTCCGGCCTTCTTTGCCCGAAAGTTCGGCTGGAGCATCGCAGAGATCGGCGCGCGCTACGGTCTGGTGGTGCTGCTTTGCGGTGCGAGCGGCGCGCTGCTCGGCGGCTTTCTCGCAAGCTGGCTTGAGCAGCGCGGACATCTGCGTGGCAATCTGCGGGTCTCGCTGATTGGCTTCATGGCACTCGTGCCCATCACCATCGCCTTCCCGCTCGTCCCCTCGGCATGGGCGGCCCTCACGCTCATCGGCGCGATGAACTTCTTTGCGGGCTTCAATCTGGGCGGCGGCCTGGCGACCTTGATGGACCTCACACCTAACCGGATGCGGGCGCAGATTTCAGCAGGCTATGTGTTGCTTATCAATCTTGTCGGCGGCGCGCTGGGGCCGACTGTCGTTGCGCTGTTGACGGATTTTGGCTTTCGCGATCCGCACTATCTTCCCCAATCCATTGCGCTCACTTGCGCCATCTTCTCCCCGCTTGCGGTTGTGTTTCTGCTGATCGGCATGGACGGGTTGAAGCGCGTGCCCCGCGCCGGAGCGCCAGTATGACGATGTGCACGATGACGATATGCACGATGCGTGAGGAGGCTGATCCGCTGGCGATCGCACCCGATGAAATGGCGCAGTTGCCGACCGCCGATGACACGGATCTGGTCATCTATCTGGTTCGCCAGGCAGCAACGCCGGGGATGGAGCAGTTGCAATGGTGATGCGCGACACTGAGGCCGAAGGTAGGGTGGGCATGCGCTATCTCTCCGGAGGCACATTCAAAATGGGATCGGAGCGCTACTATCCCGAGGAAGCGCCTGTTCGGCACGTGAAGGTCGACCCGTTCTGGATCGACGAGGCGCCCGTAACGAACCGCGATTTTGCGCGCTTTGTCGAGGCGACGGGCTATTGCACCTTCGCCGAGACAGCGCCGGACCCGGCCGACTATCCCGGGATGCCCCCTGAAATGGCGAAAGCGGGCTCGCTCGTTTTCAACCGCACGGCTGGCCCGGTCGACCTGCGCGACTTTACCCAATGGTGGCATTTCGGCTTCGGGGCGGACTGGCGCCATCCGCTGGGACCGCAAAGCGATCTGACGGGTCTGGATGATCATCCTGTGGTCCACATCGCTTATGCCGATGCGCAGGCTTATGCGGATTGGGCAGGCAAATCCCTGCCGACCGAGGCGGAGTGGGAGTTTGCCGCCAAGGGTGGTCTGGACGACGCAGACTTCGCCTGGGGCCAGGAACTCGCGCCGCAAGGGCAGATGCTCGCCAATTATTGGCAAGGCGCGTTCCCGCATGAGAATGCCATGCTGGATGGCTGGGAGCGCACCTCCCCGGTCGGCGCCTATCCCCCCAATGGCTATGGCCTGTTCGACATGATCGGCAATGTTTGGGAGTGGACGAGCGACTGGTGGTCGCAGCCCGCTAACATGGTCAAGCCAAACGGCAGCTGCTGCGTGCCGAGCAACCCACGCGGTGGGCCGGAAAGCGGCAGCCTCGACCCCTGCACGCCGCATGTCCCCATCGGTCGCAAGGTTCTCAAGGGCGGCTCGCATCTGTGCGCGCCAAACTATTGCCAACGCTATCGCCCGGCTGCGCGCTACCCCCAGCCAATTGACTCCTCCACCACCCATATCGGCTTTCGCTGTGTCAGTCGCCGCAAGGATTCATGATGACAGACAAACGCTTTTCCCGTCTTCGTGCTGCTGCTTTCGGGGCATGCGCGCTGCTCTCGGCCCCTGCCTGGTCGCAAGCCCAACCAGCTGAACGCACGGCGTCAACGCGTCCGTACAACATCGTCTTCGTGCTCGTTGATGATCTACGTTACGATGCGATGGGATTTCTGACACCCGGACTCAAGACACCGAACATTGATTTTCTGGCGAAAAATGGCGTCTATTTTCCCAACGCCGTCGTCACATCATCGCTCTGCTCGCCCAGCCGTGCGACGATTTTGACCGGGCAGACGGCGCGCAATCATGGCGTGATCGACAATAATCATTCGTCCGAAGATGGCCTCGTCTTCTTCCCTTCCTATCTGCGTGAGGCAGGCTATCAAACCGGCTTCTTTGGCAAATGGCATATGGGCAATGATACCGATGCGCCCCGGCCCGGCTTTGATAAATGGGTAAGCTTCAAAGGACAGGGCACCTATTTCCCGACAGATTCCCTGACGCCGCAACAGATCGCCACAGGTGCGCGCCAGACCCTCAATGTCGACGGCAAGACCGTGAAGCGCACGGGCTACATCACCGACGAGCTGACCGATTATGCGATGGACTGGCTGGAGAAAGGGCGCGACCGTTCAAAGCCCTTCTTCCTTTATCTCAGCCACAAGGCGGTGCATTCCGATGCCGTGCCGCCCGAGCGGTACAAAGATCAATATGCTGATCTGAAGATCGCGCTGCCAGCCAGCATGGCGAACACGCCTGAGAACAACCGTGGCAAACCCATGTGGGTGCGCAACCAGCGCAATAGCTGGCATGGGGCGGACTTCCCCTATCACACCGATCGCCAGCTGACCGAGCAGGTGCGCGACATTTATCGCACGCTCTCGCCGGTTGATGACAGCCTTGGGCGCATCATGGCCTACCTCAAAAAGACAGGTCAGGCCAAGAACACGCTGATCGTCTTTTATTCCGACAATGGCTTCATGTTCGGCGATCACGGCCTGATCGACAAGCGCAATGCCTATGAGCCATCGGTCAAGGTGCCGATGGTCGTTTATGCGCCGGGGTTGCTGCCCAAGGGCGTCACCAACACGGCGGTCGTGCGCAATCTAGATCTCGCGCCGACCTTTCTGGACATCGCGCATGTCGCCAAGCCCAGGCAGATGGAAGGCACAAGCTGGCTGGGTCTCGCCGAAGGCAAGGTGAAGCCTGCCGACTGGAAGCCAGGCGATTTCGTGTATGAATATTATTGGGAATGGACCTTCCCCCAGACGCCCACGACCTTTGCGATCGAACGGGATCGGCTGAAATATATCCAGTATCACGGCATCTGGGATACCGAGGAACTGTATGACCTCACCCAAGACCCTGATGAGATGAACAACCTCATCAATGATGAGGCCTATTTTGACCGCAAGGTGGAGTTGCGTAAGGCTCTGTTCGCGCAATTGGCGAACAAGAGCGGCCAGCATGTCGTGCCCTATACCGAGAAGACGTCCACCGGCGTCATCCATCGTGACCAGAACGGCACACACGCAGCCGATTTTCCGCCCGAATGGTATGTCGCGCCCAATCTGCCTTCGCGTTTGAACGGCATTTTCCCGGATACGCCCGCAAAGGTGCAGGCCGACAAGGATGGGAAGCCCTATGTCCCGGACCGCAGCGGACATTGATGAATCGCCTCAGACCCGAAAGCCTATAATGTTTCAATTTGCCCCCAAACGCCCCGCAATGGCGCTGCTTCTGTTCGCCACCTGCTCCGGCTGCGCGCCCGCTCTTTTGCCCGCGCCAAAGACTGAGGCGACTCCGACTTTCCGCGATCTCAACCATAATGGCCGGTTGGACCCTTATGAGGATGCGCGCCTGTCAATTGATCAGCGGGTCGATGATCTCCTCGCGCGCATGACGCTCAAGGAGAAGGTCGGCACCATGATGCACGGCAGCTTGCCGGGCGATGACATCACCGGGCGCTCGACCACAGGCTATAATTTGCAAGCAACTGACACGCTTATTCGCACCGACATGGTGACGAGCTTCATCACGCGGCTCGCGGTTCCGCCAGAGGTGATGGCGCGGCAGAATAACGCCGTGCAGCGGCTGGCGGAAAAGAGCCGTCTTGGCATTCCGGTGACGATCAGCAGCGACCCGCGCAATCATTTTCAGGCCGTGTTCGGCGCGAGCACACAGGGCGGCGGATTTTCGCTCTGGCCCGAGACGCTTGGCCTTGCTGCCATTGGTGACCCCGAACTCGTGCGCAAATTCGGCGATATTGCGCGGCGGGAATATCGCGCGGTGGGCATCCATATGGCGCTCTCTCCGCAGGCTGATCTGGCGACCGAACCACGCTGGCCGCGTGTCACTGCCACCTTCGGCTCGAATCCTGCGCAGGTCTCGCGTCTGGCAGGGGCCTATGTGCAGGGCTTCCAAGGCTCAGCAACAGGGCTACGCCCTGATGGCGTCGCGACGATCGTCAAACATTGGGCAGGCTATGGCGCTCAGCCCGGGGGCTTTGACGCGCACAACTATTATGGTCGCTTTGCCAATCTCAGCAACGCAAGCTTCGCGCAGCATGTTGCGGCGTTCGACGATGCCCTAGCCGCGAACACGGCGGGGGTCATGCCCGCTTACCCGATCCTTCAAGGCGTCACGCTGGATGGCCAGCCGCTTGAGCCCGTTAGCCCGGGCTTCAGCAAGCAAATGCTGACCAATCTGTTACGCGGGGAAAAGGGCTTTAAGGGCCTGATCGTCTCCGATTGGGCTGTCACCAATGATTGCCCGAAAGCCTGTTCCGCTCCCACCGCGAGCGCGCCACAAGGCCCGGAGGCAATCGCCGTGCCTTGGGGCGTCGAAGCGCTCAGCAAGCAGCAGCGCTTTGCCAAAGGCGTCAATGCCGGCCTCGATCAATTCGGAGGCGTCACCGATAGCGCCATTTTGCTGAAGGCGGTCGAAGCCGGAGACGTCTCCGAGCGGCGCATAGACGAGGCCGTCCGCCGGGTGATGATCGTCAAGTTCCAGCTCGGCCTGTTCGACAATCCTTATGTCGATGAAGCCAGGGCTGCACAGATCGTGGGTGACCCAGCGGCTCAGGCGCAAGCGGATGCGGCGCAACGCCATGCGCAAGTGTTGCTGGAGAATAAGGGCCGTCTGCTCCCCCTAGTTAATGCGCCGCGCAAGGTGTGGCTCTACAAAATCGATCCAGATGTTGCGCGTAGTCATGGTTTTAGGGTCGTCGCAACGCCAGCCGAAGCGGACGTTGCGATCCTGCGGGTGGAAGCGCCGTTCGAAACGCTGCATCCCTATCACTTCTTCGGCTCCCGCCAGAATGAGGGTCGGCTCGATTATCGCGATGGCGACCCCGACTATGAAGCGATCAAGCGCGCGGCTGGGAAGGTGCCAACAATCGTGGCGATTAATCTGGATCGTCCGGCCGTGCTGACCAATGTGCGGGACAAGGTGCAAGTGTTGCTCGCCACCTTCGGCGCGAGCGACGCTGCCGTGATGGACGTCATCACTGGCAAGGCAAAGCCGCAAGGCAGGCTACCATTCGAATTGCCATCCAGCATGGATGCGATTGTGCGGCAAGACCCCGCGCTGCCCGATGACAGTGCAGCGCCCCTCTACCCGCGCGGTGCGGGAATGATCCAAAAATAAGCTGTGCTGATAAGCGCGATTCTACGGGTGAGATGTCATAGCAAAGGTCGCAGGGGAGACCGGAGCGATATGGAACCTGGCTGATCTTTGAATATCGGCGTCATGGCTGACGAGGGCGGCGGACATGTCGACGCGCCAGAGCTGCGCATATTCGTCATCGCGCTCTTCTTCAACTTCGGGAGATCACATCGCTGAACGATGTCGTCATTCCTAAACTCAAAGAGCTGTTCACGCTCAACTACACGCAGGCTATGCTGGTCCAGTCGGCCTTTTTCGCAGCCTATCTGATCATCTCCATACCCGGCGCGCTGCTGGTGAAGAAGGTGGGCTATATGCGCGGCGCCGTTATTGGCCTGCTGACGATGATGGTCGGCTGCCTGCTGTTCATTCCCGCCTCGGCAAGCGCCACCTTTGGCGTGTTCCTTATCGCGCTGTTCGTGCTGGCGAGCGGCATCCCCATCGGCATTTTAACAGGCGGTACGGGAAGCGGCGGCCTCCACAACCCAAGACGACGCTTGAGACGGCCATCCGTTATGGCATTATTGCCGCTGCTTCTGGCGTCGGCATCGCCGTCGCTGCGCACGCATGGGACGCAGCACAGCAGCGTCAAGCAATCCTCGAAACCCTGCCGGCTGGTTATACCTACTCGGGCTGCGACCAAGTCCGCGCGGCCGGCGTAGCGCCACTGCAAAGCTACGAGCGAGGGTTTTCCGAGCGCTTAGATGGCGATGGAGACGGTATTGGCTGCGAACCTTACAGTGGTCAATAACCGCCAACAAGAAAGGTTAGCCGCGCGGTTGAACATGTTTGCTCCTCCCGTAAGTCGATACCTACGATACCGCTAGCGGAGGAAGAACTCGACGGGAACGACGACCTCAAGCATTTCACCGGGTTTGTCTTGCGGCGGCTTTGGGAGGGGCGATGCACGTTTGGGGAGCGCTACAGCTTCGCGGTCCAGGTCCGGGGAGCCTGAGGACCGCTCAAGACGCGATGACAGCACATGGCCCTCGCGGTTCATCACAAAGCGGATATAGGGTGCGCCTTGCTGCCTGCGAACCATGGCCAATCTGGGATAGCGTTTGACCTTGTTGAGTGCGCTCAGCACCTGCCCTTCCCATGTCGGCTTATTGTCACTTTGCTGAAGCGCTGGAGGCGCAGGCTTCACTTGTGGCGCTGTGCTCTTTTCAGCCGGAGCGGCGGGCGGCGTGGGCAGAGCAATGGGCTGTGGATGGTTAGTCGGCAAAAGGACTTCTGGAGGATTTATCCTCGGAAGATCAGGCGTGGGCTGTACGCTCTGCGTCTCGATCTGCTCGGGGCCGGGCGGCGTATCGCGTGGCGGCTCCGGCAGAGAGGCCGGCGGCGCAACATTGAACACGCTGAGCGCTGGTGAGGCATTTTGCGGCTGGAATGTTGTGAAGGTCAGCAGCGCTCCCGCCGCGATCAACAACGAGACGAAAAAGATGCCCGCCAAGCCCACCAACTGCGTGCCAAGGCTCATGGGCTGATCGGCATAGCGGGCGGTTGGACGCCAGTTGGGTGTTTGGTCCAAAAGCGCATCGGCGCCCCGACCTGCGTCGTCGGCATGAAGGAGTGGCAGAGGGAAACTCATTTGCCGAGCCACAGTTTGCGGCAGGTGAGAAAGAGCGCGACGCAGAGTGCAGCGATCGTGGCGGTGCCGAGCCAATAGACTATCCCAATCGCAGACCCTTCTCGTCCTATCGCGTAAGCCAGACTCGCGATCAGCATCGCCCAGCCTGCCACCCGAAGCGGAACCTGATGGCGCCTTGAAGAGACGATCCCAGCAAATGCGCCGCGATGCTTGTCCATGGATGCTGCCAGTGCCGCAAAACCAAGGAGAGCGATCGCCATGATCATCAGACCTGTCATGAGATTGCAGCTGATTTTAAGACAGCGAGCAGGGCTAGCAACGGCAGCCCTGCTCCGATCAGCCAAATCCACGCACGCGATGCGTTGCGCGTATGGATGACTGCCATGATCATCGCAGCATAAGCGACAAGACTAACCATCATCGCTACGATAGATGCTTCGACACGCGGCATGGGCAATGCGAGCGCCAAGACGGTAGCGAGCAAAGACGCCAGCGCATATCCGCCGAAAATGGCAGCGATCAAACGCGAGATAAGTGACCAGCGAGCCGCTGAGCGCGTTTTTATTTTGCTCATACCATTGCTGCCTGATGGCGGCGTTGGGACATGCCTGAATGCTTCTTTTTACGGGTGAGCCATATCGCTGCTCCAGCAAAACAGGCGCCAGTAAGGAACGCCATCAGATCGAAACTTGCCAATCCCCAGTCACCAGCGCGTAGTGAAACGCCCAGATGGCGAGCGCTGGTGAGCATATTGAGCAATGGAAGCAGGCCAAAGGCTCCGGCTGCGATGCTCAACGTCTCGATCCAGGCTTTGGCACGGGGACGCACGGATGCCCACAGCAGCATCCCGCCCCAGCCTATGAACAGGCAATGCATTTCCCAGGCAGCCCGTCCGGCCATGTCCGCAGGCAATAAGCGATTGGCCCAGAAATAAGCTGCGATACCGATCGGCAATCCCACAAGCGTGCCAATGTTGAGACACTCGACCAACCGGTAGCCGAAGCTTCCAGCAACGCCCTGCTTCTCACGGCGCTTGACGGTCCACAAAATGAGACCAGTCGCGATCATCGCGCAGCCGGACAGACCGGAGATGAAGTAAAGCCATCGCAAGGGCCAGCCCGCAAAAATGCCCTCATGCAGGCCGAGCAAGGCGCTGCGAACTTCGCGCGGACCGGACATGCCTGCGGTTTCCTGCTGGCGAAGCTCACCCCTCTCTCCACCGAAATGGAGCTTCTCGATCACATTGCGCAGTAGCGTGCCATTTCCGCTATGGACGAGCGTGACTTCACTTTGTGCGTCATTCGGGCGATTGACGACGATGATATCGGCTTTGCCAGCGCCCCAATTGGCGGCAGCAGCGCGCTGGAAGTGCGCGAGCGGCAGAAGGTGCCCCGGCTGGCCGGACCTGCTCGTCTCGCGCTCTGGTTCCAGCTGTTCCCAATAGGCCTGCTTGTCACGGAAATTAGCCTCGACGCCAGCCGGAACATAAAATTCCATATAGAAGACCAGGCCGCTGAACGTGATCATCAGGAAAAATGGCAGGGCCATTACGCTCAGAAGATTGTGCATGTCCAGCCAGGAGCGATGCCCTTTACGCGGGCGAAACGTGAAGAAGTCGGAGAATATCTTCTTATGGGTCGCGATACCGGCCAGCAGCGCAACCAGCATGATCATCGTACACAGCCCGACCAGCAGGACACCGGTTTGCTGCGGCAGATAGTGCAGCTTCCAGTGCATCCGATAGAGCGCATAGCCTCCACCTGTTTCGCGAACGCTTGGTGGCGGCACAAATTGCGTCGTGCCAGCATCGAACACGCGCTGCTGCTTGTCTCTGCCATAGAGAGAGTTCCCCCATGAGACCTCAAGCATATCGCCCTGGCGACCAGTCGGCAGCCGGATCATCCAGACGTCGGCATCGGGGGCTGCGCGTCGAAGATAGGCATCGGCAAGCGCTGTCGCGTCGGCCTGAGCGATTGGGGCCGTGGCGAGGGGCAGCTCGGGCCGCATCCATCGATCGATCTCGACATAGAAATAGCCAAGCGTGCCGGTGACGAAGATGAAAAACAACACCCAGCCGGTCACGAGGCCAGACCATGTATGGAGCCAAGCCATGGATTGCCGAAAGCTGTGTCCCATCAGTTCCCCCTCAGACCGTCCAGGCTGCCATTGCAGTGCGCGACGCCGAGCGCGCTAAGCAGCCTGAAGATCACCTGATCAGCGCTCAGTATTTCACGCGCAACGTGGCCATGGCGGACCGGGGCGCGCCGTAATAATTATTGGCTGTCGCGCTGCCGACTTTCGCGAAATAAGTCTCGTCGAACAGGTTCTCGACATTGGCCGTCAGCTTGACGTGCTCGTTGAAATTATAGCCAAGCTGCAGCGATGCGACCGTGTAGCTCTCTGCTGCAAAGCGCACCGTGCCGACCTGGCTGTAGAAGCTGCTATTCGCGCGCAATCCTGCTCCCGCCTCGACGCCGGAGAGAATGCTGGCAGCAGGAAAGCTGTAATTCGCCCAGAGGGTAAAATTATGCTTGGGGGTCGTCGGTGCATAGACTTGGCCAATCTGCGAGAGAGCCGCGACGATGACCTTGGTTTCATTATAGGCATAGCCAAGGGTCATGTTCAGGCCGGGCGTAAGTTCGCCGCTCACCTCGAACTCGAAGCCTTGCGCACGCCGCTTGCCGCCTGCGATCGAGAAGCCGGGATTGGCGGGATCGGCAAGCGCCTCATTGCTACGAACCGTGCGATAGAGCGCTGCGCTGACATTCAGGCGCTGATCCAGCAGCTCGCCTTTGATGCCCACTTCATATTGCCGACCTGTGATGGGATCGAGCAAGACACCTGCAACCGTCGTCGCGCTTTGCGGCTGAAAAACCTCCGCATAGCTGCCGTAAATGCTCCAATCGCGCAGAACATCCAGCGTGATGCCCGCATAAGGCGTCAGCTTGCCCTTTACGTCGGGGCCTGCGCTGTTCGTATTCGTGAGATAGTCGGCATTGGTGACTTCGCGCCAGCTCAAGCGCATGCCGCCGATGATCGTCAAAGGCTGAACCGGCTTGAGGCGCAGTTGGCTATAAATCCCGTATGACCGGACCTTCGAAAGCGAGTCCCCAACAAGTGGCTGGGCATTGAAATTCGGTTCAGGAATCGTCGCAGGATCGAAGGTGAAGAAGTTCACGCGTGGGAAGGCTTGGAAAGCCCTGCGCTTTGTCGATTGGCTGTAATCCTGAAAATCGGCACCGATGAGGAAATTATGGGCACTGCCAAAGGCGCTGAAAGGTGTGTCGATGAAGGCATCAGCCGCGATATTGTCGTTTTCAATGCGCTCTTTGTTGGAGGACAATGCCTGCATGCCCCTGGCATCGAGGCCACCGCCTGAAAACAGCGTCTGGGAGCTGCGATTTGACTCCGAACGGCGCAGCGTTGCCTTGATGGTGCCGCCGTTGGTGAGACGATGCTCCAACTCTCCGAACATTTCGAGATTATCCAGCGTTCCGTTCGCCCATGGCGCGACATAGGATTTCGATCGCGAGACATCCGGCAATTGGCCCGTGGCGAATGCAGGCAGGCCGTAAAAATAATCCATCTTGGCATGCTGATAAGTGGTGCCGAGTGAGATGGTCGTATCCGCCGCGAGAGCGAACTCCACCGTGCCATAAATGAGGTGCTTCTTGTTATCCACGCCATCGAGATGCGATCCGCGATCTTCCGTCACGCCGACGAGACGACCACGGATATTGCCCGATGCCGTTAGGGCACCGGTTATATCGCCCTCAGCGCGGTAGCTACCCCAGCTGCCTCCGCCTGCCGTGGCGCCGACGTAAAAGTCGGCGAGCGCACGCTTGCGAACAAGGTTGATCGTTGCACCAGCTGATCCGGCTCCTCGAAACAGGCCTGCCGGGCCGCGCAGAACTTCGACCCGATCGTAAATGGCCAAATCGAACTGGGCAGCCCGACTGTCCACATTCTGGTTCATCCCATCCAGCTGATAATCAGCGCTCGCGCCGCGAGCCAGCGCGGAATGTTCGGTGTAAACGCCGCCGACAGATTGTAGTGTGAGGCCTGTCGAAAACCGCAAAGCATCGCTCACATCCGTGAAATTCTGGTCTTCGATCCGCTGACGGGTGATGACGGAAACGGACTGGGGTGTTTCGCGAATGGAGGCAGGCGTTTTGCCGACCGTCAGCGCGTGAGTTGTGTAGGATTTCGTGCCTTCAGTTGCGCCAGGATCCCGCGACAGCATGATGTCGCCCTCGCCCGTGCCTGCGCTGCCTTCGACCCGAACGGGCCCAAGCTGCACGGCGTCGCCGGAAACTTGCGGCGCCTGTTCGAGCGTGTAGGCGCCGGTGCCGGTCTGCCGGAAAGCCAATCCTGATCCGGTGAGCAGGCGGGATAGCGCCTCTGTGGTGCTGAAGCTGCCCTTGAGGCCAGCTGTCGACCGGCCATTGGTAAGCGAGGAATCGTAGAAGAGCTTGATCTTCGATGCTTCGGCGAAGCGATTGAGCGCGCCCGCCAGCGCGCCAGCCGGAATATCATAGCTCTGAACGGCCTGCGCGTGCGCGATGCCCGGCATGATGACTGCAGCGCCAAACGCCGTCGTCACGAGCAGCGCCGATGCGATCGCCTTACCGAATCCCGTTGAAATTGTCTGTTTGCCCCCGAAAAATGCCACTGTCTGTCATCCTGCTACGTCAAAAATTGATCGAAGCACTCATCGATTGCGAATGCCTCTCATTAGTTATGACGATTCAAAATTGGGGATGTGGACTGAATCTGCGTATTTTTTCGGGCGCAATTAGGAATGGAGGAAGATCAGCTTGTCCGTGAGGCGCGTCGAGCCGATCCCGAGCGATCCCTGAATGGCATCAAGCGCCCCCATCGGATCGCCTGTGGGCAGCACACCACTAAATCTGCGTCGCGAGAGGCCGTCACCCAAGACGCGGATATAGCCCGCATGATAGCGATTAAGCTCCGCCACGACCTCTGTTAGTGGCCGGTCGATAAAAATCAGATGGCCTCGCGTCCATGCCGCTGCATCGACAACATCGACCATGTGGCGCCTAGAGAGCCCGTTCGCGTTGTAGCGAATGGCTTGGCCTTCATTCACGATCGTGTCACCAAGCTTCCCAGGGATTGGCGCGGAGAGCGCCACTTTGACACTATGCTCGGTCACTGAAACTTCGGTATTGTCGTCTGTGCTGCGCACAATGAAGCGGGTGCCGACCGCCGTTGTTGTGCCATTGCCAGCTCTGACGGTGAATGGCCGCGTCGAATCCGGAGCGACACTGAAGGCTGCCTCGCCCTTGAGCAGATTGATGACGCGCCGATCCTTACGGAAATCGACGGAAATCGCGCTGCCTGTGTTGAGCTGGACGATCGAACCGTCGGGCAATGGCACGGCGCGCTGTTCTCCAGTTGCGGTCATCGCATCGGCCTGGAGCCGCGTGGGCCAATCATACGCACCGGCCATGACGAACAACACGAGGCTTGCTGCAAGGGCGCCACCCGCCCAATGCTGGCCCCGCGCAGATATCATGTGTGGAATTGGCCTTTTCCATCGGCGGACTTCCACCTTTAGGTCAGCGCTGCCTAGCATCGCCCAACTGCGTTCGAGCCGGGTAAAAGCCTGGGCATGCTGAGGGTCGGCGCCCAGCCATGCTGCCAGATGTTTTTCATCATCAGCCGATAGCATCCCGGCGTCACGCTCGATGATCCATCGCGCCGCTTCCTGCTTTATCTCGTCCGGGATATGCTGGTTCGACGCCATATCTCGCCCTTTCCCCTGTTGTGGCCCAAGGCGTGCGATAGCACTGGTCTCATATAGCTTATGACGTTTGAAATCGGCGCATGTGGAACTGCCCCTTCGAAACAGCAGATCATTCCACCTCGCCGTTGAGGTGCGCGTCGCAATGGAGCAATGCGCGCTGCATCATTTTGGCGACTGCGCTGCGGGAAAGGCCAAGGCGCGCGGCAATCTCGTTCATTGGTAATTCGTCGAACTTGCGCATTTCGAAAACTTCGCGAACGCGAGGCGGCAGTTCGTCCAGTGCGGTGAGGAGCGCGTCCAGCTTTTCGCGGTCCAGCAGCGCTGTTTCAGCAGAGGGCAAGCCATCCATCACGCTCTCGGGCAGATCGCCACTTTCGATCAATGCCCCATAGCGCCGGTCCATTCGCGCCTGATCAGTGGCGAGATTGACGGTCAATCTGTACAGGAACGCCCGCTTGTTCTGAATTGGCGGATCATCATCGACCCGCTGAACTCGAAACCATAAACCTTGCGTCACGTCCTCTGCCGCTGACACATTGCCGACGATGCGCTGCGCAAGCCGCAAGAGCGAAGAACGCTCGGCGAGCAAAATGCGTGTCAAGGCAGTCGCGTTGGTGGGCATCTCTAGCGCCCTAGGCAATTTGCGAATTCATCGCAACAACTGGTATTTCGTAAGGGCTCTGTCGTTTGCTGGACCTCCCAAGCGGTAGCAGCAACCAGATCCGCGGCCCTGATAGTCTGGGTAATTTTTTGGGGAACGGTGCATTTCCTCAGGACGGCAGGCCCAGAGAAATGCCTGGTCGGACGGGGATCAACTATCCAACCCGGCAGCAAAAGCGATTGGCCGACTATAACAAATAGCCAAGACCCCATAGAAAGTCGTCGGAGTTGATCAGGAGCACTTCCTTATACTCAAGCGCCAGCCCTGTGTCAGTGCGCACCAGATGGTAGAGCATGTCTGCAGCCAGCATCCGCGTGCGCTCAAACTTATATTCAACGATGTGCTGGGCGGCGCGAACCACCAGACGCTCCGACGTGTCACTCACCCGCACGAACCGCGACACGGTGCGTGCCGTGCGCGCTGCCGGCGCTGACGACATTGCAAAGCCGCTTCGCAGGCGCCTGACGCGCGCTTCACGCATCTGCGCATCGTCATAAGCGACATTAAGCGCCCCGGCATGGTCTTTGACGTCGCGTTCAATCGGGATCACATATTTGCCGTTGTCGGTCCAGAGCGCCAGCCACGGCTTGTAGTCGTGACGATCAAGCAGTTCGGCCTCGTTCCAGATAAATTCCATCGCCTCCTGCAGCGTAATGCCGCTTTTGGCGTCCCCGATGGGCGCTTGCGCCAAGTCTGTCATGCTCATGCCGTCATCATCCTCTTCCACATCTGATAGGCGGCGCGCATGCCCGTCTCAGCGCTGACATCGCCGACGTTGCTGCCCGCGACATGGTCGATCAAGGGCTCGACACCGCGATTGACCATGATCCACAGATCGTCCCCGGACTGCGCGCCACGCTGGACGCGCTCCCATCCTTCCGCGTCATCGGGCGTGCCAAAGCCCATCGGACCCTGGAAATGCTCGTGCAGGCGCAGGCGCATCTGGTTACCCGCATCCGGGCCGCCATCCATGCCAATCACAAGGTGGCGGATCTCTGTCTCCTCGACCGTTATTGGCCGCAAGACGCGGAAAAAAGCCATCGAACAGGCAATATTGGGGAAGAGGTTTAGATTGAAGCCTGTCCCACCGACGGCACGGACGACACGCCGGACCTCATCTTCGGGACGACCCTCGGCACGAAGTTCCTCGGCGAGCTCGCTAAAGCGTTCCGGGATCGGCGCATCAAGATTATCATCGAGATCAACCAGATCCGGGATCATCACCATGACGCTATGACCATTGCCGAGATCCTCGACCCAGCCGCCTTGTCCCAGAACGTCGAACACATTCTCCGTCTCTGCGTCGAGCGAATCCAAGAATGTCTTGTGCACAATTGGGAAGTGGTAGGCGTCGGTCGTGTTCTCGAGCTGGATCTTCCAATTGCCCTTGAACCGGAACCGATGCTCGCCAAGCACCGCCACGTCGTAGCCCGCGCCCTGCTTCATGAAAAGGTCCATCCATTTCTTGGCGGGGCCGAGAAAATCGACAAGGGGCTCAACATCATTGTTGAACGTGGCAAAAATCATGCCCTGATACTGCTCCGTACGAAGCGAGATCAGCGGAAAGTCATCCTTGTTGAAACCGTCATCATAGACGGCCTGATGCGGGACAGCCCTCAGCTTGCCATCAAGATTGTAGCTCCAGCCATGATAAGGGCAGACGAAGACGCTCCCCTTGCCCTGGCGCTTCTCACAAATCGTGGCCGCGCGATGCCGGCAACGGTTCAGCAGGACATGGACCTGCCCTTCCTTATCGCGCGACACGATGACCGGCTGACGACCGACATGGGAGGTCTTATAACTGTTCGGCTTGGGAACTTCGCTGATATGCCCGACCCATACCCAGGTACTTTTAAAGATGCGCTCCATCTCATCATCAAAGATTTCCGCGTCGCGATACAACGCCGTATGCACGCGATCATCGCGCACCAGCGCAGCGTAATCGCGATCTTTTGTGGTCGCCGTCATGGTCATTCTCCTCTTTCGGCGGGCACCGGAACAGGCGCGGGATCATCCCAGCGACTGACCGGTCGACTGAACAAATTCTCGGTTTCAAAACGGCTGATGCGCCAGCGCCCCTCTTCGAACGCGAACGCAACTTCCAGACGCGCAGATCGCAGGTCTGACCTGCCATCGGCATAGGTGGAGGTCTGGAGCATCATCCAATTGCCAACGCCCTGATCGCCCTCGACCGAGATGGTCTCGGAGCTCATGAAGTGCGCGTTCAAGGCAAAATGCGGGACAGGTCCACGGTAGGCATCAAGCATCGCGACGATGGCCTCGCGCCCCTCATGCTCTCCAAAGGTCGTACCGTAGCGGGCGCCTTTTCCGGCCCAAACAGCATCTTTGGCGAAAAGCGCACCCAGCTCATCCATCGGCGTGGTTGCGCCTAGCTTGTCGCATAATTCCATATAGCGCATCATCAAGCGTCGAATGTCGCGCTCCGCCTCCAACCGTTCGAGGCGTTCGAGAAAGGGCGCAATGCTGTCCGGCATGCTGCTCATCGGAATGCCCGCTCGAGCGCGGCGCTAACGGCACAGACATGCGCGTCCTTTCCGCGAAGACCGACCACCTGCAATCCTGCGGGTAGCCCCGCCTCCGTCTCGAATGGTAATGAAAGCACGGGATGGCCGGACAGATTGAATGGCCGCACGAGGTTGGTCATCCGTAACGTTTTAGGGGCGTCCCCAGCCTCGGTCAGCAGCGGCGGCACGCAAGGCATCGTCGGCAGAACCAGCGCATCAAACTTGTCGAGCAGCGCATCTACTTCCTGCGTAAAGCGCTCACGCACCAGCTCGGCCTCAGCGACATCGTCGGTCGTCACTTTACCGGCGGCCTGAAGTCGGGCGTCGACATCGGCGCCAAGCAGTCCGGTTCCGCAAAGATGGCCGAACAATGGCGCCATTTCAGCGGCCATGATCGTGATGCCAGCCTTGAAGGCGTCAACGAATGAGGGCAACTCAACCGCCACCACCGCAAAGCCTGGTCGGCCAAGCGCCTTCGCCATCGCCGCATGGATGTCCTTATCCGCTTCAACGGTCACAACACCCAGCACAGGCGAACGATGCTCCACCTCGGCCTTAAAGCCTGGGTCAATCACGGCCATCACCTGCTCGATCATGGCAACGTTGGCGGCAAGCGGACCTACACAATCCAGTGTCGATGAGGCTGGGTGCGCCCCTTCGCGCGAGACGCGACCGAAACTGGGCTTGAAACCGACCACGCCGCAGCATGTTGCGGGCACGCGGATCGATCCGCCCGTGTCGGATCCTATGGCAAAGTCGACAAGGCCCGCTGCTACGGCGACGGCCGAGCCGCTCGAAGACCCACCGGGGACCCGGTCGGGCTCGGCTGGATTGATGGGCGTGCCCAGCCATATGTTGATACCAGTGACCCCATAGGCAAGCTCGTGCATATTGGCCTTGCCGACGATGTTGCAGCCTGCAGCCAACAGCGCATCGACGACCGCCGCGTTCCGGTCAGTTGGAGGCGCATCAGCAAAAGCACGACTGCCGCATGTGGTCCGGTAGCCTGAAATGTCGAAGCAATCTTTGATAGCCACGCGAAGCCCGGCACCGCCGACATCCAGCTTCTCTACCCAGATTGCGTCTGCCTTGCTCAAGCTGAACTCCATCATCTGACGCGAATTGAAAAGATACTGTTCACGCGAAATCGCCAACGCTGACCCAAGGTTCAGTCCCCCCAGCCGCCACAGCCATCAATCCTCCGCCAACATGACGCCAGCACGCAGCACGGTGTGCGAGAGAACGCCCTCATGGCCGAGCTCGAAGCCAACGCCCGATTGCTTGACCCCACCGAATGGGAGGGAGAGGTCGAGGAT
>CBIHKY010000037.1:0-29625 GCA_966205705.1 uncultured Alphaproteobacteria bacterium
GTGGTCGCTGGCGACCACGACGCTCTCCTTGACCAGGCTGCGTCTGCTCATGTCCGGTAAAGCAAAGGCGACTTATTCTCCAGCATGTGCCGTATGCGCTGCCCCTCGGACCAGATTGACGGGGCAACGTGCGAGGCCGGATGGTCGACACGCGATGTCATCCGATATGTGAGGGACGACAGATGCTTCCATTTGCAGACGGGCAGTCAAGTAGCGTTGAACGCGACATGCAGGCCATTTTTGGTGTGCCATCGACCGAGAGCCAGAGAGCTCCGCGCGAGTTGTTGCCCATAGAACTTACCGAGGCACCACGTCGAACAACGAAATGGATAGTGCCGACCGCATCATTGGCGGTGGCTGTGCTAATTGCAGGTTTAGGCATCTCGTCGCAAAGGCATGAGTTCACTGATTGGGCAGAAGCTGCCAGGGCCGCACCAATGGCACGGGCCGCTTCTAGATTGCCGACAAATCCACGGTCTGCTCCCGTTGTAGCCTCGGCTGCTGCTGTAAACCACGCTCCTGAGCCGCTCATGAGCAACTCCGATGCGGAAATGATCGACGTTGCCGATCGAAAACCTTCTCAACGAAATGCTCCGACCCGCGCAGTCTTGCCGCGTTTTGAGCCGGAGGCGGTAACAGCGAAAGCGGAAATGCCCGACGCCCATCAATCATGCGGCAATTTTGACCGGTGGGCACGCGATGATTGCATGCATTCTGATATAGTTAAAGCAGATCGAGAACTGCGCATGGCATATGCGCGCGCAGTTGATGACGGAGTTAACGAGCGGGTTCTTGCTCGGTATCAGGTACGCTGGTCTCGGTTGTTAGACCGGGCGTATTCAGATCCAGACCGTGTGACAGCCATGCTGGGTAGCATGGCCCGTCAGTTAGATGACGAGCAGACTGGAATTTGAGCACTATCAGTACTCAGAAAGCCGCAAGGGTCATGGGGCAGCCTCATGCAGGCCGCAATGTCGATGGCCAGCTTGTTTACGCTGTCGGCGACATTCACGGTTGCTACGACTTGCTTCGGGAATTGCTCGAAAAGATCAGCTTTGATGCTGCAACGCGTGCCAAAGGGCGGATCCCAAGGTTAATATTCTGCGGCGATTACATCGACCGTGGACCTGATACGTCCCGCGTCTTGGACGCTCTTTGCTGGCTGAAACGGTACAAGCCATTTGATGTCCAATTTCTTTTGGGCAACCATGAGGAAGTTTTACTCGCATATCTCGCAGACCCAATTTCAGCAAACATCTGGATGAAGTTTGGAGGTTGTGAGACATTGCGGTCCTATGGTGTCTCACCCCCTCCACCAAATGCGGCAGCAAATGAGCATCAGGCGGCGCGGGATAACCTGCTCGAACGGATGCCGATTGCTCACCTTCGTTTCATTGAAGAACTTCAACTAATGGTTGGGATCGGCGATTATGTTTTCGTCCATGCGGGGGTGAGGCCTGGGATCGCCCTGGCGAAACAAGCGAAGGAAGATCTGCTCTGGATTCGAGATGAATTCGTCAACATTGACCAACGGCACGAGCGGATCGTCGTGCACGGCCATAGCTGGGTGGACGAGAGCCCGGTCGATCTCCCTCATCGAATAGCGATAGATACTGGAGCACACGAAACGGGTGTTCTGACTGCAGTGTGCCTTGAAGATGGAGCCGTCGATTTCCTGTCAACAAAAGAACGGGAGTCGTGATCCCGGCAACAACGGCGGACTGTTCGGACTGTCCAACATCGTGGCCATTCTGAGCCCCGCGAACTGACGACCGCTTTTGGCCGAGTCTGCCATTCGACTGCCGATCCTTGAATGGCAGCAAAGTCCCAGAAGCGGTCGATCGCTCGGCCGCGACAGCCTGATGGACAAAGGGCAAGTTTCAGGGACCTGTTGGACCTGTTGGACCTAATGGAATGTCGGCTTTGTCGGCGATAACGGCAATGGTGGATTGCCAAAGACGCGATGATCTAGCGGACGTGCGTTTTCTCGTCGCCGAAACCGCTCGGTCAGTTCAGTTAGGTCAATTGCGGCTCATCCTATTTGGGATCAGTTCGTCTGTCGAAATGGAACCGGCTTGGCAGTGACGCTTACTAGACAAGCGCACAGCTTGGCAGTGCCGCAAACAAAGAGATAGATCAAATCCCAGAAAGGCACGTCATGACGCTTGAAGGAAAGACCATCGCTATCCTCATTGCACCGCGCGGAACCGAAGAACCGGAGTTCGTGCAGCCCCGTCAAGCGGTGCAAGATGCCGGGGCGAAAGTTATGGTCGTTGGCTTAGAGGCGGGAGAGGCAAAAACCAACAACAGCGATCTGGATCCCGGTAGCAGCTACACCGTGGACATGACGGTATCGCAGGTGTCCGCAGATGATTTTGACGGGCTGATCATTCCTGGTGGAACTGTAGGGGCGGACAAGCTGCGAGCGGACAAGAATGTCGTCGCCTTTGTGAGCGCATTCTTTGAGCAGAAAAAGCCGGTCGGCGCGATTTGCCATGGACCCTGGGTTCTTGTGGAAGCAGACGTCGTTCGTGATCGCAACCTGACTTCCTACCCCTCATTGCAGACCGATATTGCGAATGCGGGGGGCAAATGGTCTGATCACGAGGTTATCGTCGATGCGGGACTGGTCACGAGCCGCAATCCAAAGGATTTGCCTGCGTTCTGCGCCAAGATTGTCGAAGAGTTTGCAGAAGGCCCGCATAAAAATCGATGATGTGGGCGCATGGAAATGCTGGAGGGTCTGGTTCGACACGGAGATAGTTTCGGGCCTGACTATTCACCGGCGTCTCATTCAGAAGGTCTGTCGACCTTCGAAACGAAGCGGTAACTTGCCTGCTCAAACCCCACGGACCTGAAGAAGTTGTGGCTGTTGCTGACCGCGATATCGCTCATCGTTTCAATCTGCGTGCATCCCATCTTTTTCATCGCCTCGGTGGCCGCGCCAAGCATATTCGATCCTAAACCTTTCCGTCTGTGATCCTTATCGACGATAAGCACGGTGATCCGTCCAATTTGACCCCTGTGTAGCGTTGGGATAAAAATCCAGCTGCAGCAGCCGATGATTTCATCAAGCTCCGCGACAATCGTGCCACCCTTTGCCTTCTGCACGAGATCAAGGCTGGCCTGCGCGTCGTTTGCATCGACAGATATGCCGTTTAGCTGGCTCAGCAGTGTCGCAAGAGCTTCTGCATCATGTGGTTTCGCAACGCGAATACGGAGAATTGGTTCAGAAGCCGGCTTGGGGTCCGGGGACTTGCTGTGCTTTTTAGAGGCGGGCTTGTTCCTTGAGGTCTGCTTTGGTGGGGGCAACACTCTTGTCTCTGCGGAAGGTGATGCTGTGGATTTCTTGAATTTGGCCTTGGCGGGTCGAGCTTTCCCGCTCTCTTCGTCGCTCGCGGGCACAGGCTTTTTAGGCACGGTTCGCGCGGGCACGGTGTCGGCAGATTGCTTCCACGTTCCAGCTGCATTTGCGCGTAGATAGTCTTCGACATCCTCGGCGCTGGCAGTCAGGCCATCGTTGCCAAAGCCGAGCATCTCGTTTCCATCTGCGTCGGTCAGACCAAATTTGCCGTAGTCGCCAACCCCTGGCTTGCGGCGTTTTGATTTAACGAGCTTAAGGAGACGATGTGCGGCCATTTCGCGTAGCTGGTCGTCGCTGATCTTCTCTGCCATTCGATCGAGCTCCTGTTCTACGATCCAAATCGCTAGCGTATTGAACCTGTGTCAGCTTTCTTCGGGCAGACCCGCAAACCAATCAGCGTAGGGCGTATTGCGCGCCATATGTCGATTATAATCCGGGGCTCCATCTGACCACCAGACTGGGCCTCGTTCCCCTAATGCATGTTTCGCCTGATCGACCGCTTCATGCGCCAGTTGCTCGGCCTTTGGATCAGCGGCGCGCTTTGCATTCTTAACGGCTCGGCGGGCATCCATCAGCTTGCTCACAAGCGCTTCTCGCTCAGCCGCCGTGAGGTGAGGTTTGGCGAGACGCCAAAGTCTGCCGCGCACAACCATATAGCGACCATCCGGCGTGTGCGGGGGAGCAGGCTTTTTGCTCTTGTCGCTTACCATCGCTCTTTCTCATCCGCCTAATCAGGAACATCAGTCTTGATCGGATAACGGCTCTCATGAATATTCGAGCCAGGGTACGCTTCTTCGAGGCACATAAGCGTTCAGATGACGAACGTGAGGTAGACCGGTTTCTCATATCAATGAGATGAGCAGAACGATGTGCAACGACTACAGGCTCATTCTCGACATCGCTGCGATTGTCAGGGGCCTTGAAGATCTGGATATCAAGGTCGCGCTGCCAGAGGGCATGCCCAATGTGCCGGCTCGTGACGATATCAAGATCGCTGATGTGGCACCGATCATCACGGGCGTTGGCGGTCGGAAGGGGAAAGTTGAGCTGGTCAATCGACGGTGGAGCTGGCCCGGTGCAAACGGCCGGCCCGTGTATAATTTCCGGACGGAGGGACGGGCCTTCAGCTCGCATCGCTGCCTCATCATCGCCGACGGCTTCTACGAGTTTACCGACCCGGAGGATCCCAAGCAGAAACGCCTCGATAAGTGGCTGTTCACGATGAACGACCATAGCTGGTTTTGCATTGCCGGCATCTGGCGCGAGCATGGTGACGCGGAAGCTTTCACGATGTTGACGATGGATGCGGGAGAAGAGATCGCACCTTACCACCACCGCCAGATCATTCCTCTCGCACGCGATCAGTGGCGCGACTGGCTCAACCCCAACGTGCCGGCAGGCGATGTTCTCCGCCACCTTCCGAAGGGCAGCCTTTCGGTGAAGCGCGTTTATCCGCCGAGCCAAGCAGCCAGCCAAGCCGACTTGCTTCTTTAACCCACTGCCGGGTTGTGGCAGTCCAATTAGTGCGACGGACCGCATTGGCACAGGCTTGACGAACGTTGTCGCGAAGCAGAACATAAAGGGAACATTGATTCGGTGTCCCATGACAGTTTTGCATGCCCAAACATCCCCGGAGATTCGGGATGACCAATTGTCGGCGCTTCGTGCCGAGCTTGACCACGCGCGTGGTGAACGCGGGCCCGTGCTGGGCTTTGGCGTGCCAGAGATTGACAGGCGCCTCGCCAATGGAGGCCTTGATGTAGCCGGGCTCCATGAGATCGCCGCCAGCTCTTCAACGCTCAATGACGATGCGGCCGCGACCTTGTTCACGGCAGGAGCAGCGTCGCGCTTTGCGGCATCCTGCGGGATGAACGTGCTTTGGATCGTGAGCCGGTTTGATCTCTATGCACCGGGGTTGGAGCAGGTCGGTCTCGCCCCAGACCAGATCATTTACGCGCAAGGTCGCAATGACATCGAGGTCCTGGCGAGTGCTGAAGATGGTTTGCGCAGCCGGTCGCTTGGCTGCGTTGTCGCAGAGGTCAAGTCGGCTGATCAGACGGCAACCCGCCGCCTGCAGCTCGCCGCATCCGATGGCCAGACGCCAATGCTCCTTTATCGGCGGCATCGATCGCGCGATCGCTCACCGCTGGCACAGCCCTCATCGGCGATGACGCGATGGCTGATCGGATGCCTCTCATCAGAGCGGCTGCCTTATGCCGGGGTTGGCCGTGCTCGCTGGTCAGTCGAACTTGTCCGCCAGCGCGGCGGCAATCCTTTTACGTTGGACGTGGAGGCCTGCGATGATCAGGGTCGCCTCGCTCTACCTGCCGCAATTGCCGATCGAGCGGCTGCGCCGGTTAGAGCGACCAACCAAGCTGCCTGAACCTGCGTTCGCTTTGAGCGGTCCGCGCTTTGCGCCGGCGATCGACGATGATCCTGGCGCCTGCTCGGTTCCACGCGGTGGCGGCTGGCGTCCAGGCGCGCGTTGGGCACGCGATGGTGCTTTAGGCGCCAAGCCGACGGCTGCGCAGATTGAAGCACTGCCAGCGCATCAGCGTCCCACCATGCAAGAACTGGGTCGACGTAGCGAGCATGCCGATCATCCCTTTAAAGCCATGCAGCCTGATGACGGCAACCGAGGGGGCGTTCCCATCAGTTGGAAAAGCTGGTGGGGACGACCGACAATCCTCATTGCGCAAAAGGGTCAGCAGGATGTTGTGACAGCGACATGTCCGCTCGCGGTTGAGGCGGGTTTGCGGATCGGCATGCCTGCTGCGCATGCGCGGGCATTGGTGATTGATCTTGAGGTGCGGCAAGCCGACCCTGCGGCTGATCAGGCTATTTTGGATCGCTTGGCGCTTCACGCGGTGAACCATTGGACGCCAACAGCCAGTGTGGCCGACCATGATGGCCTTTGGCTTGATCTGTCAGGAACGACGCATCTCTTTGGCGGCGAGGAGAGGTTCTGCCGTCGAGTGCTGCGGTTCCTCAAGCGGCTTGGCTTTACCGCCAGCATGGCGATCGCGGGCACGCCTGGCGCCGCACATGCTTTGGCGCGCTACAGTGGCAGGGACGTCACGCTGCTGCCGTGCGGGACAGAAGCACAAGCCATTGCGGATTTGCCATTAGCGGCTTTACGTCTGGAGCCCGCAGCGCTGGCATCGGCGGCGCGCTTCGGCCTTGAACGGATCGCCGATCTTTATCCTATACCGCGTGGCCCGCTGGCAAAGCGCCTAGGCCTCATGACGGTGCGCCGCCTTGATCAGGCGCGGGGCATCGTTGCAGAGCCTATTCTACCTGTGCGACCCTTTGAACAACCGAAGGCCGAACGGCGGCTTGTCGAACCCATCTGTACGCCTGAAGCGATTGCTCAGGTCATGGGCGACCTGGTGGATGATCTGACTGCCCAGCTGCAGGAGCGGGGCTTGGGGCTGCGCGCGGGCGTGCTGACCTGCACCATCGTCGATGGAGGCGAGCAACGGATCGTCATTGGGACGTCGCAGGCAACGCGGGACGCCAAGCACCTCAAGCGCATGCTTGTGATGCGGATTGAGCAGATCGAACCTGCGCTTGGGATCGAGGTCATGTCGCTCGCCGCGCCGCGTGTGGAAGAGTTGGAGCCTGTGTCCCTGACCGCGCGCCTGGGGGATCACCCTGTAGCGCCTGATCTTGCCCCGCTCATCGATCAGCTGGAGGGTCGGCTCCGGCCCGACGCTCTGTTCCGCATGACCGCACAGGAAAGCGATGTGCCCGAGCGCGCGGCGGTGCGGGCGCAGCCGTTGGCCAAGACGACCGGTTGGCCACAATGGCGCCGCCCGGTGCGCCTGTTAGGGCGTCCAGAGCAGCTCTCTCATGTCGTTGCCCTGTTACCTGATCATGCGCCACGCCGCTTCTCCTGGCGGCGGCAGCCCTATCTCATTGTCGCAGGCGAGGGGCCTGAGCGCATTCATGGCGAATGGTGGCGAAACGCCCATGAGATGTGGGCCGTGCGCGACTATTTTCGCGTTGAAGCACAAGCTGGCGAGCGTTTCTGGGTTTTTCGCCGAGGGGATGGTGTTGATGCGCCCACCGGTGATCTAAGCTGGTACATGCATGGCATGTTCGGCTGATGGCGACCTATGTCGAGCTGCAGGTCACGAGCCACTTCTCATTCCTAAGAGGCGCGTCCTCACCTGAGCAGCTGTTCGTCGCGGCGGCCGAGCAAGGGCATCATGCCCTGGGCCTTGCAGACCGGGGCAGCGTGGCCGGTGTGGTCAGAGGCTGGGATGGCCAAAAGGTGACAGGCGTGCGCATGATCGCTGGCGCTCGGGTCGATCTGACCGATGGCCGCGCGCTCTTGCTCTATCCCAAAGACCGGGCCGCCTGGTCGCGTCTGACGCGGCTTTTGTCCTTGGGAAAAACCATTGGCGGCAAAGGCTGCTGCGTTTTGCAGTGGCACAACCTCGCCGCGCATGCCGATGGCATGATTGCCATTCTGCTCCCGGACGCTCCCGATGAGGTTACCGGATCGCATCTGGCTGACTTGAACTCTGTCTTTGGGGATAGGGGATGTCTTGCGCTCACGTTGCGGCGTCGCCCTGGTGATGCCGAACGCCTGCACAAGCTGGATGCACTTGGGCGGGAACATGGGGTCCGACGGGTCGCGACGGGCGATGTGCTGTATCACACGCCGCAGATGCGACCACTTCAGGATGTGATGAGCGCAATCCGCGAGCGCACGACCATCGATGCGCTCGGGTTCAAGCGCGAGCGCTTCATGGACCGCAATCTGAAATCGCCCCAGGAAATGGAGCGGCGCTTTGCAGCCTTTCCCGATGCCATTCAGGCGAGCGCAGATATCGCCAGTCAATGCACCTTCGATCTTGGCGAGATCCAGTATCAATATCCTTATGAGCAGGTGATGGAAGGGCTGACGGCTCAGGAGGCGCTCACAGCGCTGACGCAGGAAGCTGCCATTCGGCTGTTCCCGCAGGGCCTTCCCAAAGCCTATCGAAGGCAAATCGATCATGAACTGCGGCTCATCGGTGAGCTTGGCTATGCACCCTATTTCCTCACCGTGAATGCGATCGTAGCAGAGAGCCGCAGGCGTGGCATTCTGTGTCAGGGACGAGGCTCCGCTGCCAATAGCTGCGTGTGCTATTTCCTGGGCATCACATCGATCGATCCGATCAAGCATGAGCTGTTGTTCGAGCGGTTCGTGTCAGGAGAGCGCAAAGAGCCGCCGGACATCGATGTCGACTTCGAGCATGAGCGGCGCGAAGAGATTATCCAGTGGATCTATGAAACCTATGGGCGCCATCGCTCGGCGCTGACGGCGGTCGTCACCCGCTATCGCACCAAGGGCGCCGTCTCGGAGGTCGGCAAGGCGCTGGGCTTACCGCGCGATCTGACCAAAATGCTGACCGGGCTTGTCTGGGGATGGTCCGTCGATGGCATCACCGATGCGCAGATCGAAAGCCTCAATCTGAACGCGCAGGATCATCGCTTGCGCCTCACGCTGGACCTGGCCAGGCAGCTCATCGGGACGCCGCGTCATCTTTCACAACATCCAGGCGGCTTTGTCCTAACGCAGGATCGATTGGACGATCTCGTGCCGATCGAGCCAGCGCGCATGGAAGATCGTCAAATCATCGAATGGGACAAGGATGACATCGATGCGCTGAAGTTCATGAAGGTCGATATTCTTGGCCTTGGCATGCTCGGATGCATGAACCGAGCCTTCAATCTGCTCCAGCAGGAGAAGGGCATCACGGTTGGCATGGCTGATCTGCAAGACGATGATCCTGATGTTTATGCCATGATCCAGAAGGCCGATACGCTGGGTGTCTTTCAGATCGAGAGCCGCGCCCAGATGTCGATGCTCCCGCGTATGAAGCCCAAGGAATTTTACGACCTGGTGATCGAGGTTGCGATCGTGCGGCCAGGACCCATTCAAGGCGATATGGTCCATCCCTATTTGCGGCGTCGCGAGGGGAAGGAGAAACCGGAATATCCACGGCCGGAGCTGCGCGCAGTGTTAGAAAAGACCCTCGGCGTTCCGCTCTTCCAGGAGCAAGCGATGAAGGTCGCCATTGTGGGTGCGGGGTTTACGCCTGCTGAGGCTGATCTTCTCCGCCGCGCTATGGCAACGTTCAAGCTGACCGGGGGCGTCAGTCATTTCTACGACAAGCTTGTCGGCGGCATGGTGGAGCGCGGCTATCCAAAGGATTTTGCCGAACGCACATTCAAACAGATTGAGGGGTTTGGAAGTTATGGCTTTCCCGAGAGCCATGCTGCGAGCTTTGCCAAGATTGCCTACGCCTCATGCTGGATGAAGCATCATCACCCTGATGTGTTCTGCGCCTCGCTTCTCAATGCGCAGCCAATGGGCTTTTATGCGCCCGCCCAGATTGTGCGCGATGCCCGCGATCATGGTGTCGAGGTTCGCCCCGTGTCGATCAATGCTAGCCATTGGGACTGCACGCTTGAGGCAACCGGTCGTCGCTACATGGCTGTGCGTTTGGGGTTCCGGCAGGTGAGGGGGCTCGCCAACATCCATGGCGCTGCGATCGTCGGTGCGCGCGGGCCTGCTCCTTACGAGAGCATTGAAGAAGTCTGGCGCCGCGCCGGTGTGCCGCGCGCAGCGATTGAGCGTCTTGCAGAGGCTGATGCGTTTCACGCCATCGCGCAGGACCGACGGCAGGGGCTCTGGAAGGTCAAAGGACTTGGGGAGGCGCCGTTGCCACTCTTTGCCGCTGCTGATGCCCGTGAAGCGCAGTTCAGTGCAGAGGGGATAGAGCCGGACGTTTCACTGAACCCGCTCACGGAAGGCCGTGAGGTAGTGGAGGATTATCGCACCCTCCAGCTATCACTGCGCGCGCATCCACTTTGTTTTTTGCGGGAAGAGCTTGATGCAATGAAAATCGTGCGGTGCGGCGACCTTCGCACAATCAGCAATGGTCGTAATATCGAGGTCGCAGGCGTCATCCTGGTCAGGCAGCGACCGGGCTCTGCAAAAGGCGTTCTCTTCATCACAATCGAAGATGAAACCGGCGTTGCCAACGCGATCCTTTGGCCAGATCGCTTCGAGATTTACCGGCGGCAGGTCATGTCCAGTTCGATGATTGCTGTGCGTGGACGCCTGCAGAAGGAAGGCGAGATCATCCACGTGATCGCTGACCGCATCGTCAATCATGATGATATGCTGCGCTCGATTGGACGGACAGAGTTTACTGTGGCACCTGGTCGCGGCGATGGCGCAACAAGCGGCGGCGGGCCTGATCCGCGTGATCCAGCTTTCCCGAGCGGGCGGATTCTTAGTTCGCCGCCGTTCATTAATGAGCCTAGCGAAGAAAAACTGGTCCGCATTCGCAGTCACGATTTCCGCTAGCGCATGAATGAGACCGAGTCAGCAGGGCGCAATCTTGTTGGTCGTTAATCATGACAAGGGTGAACAACTCAGTAGTTCTGATGTCGGCTTTTGCGGACGATCCTGACAGGCAGCTTTCGGCGGGTCGATGCGGTAAACCGCCGTCCGTTCAGCAACACGGAAAGTCATTAGCAAAGTTGGTCGGTCCGAACTGTCTGATTTCAATGGAGCTTGCAACAATGCATGCCCTCGTTGCCAAGTGTTTTAACGGCACATGGCTTTGCCGTCTATTTCGAGGGACGTAAGCCCCGCCCGGTTGCGCCGTCCGGCTTATGATGCCGCCGCGTCGGTTTTCGATGTCCGTCACGCTATCCTATTGTGTGACGGTGTCGACATGTTATGGATTACAGGCAATGTCTGGCGCCAGCGTGCTTGGTAGATGTTGACCGGCGAAGTGGGTATCTAGGGTTTTTGATCAAGCGATGCGTTGTCGAATCTCGGACGTCTAGCCAGTCGGCCCTCGTGCAGACATGTTTTGTCATCCAACGACCTGAACGGGTGATTTAAGGACGATTTCAAAGGATTTCGCGTGAGGGCTATGCGGCCAACGTTACCTATCATTGATATATCTTTCAGCTTGTCCTCCAACGTTGATCAGTTGTGGTGTCGGACCCGCCCAGTATGGCGCATTCATTGTGAGATATCGCTATGGTAACGATCCGGGATGTCGCCAAAGCGGCCGGGGTATCTGTCGCGACGATATCGCGAACCTTGACGAAGCCGACGTCTGTCGCTCGTGCTACGCGAGAGCGCGTCCTTAGCGTGATTGATCGCTTGGGTTATGCGCCGAACTCGGCGGCGGCGAGCTTGCGAACAACAAAAACCCAGAAGATCATTGTGACCGTTCCGGATATTTCCAATCCATTTTTCGGAAGTGTCATTCGCGGCGTCGAAGAAGCGGCGCAGGAATCCGGCTATGCTGTCTTGTTGGGCGATACGAGGGGCAAGCGTTTGCTCGAAGAGCAATACGCCAACATGCTCCACCGTCGCGAGGCGGATGGTTTCATATTCCTCGGCCATCGCCTTCCGGATACCTTGAAGGATCTGATCGCGCGGGAAGGCGCGCGTGCGCCAGTCGTCAATGGATGCGAATTCAGCCCTTCGCTCGGTGTCGCAAGCGTGCACATTGACAATGCAAAAGCCGCATCAATGGCGATGGACGCATTATACGACCTTGGCCATCGTGACGTGGGTGTTGTCACTGGCCCCCTTTCCAGCCCGCTCAGTCGCGACAGGCTCGTCGGAGCGCGTGGTGCGGCGGAGCGGCGCGGGCTGATCGATCGGCTTCACGTCTCTACCGGTGATTTTTCACTCGATGCGGGACGCGCGCGGGCGGATGAAATCCTGCGAAGCCATCCGGCCATCACGGCCCTGTTCTGCTTTAACGACGAAATGGCCTGTGGCGCCATGAGCGCGGCACGCAAAGCGAGCCGTAAGTGCCCGGAAGATCTGTCGATTATCGGGTTCGATGACATCCCCATGGCCAGATATACTGAGCCACCGCTGACAACGATCAGGCAGCCTGCGCAGGCAATCGGTCGGGGGACGGTCGACCTGCTGTTGGGGATCCTCAACAATCAGCCGGAAGAAGCGGTTACCTTGACCTTGCCCCACAAATTGGTTGTCAGGCAGAGCGTGGGCCCTGCGCCTCAATTATAGAGTGAGCCGGACGGAGGTCACGCCCCGCCCGGCGCATAGGCGCGCATTTTATTGATTATATCAAACGGGCGCTGTTCCCGTCGTGCCAGCCACGTCGGCTGCCCGCTGATGATCCGCCTTACGATCTCTAAATCCAAATGCGAAAATCGTCATCGCGATCGCGCTCGCAATAGCGGGGAAGATCCAGATGGCGCGCCAGTCATGATCGGTCGCAGAAACAGTATTCGCGACATAGATCGCGCCCGCAATATTTGAACCGACCACCGTGCCGATGCCTTGCGTGACAAGCGTCAAAAAGGCTTGCGCGCGCGATCGTGCGCTGGGATCGAACTTGCGATCAATATAGATCTGGCTCGAGACGAAAACAAAGTCGTAGCACACGCCATGAATGATGATGCCGAACAGCATCAGGGGAATGATCGCCTGCGTGCCTTCGAAGCCATAACCAAATGCCAGGGACCGCACGCCCCAAGCGGCCATGCCGAGCACGAGCACCCATTTGATGCCCATCCGTAACAGCAGGAATGGCAGGCACATGAGGAACACAACTTCCAGCATCTGCCCGGCAGTCTGGATCGCGGTTGCCTCCAGGCGATAGCCGAAAAGCGTGAGCGCTAAATTCTTCTCGGCGAAGAAGCTGTTCGCATAGGTGTCGTAAAAGGTCTTCGGCAGCATGATCACGAACATGGCGACGATGAAGACCCAGAAGGCGCGGCTTTTATAGGCGAATATGATGTCTAGGCCAAACAGGCCTGCTATGCTGATTTTCTCCCCACGGGCGCGCGCTGGCGCATCAGGCAGGGTGAAGGAGTACATGCCGAACAGGAGGTAGACGGTCCCCGCCATCTGCATCGGAAGCGAGGTCGTAGCAGCGCCGGGGATCAGGCCGACGATCAGGCCGCCAACGATCCATCCGATCGTGCCCCAGACCCGCACTGCGGGAAATTCCTTGCCGACATCACCAATCGCGTTGAACGCGATCGACGTGCCCAGCGGGATCGTGGAGGCATAGAACATGAAATGGATGAGCAGCGCGAACAGGAAGAGGGATGGGGATTGCGTGATCGTCGACACCCACAGGAGCGCTGCACCGGCGCCGAGGCCCAGAACGCCCATCACTTTCTGTGCAGAGAAATAGCGGTCAGCGACCATGCCCATGAACAGCGTTGATACGATCGTGGCGATGCCGATAAGGCCGTAAGCCGGTCCGATGATGTCATCGAACTTCAGCCCCTTGCTCATGAACGTGCTGAGTGGAACCAGCCAGACGCCCCACGCGAAATATTGTGCAAACATCATGAGCGAAAGCCGGGCCTTCACCATATCACACTCTCCTCTTTGGATGGTCGGCTTACTAATCGGCCGCTCTCCTGTAATCGAATACGTTGATTGCATCCCATCGGCAAGAGTTAGATCATGAGGAATCATGATCTAACAATCAGACTGTGATGAGTAAAATTCTGGATTTTCACATTACGGCAACGATGAGAATGATTAGGAAAATTTGCGATATCAATCTGTAATTATGTAATTAAATCCAATTCTCTGAACTTTTTTGCGCCGCATCCTGTCGAGAGTCCTGGCTGAGACATTCTCCGATGGCTCAGTCGAGAGGCGTTCGGGCGAACATCCAGATCAACCTTGACAGCAACCAATGTAATCGATTTACATGAGCCTCAACAACGAATCAAAACGTGCAATACAAGGAGGGGGCGAATGAGTTTTTCTCGTCGCATAGCTGGCCGGTCTGTTTTCGCAGGGGTGTTAATTGGCAGCACGATGCTGGTCGCTCCGGCAATCGCACTCGCGCAGGGTGGGACCGAAGCGCAGGCGTCGCCTCAGTCCGACATAGCCAAACGCGACGCTGAGATTGTCGTCACAGGCACGAGGACGCGGTCGATTCTCGCCGCTCCCACGCCCACTCAAGCTTTTACCCTAGATAACCTCGAGGCGCGGGGGCAGACGAACGTCGCCCAGCTGCTCCTCGAAATTCCCGCCTTTAGCGGTCGGTCAGGCAATGTGACGACCGGGCAGCGCGGCGAGCGAGCAGGGTTGAACTTCGCAGATCTGCGCGCGCTCGGCTCGATGCGGACCCTCGTGCTGGTCAATGGCCGCCGCTTTGTCCCGGTGGTGCCGCTGAACGTGGCCGGCTATTCCTATCAGGTTGATATCAACCAGATCCCCACGCTCATGATCGATCGCCTCGATGTCGTGACCGGTGGTGCGTCAGCGCAATATGGCTCAGACGCAATCGCAGGCGTTGTTAATCTGGTCCTCCGCAAGCGCTTTGACGGCATCAAGGTCGAGGTTCAGAACGGCATTTCCCAACTTGGTGACGGCCATAATTTCCGTGTCGGAATGGTCGCGGGCACGTCGTTTGCTGACGGCCGCGGCGAGTTGGTGGTATCTGCTGATTATGACAAAACGAAAGCCCTTGGCGGTCCATCGAGCCGTGACTGGTCGACGCCGAGATGGGGTCAATTCACCAATCCCGCGGCAACAATTGCAAATGGTCTCGCTCGCAACGTCGTCGATCTTGATTTTCAACCCGGCAACCGTACGCCCGGTGGCCTCATCGTCAACACGACCGGCCTGGGCACCCCGGCGCGCAACGCCCTTATTGGCCTGCAGTTCGATTCCCCAACTGCCGTTTCGCCTTTCGTGCGGGGTCGATATAATCCGGCGACCTCAATCACCACATTTTCGGGGACGCAATCAGGAGGCAGCTTTCCGCAGCTTGATACTATACCTCTGCTGCCCTCCATCGAGCGGGCTGTGGTATGGGGTCATGGCAGCTACAAGCTGACCGACAGCATCACTGCCTTTGTCGACGCCTCATGGGCCCATTCTAAGGGGCGCATCGAAGCGACGCCGCTCAACGACCAGGCAAGTGTTTATGACCGCGTGACCAACACCGGTTCGCAGGTCCGCATTTTCGCTGACAACCCCTACATCCCGACGGTCTTGCGCCCTTCAATCCCTGCTCCTGCTGGTCCCGCTACAGCGGTTCAACCGGCTCAGTCATTCACGATGAGCCGCCAGAACTTTGATTTCGGTGATCGCACCAGCGGGACCGATACAGAGGGCTATTCGATCAGCGCGGGACTTGAAGGCGAACTTGGTGGTGGATGGAACTGGGACGTCTCATATATTTACGGCTCGAACGACTATAAGCGCACGGTTCTCAACCAGCGCGATCGGCTGCGCTATCAGCTTGCAGCCGATGCGGTGGTGAACCCGGCGAACAACCAGATCGTTTGTCGCTCGACTTTGGCTAATCCGAGCAACGGCTGCGTGCCGGTGAACCTGTTCGGGCAGGGCACTCCCTCAGCACAAGCGCTAGACTATTTCACCTTCACTGCATCCGGACTGTCTCGATACAAGCAACAGGCCGCACAGGCCAATATTCAGGGCAGTCCCTTTGCGACATGGGCAGGGGACGTAGCAGTCGCAACCGGCGTCGAGTGGCGGCATGAGTCAGTCAAGGCGACCGTTGACGAAAGAACCGCGAGCGGAACTCCGGACGAAACCTGGGGATTGGCTTATTCCGGCAAGTTCACGGTGGTAGAGGGGTATCTGGAAGCAACGGCGCCACTCGCAACTGACCTATCGTGGGCAAAGTCGCTCGCCATCAACGGGGCCATCCGTCACGCGCGCTATAGCCAGAGTGCGTCGGCTGCAGGAGGCCAGACGACCTGGAAAGTCGGAGCGACCTACGAGCCCGTCAATGGACTGCTGCTTCGCGCTGGTCGCTCGCTCGATATTCGCGCGCCCAGCCTTTACGAATTGCTCGTGCCCAACCTGACCAATGTCCAGAATATCGGCTTCAGGGGCGCGACAGCATCGGGCGTCCTCGTCGGCAGCGGCGGCAACCGGAATCTCAAGCCAGAAAAGGCGCATACCACGACGGCCGGCTTCACTCTGCGTCCAGCAGCGCTGCGGGGCTTTGGCTTTAGTGCGGACTATTTCGACATTGATCTGAAGGGCGTCATTCAGGGTGTTGGCGGCCAGAATGTCGCGACATTCTGCGAGCAGGGCGTCACCGACTTCTGCAATCTGATGACGTTCAACAGTGGAGGAGCGCTGCTGGCCATTTCCAACAGCTTACTCAACCTTGCTTCGCTGAAAACCAACGGCGTGGACATGACAGCGAGTTACGACGGAACTTTGGGGGCGGATCGTTGGTCGGTGCGTATCAACGCAACCTACACGGATCGTCTGGTCACGACCATTCCGACGCCGAGCGGCGTGCCGACGATCCAGGACAATGCGGGTAGTGTCGGTCAAAATGGCTTCCCACACTGGAAGGGCAATTTGCAGGTCACTTACATGCATGGACCGCTCACAGTGTCGCCGAACGTCCGCTATGTCGGCCCAGGAAAGCTCTCGACCATCTTGCGTGAAGAGGCGACTGCAACGTCTCCAATCGAGATATTGAGCGCTCAGAATCACATCGGCGCATATTATGTCGTCGGCTTGTCAGCGTCGCTGGATGTGCTGCCCGATGATCGCTTCCAGCTGTTCGGCGTGGTCGACAATCTCTTTGATCGAGATCCAAAGATCGTCGCGAACACGTTTGGGGTGCCGCAAACGAATGGCGGACTTTACGATTTCATCGGCCGCTACTTCCGCTTGGGCGTGCGCGCCAAGTTTTGAAAATCGATGCCTTGCATCCGGGCGAGTTGCTGCCGCCCGGATGCCAGTCTTACAAATGGTGAGGTTCACAATGACCCGTTCAAAACGCCTGATTGCCCTGACGCTGTCTAGCCTGCTGATTGGCACAGCCGCTCAAGCGCAGACCTCGCCTAAGCCTTCGCCGGCGCCGCTTTCTGCAGCGTCCTATCCATTTCCATCCTTTGGCAACCCGTTGGGGCTGAGCGCGCACCACCTCACCATGTCGGTGGAAAATGTGGATCGGGCGGTAGAGTGGTATCGCGCCAATCTCGGCTTCGAAGTGCAGCAAAAAGGCGTGCTTGGCACAGGCGATAATCCAACGCCTTTCGCGGAGATGCGCATCGCGACGTTCGGCGTTGCCTTCATTCAGGCGCGGGCCGGGGCTGAGCGTGCCCAGCCAGGCAAGGCGACCGTGCCCAGGATCGTGCACATGGTCTTTGGCGTCGCTGATCCGCAGGCTCTGTTCGATCTTCTCAAGAGCCGCGGGGTCGATGTCTCTGTTCGCCCCGCCCAGAAAACGACGCCGATCAGCATATTCCAGTTTCACGACAGCGAAGGAAATGAAATCGAGATCATGGCGGCCAGCGCGCCCTGATCGCACACACATGCCGAACGCTGCTCCTTCAGCCCTGCCTCACATTTGCCAGGAGACTTAGAATCCCTTCCGAAAGCCTCACCATTGCTGAGCCGTACCGGCGAAACGGGCATCGGCGCGCTTTGGCGCAGGGCAGGGGAGCCTGATGTGACGAACATAGCTAAGAAACATGAGCCAATTCGCCTCGCGATGATTGGTGGCGGTCCAGGTGCTTTCATCGGCCCGGTCCACCGCATCGCGGCCCAGCTCGATGGCGAATTCAAGCTCGTTGCGGGCACCTTTTCGAGCGATCCCCAGCGGTCGTTGCAGGCAGGGCTCTCCTATGGGATCGAACCCGACCGCGCCTACCGAGATGTTGACTCATTGATTGCTTGTGAGCGCGCCCGGCCAGACGGTGCAGAGCTGATCGCGATCGTGACGCCCAACCACCTCCATTTTTCGGCCGCGCGGGCGGCGTTGGACGCGGGCTTTTCCGTAATGAGCGACAAGCCAGCAACCGCCACATTGGCGCAAGCGCTGGAACTGCGTGACATCGTGGCGCGGGCCAGCGGCCTATATGGGCTGACCTATACCTACACCGGCTACCCGCTGGTCCGCGAAGCACGCGCGCGCATCGCGGCGGGCGAGATTGGTGCGCTGCGCAAGGTCGTGGTGGAATATTTCCAGGGCTGGCTTGCCGGCGCGCCGGAGCAGGCTGGCAACAAGCAGGCCGCCTGGCGGGTTGATCCGGCCCGGGCTGGCATGGGCGGCTGCATCGGTGACATTGGCGTCCACGCTTTCAATCTCGCCGAATTCATCACCGGCAGTCAGATCATCGAGATCAACCCGCAGCTTGACGTGATGGTCGAGGGGCGCAGCATTGACGATGACTGCACCATTCTCACCCGTTATGATACCGGCGCCACCGGCTACATCGCCGCCTCGCAAGTGGCGACCGGCGAGCGCAACGGCCTGACAATCAGGGTCTATGGCGAACGCGGGTCGATCGCCTGGCGGCAGGAGCGATCCGATCGCCTTGTCCTGACAGCCGAGAACGGGACGCAGACCATCTTATGGGGCGGGACGGACGCACTTGGACCGTCGGCAGGCGAGGCATCCCGTCTGCCGTCTGGCCATCCCGAAGGCTATTTCGAAGCGTTTGCCAATCTCTACCGGGATATGGCGCGCAAACTTCGCGGCGGTGACGCCCCCCTCTTGCCGACGATCCAAGAGGGCGTGCGCTCGATGGCGTTCGTCGCCACTTCGGTCGAGCGCAATGGCGGCGGCTGGACAAGTCTGCACATCTGAAGGGTTTCTATGCGAACGATCAAGGGTCCCGGCATCTATCTGGCGCAGTTTGTCGGCGATGATGAGCCGTTCAATACGCTGTCATCGATCGCCGATTGGGCTGCGTCGCTCGGCTATAAGGGCGTGCAAATCCCCACTTGGGATGCGCGTCTGTTCGATCTCAAGCTGGCGGCGGAAAGCAGTACTTATTGTGATGAGGTGACGGGCCTCCTTGCGGACAAGGGGCTGACGATCACCGAGCTTTCGACACATCTGCAGGGGCAGCTGATTGCCGTGCATCCCGCCTATGATGCGCAATTCGATGCCTTTGCCGTGCCGGAGGTTCGCAGTAACCCGCAAGCACGCCAGGCCTGGGCGACTGAACAATTGGGATTGGCGGCGCGCGCGAGCCGCAATTTCGGTCTCTCGGCTCATGCGACATTCTCCGGCTCACTCGCCTGGCCTTATTTCTATCCGTGGCCGCAGCGGCCAGCTGGCCTGATCGAAGAGGCGTTTGATGAGCTCGCCCGACGCTGGCGTCCGATCCTCGATCAGTTTGATGAGAATGGCGTTGATCTGGCGTATGAGATTCATCCCGGTGAAGATCTTCACGACGGCGCTACCTTCGAGATGTTTCTTGACCGGCTGGGTGGTCATCGCCGCGCCAACATCCTTTACGATCCGAGCCATTTTGTGCTGCAACAGCTGGATTATCTCGCGTTTATCGATATTTATCACGAGCGCATCAAATGCTTCCATGTCAAGGATGCGGAGTTCCGCCCGAACGGACGCGTCGGCATTTATGGCGGCTATCAATCCTGGATTGACCGCCCCGGGCGCTTTCGGTCCCTAGGTGATGGTCAGGTCGATTTCGCTCAGATCTTCTCGAAGATGGCGCAATATGATTTCCCGGGCTGGGCGGTGCTCGAATGGGAATGCGCGATCAAGCATCCCGAAGACGGGGCTCGCGAGGGCGCGCCGTTTATAAAGCGTCACATCATCCGTGTTACCGACCGCGCCTTCGACGATTTCGCAGGCAAGGTCACTGATGTTGACTGAGATTGCAGCGTGTCACCCAGCCAATGTGCCGGGACGAACTCAATTGACTGCTTAAGTGGTGGCGCCAGGTTTTGCAATCGTCCTAATAGGCTGAAATCTAAAATTTTATGACTTATTGAAAACGATTACTTAAGTAACACGATGATCTTTACAGGGTGGATGTAATCCATTACTGAAAGGCGAATTCATCAGACGGCAACAGACCAGTCAATCAGAGGGGATGTCATGGCAGACAATATCGACAATCGGATCGCCGCCGCCTTAAATCGCCGCCATTTCCTGGCCGGGGTGACTGGCGCAGGGATTGCGTCTTCGTTGCTCGGTCCGGCTGCTTTTGCCCAGTCGACCAGCGCGGCCCCCGCGATGGGGCGCGGAACGACAAGTGCGCCGATCCGTATCGGCATGTTGGGCACCGGGTTCGTCACGCAGATGGCGATGATCAATCCTGCAAAACAAGTGCCCGAGGTGAAGGTGGAGGCTGCAGGCTCCCGATCAGCCGAACGCGGTCGCGCGTTTGCGGACAAGAACGGCATTCCACGTTCGCTCGACTATGAGGCGCTGATCAACGATCCCGAAATTGATGTGGTCTACATCGCGCTGCCGATTGCGCTCCATGCCGAATGGACGATCCGCGCGCTGGAAGCGGGCAAACATGTTCTTTGCGAAAAGAGCATGACCGCCAATGGCGAAGAAGCAGCCAAGGTCGCAGCAGCTGTGCGAAAGAGTGGCCGGGTCTTCATGGAAGGCTACCACTTCCCCTATCATCCCTTCTGGCAGCGTGTTCGCGACCTGCTGCACACGCGCGCGATCGGCTCGATCAAGTCCGTTGAAGCGACGTTCGACGCTGCCCCCATGAAGCTCACCCAGTCCGACAATTTTCGAGCTAATTTCGACGTCGGCGGCGGCGCATTGCTCGATGCCGGATGCTATCCGCTCTACGCGCTGTGCGACATTCTCGGCGACTATCAAAAAGTTGTTTCCGCGAAGGCGGAAGTTTTCCCGACCGACAAGAAGGTCGATCTGTCGATGGCTGCGACGCTGACATTTGCAGGCGGCATACAGGGCAAGCTTCATACCGATTGGCGTTCCACAAACCCCAAGAGCCAGGTCGTCGTGCATGGCACTGCCGGCACGCTGACGATCGACAAATTCTTCATGCCGCACCAGGGCGCGTCGCTGGTCATGGATTGGGATGGTCGTCGTTACACCGAAACGGTGACGGATCGCACGCCGACCTTCGTTTACCAGTTGCGTGAGCTGGCGCGCTGCATCCGCGATGGCGCGCCGGTGCTGACCTCCGCCGACAATGGTGCGCGGTTGATGCGCGCAGCCGATGCCATTTACGTCGAAGCCGGGTTGCCGATCCGCGGAAAAGCTTGATCCGGGACGTCGGCGATAGAGGTGAGGAGGGGTTGAGATGAAAAAAATCACAAGTAGCGGCCTGTCGCGTGGTCTGCGCGCAATTGGCCCGGCATTGGGGATGATGGCGGCGACGGCATTGGTCTCGATTGCGGGTGCAACCGCAGCCTCTGCGCAGGAGGCTGCCCAGCCGCGCTTCAAGCTGGCCATTGTTGGCCTTGCACATGGACATTCCTTCATCGAGTTCCGCACATTGGCGAAGAAAACCGCCGTTGAGGTGGTCGCAATTTCCGATGTCGATCCGGCCCTGCGTGAGCAGGTTGCAGCGCTGTTTCCGAGCGCAAAAATATATGAAAATCATCGCCAGTTGCTGGACGAGGTGAAACCTGACGGCGTCTGGTCGTTCGACGATAATAGCCAGCATCTGGCCATCACGCGGCTATGTGCCGAGCGTGGCATCTCGGTGATGTTCGAAAAGCCGATGGCGACCAATTATGCTGATGCTGTCGCAATGCGCGATCTCGCAAAGAAGCATGGCATCCAGATCGTGATCAACTCGCAACCGCCCTGGCTGCGGGCCAACCACACCGCAGAGCAGCTGGCGAAATCCGGCGAGCTCGGCAAAGTCTGGCGCGTCCACACCGTGAGCGGCCATAATGGACCGGGGCCGGGCACATCGGGCCGGATGGTCAACACGGCCTTCTGGTCGATGCTCAATGATGAAAAGCGCGGTGGCGGCGTGTTGCTGGATTTCGGCCCCTATGGCGCCGCGTGGGTGCGGCTGCACCTCGGCCTGCCGGAGACCGTCTATGCCGTGCGCACGCACACGCGGCAAGACGTCTACAAAGTGCCCACGACCACCACGATCATCGCCTCTTATCCCGATCATCGGATTGGCATCATCGAGGCGTCCTGGGACCTGCCGCGCAACATCGAACAGGTCGAGATTTTCGGCGACGAGGGCAGCGTGGATCTGGTGTCCAACTCAGGCAACCAGCTGATCCGCCTGGAAGCATGGAAGGGCACAGAGAAGCGCGAGGTGACCCCCGCGGTGCTCGATCCGAAATGGTCCGATGCGGCGACCTATTTCGCGACCGCCGTCCGGCAGAAAAATGTGGATGAGTTTCTCAGTCCGGCCTTCCACGCCGATGTCATGGCCATATTGGAGGCGGCCAAGCGATCGGCCGACACCGGAAAGCCAGTGGCTCTCAAAACGGTCATTCGCCCATAAATCGCGCCTCGTCAAAAAATCAACAAGGCCCATGTCGCAAGCGATGTGAGCGCCTCTGCCCTAAAGTGAGAGTGAACAGGCTATGGTCAGCGAAAGAAGCAGGTTGAATATCTTTGGAGCGGCCACACGCATCCAGCCGAGCGAGCAGCGTGCTGCCTTGCTCTCCTTCGCCTTCCTATTCCTCGTCATGTTCAGCTATCAGGTGCTCAAGCCAATCCGCGACGCAATGGGCACGGTCTACGGCGTCGACAAGCTGGAGCATCTGTTCACGGCGACCTTTGTCGGCACATTGCTGGTCGCGCCAATCTATGCCTGGATCGCCTCGCGGGTGAAGCTGCAGACATTGCTGCCGGGTGTCTATGGCTTCCTCGTTATCAACATTCTGATCTTCTATGCCCTGTTCGAAGCGGACCCTGAAAGTCGCATGTTGGCGGCTGCCTTCTATGTCTGGCTGTCCGTGGCCAACATGTTCGTGATCTCGGTTTTCTGGAGCTTCATGTCCGATGTGTGGGCAAAGGATCAGTCGAAGCGCCTGTTCGGGTTCATCGCGGCTGGCGGCAGCGTTGGCGCAGCCGTCGGGCCAGCAATCACGGCTTCCGTCGTGACCATCGTCGGCACCGGCTCTATGATGCTGCTGTCGGCGCTCGGCTTCGGCATAACGATCTTCCTCACGCGGCTGTTGATGCGGGAAAAGGCTGCTCATGGCCCGAATGATGCTGGCAAACAGGCGACGACGCTGAACCGGCGCCTGGGCGCCAATCCTTTTGCTGGTTTTTCGCTGATCCTGAAATCGCCCTATCTGCTGCTGATCGGGGTGTTCATCCTGTTCATGACCTGGATTTCGACGATCGTCTATTTCCAGCAGTCCGAATTCATCTCCAAGGCATTTGCGAGCAAAGAGGAGCGCACGCAGGCCTTTGCCGTTGTCGAACTGATCGTGAATGTCGGTGCGATCGCCATCCAGTTGTTCGGCACGAGCCGGCTTGTCGGCCGCTTCGGTGTCACCGCAGGCCTGTTGTTCAATCCTATCCTGATGTGTCTCGCCTTTATCGCTGTCGCCTTCTCGCCCGTCCTGCTGGTGTTGATGTCAGTCCAGGTCATTCGCCGCATCTCCGAATATGCGATTGCGAGGCCGAGCCGCGAAATGCTGTTCACGGTTGTCGATCAGGAGCAGAAATACAAAGCGAAGAGCGTCATCGACACTGTAATTTATCGCTTCGGCGATCTGAGTGCGGCGTGGGCGCAGGCGGGGCTGGCCTCAATCGGCTGGGGTGTCGCTGCGGTCGCCCTGCTGGGCGCCGCCGTAGCCGCGATCTGGAGCACTGTCGCATTCGCGCTCGGCCGTCGATTTGAACGGATCCGCTCTGACCAGACCGACGCGGCGCAGGTGAAATAGCCAGTGGGTGAAGCGGCGCTGGAGCTGCTCAAATATGCGAACCCTCGCTCTCAAGGGTCCACGCATTGTGGGCAGTACTCTGACGCTTTCACCGCTCGCCGCGATGGGGCGAGACGCATCTGGTCAATGTCGGCCGCTGTATAAACTGCCTCTCCACCACGGCAGAAGATTGGGTCGACCGTGCTGATGGTCCCGGCGGACAGAGACATGGACGGACCCCATCAGATGCGTTCGCGCCATGCCAGGGCTGGGCATTCCACGCCGCGCGACATCCTGCTGGCTGCGATCATCGGGGGGGCGCAATTCATCCAGATGCTGGATTCCACCGTCATGATCAACGCGCTGCCTTCGATCGCGCGGTCGCTGGGTCACAATGCCGTGTCGCTGAATCTGGCGATCACCGCCTACCTTGTATGTTCGGCGATTTTTCTTCCAGTCGGCACATGGGTCGCCGATCGGTTTGGGACGTTGACGGTTTTCCGCAGTGCAATCGGGTGCTTCGCGATTGCGTCGATCATATGTGGCATGGCGGAATCTCTGACAACTCTGGTCGTCGCGCGCGCATTCCAGGGTGCGGCGGGCGCGATGATGCTTCCGGTTGGTCGCCTCATTCTCCTCAAGAGCGTCCCCAAGGATCGGCTGGTCGAGGCGCTGGCGGTCCAGCAGATGCCAGCACTGCTCGGCCCCTTGGTGGGGCTTCTGGTTGGCGGACTGATTATAACCTATGCGAGCTGGCGCCTCATTTTCTTCATAAATCTGCCGATCGCGCTATTGGGTATCGTGCTTGCCACGCGCTACATTCCCAACATTAAAGATGAGCATCGCAGCCCGTTCGACTGGGGCAGCTTCCTGTTGTCTGCAGTCGGACTAGGCGCCGTCACACTCGCGCTGGATGGCTTGGGGCCGCGGCTGCTTTCCCTGCCCATAGCCTTGTCGCTTCTCGCACTGGGGGCAGGAATATTGATCATTCTGGTCGTGCGCCTGTGTCGGGCCAAGGCGGGTCTGCTGGATCTGTCGCTCTTCCGCTTGCGGACGTTTCGATCGGCCATGACAGGCGGGCTGCTGTCGCGCGCCCAGAATGGCGCCGCGCCTTTCCTCCTCGTGCTACTGCTACAATCCAGCTTCGGATTGACGCCGTTGCACGCAAGTCTGATCATCTGCGCGAGCGCTATCGGAGCGCTGACGATGCGATCCGGGGCGCCCTGGCTGCTCCGGCGGTTCGGCTTTCGGACGGTGCTGATCGCCAGCACTGTGCTGACGTCAGGCACTTTCGTTGCCTATGCACTCTGCGCGGTCGCATCGTCATTGTACGGCATTACACTGGCTCTTCTGATCGGTGGATTTGTCAGGGCGTTGCAATTTACAGCGCTCAACGGCTTGGCCTATTCTGAAGTCAGCCCGGCCAAGCACAGCCATGCCACCGCGCTTGCGGCCACGCTGCAGCAAATGGCGCAGGCGGGTGGCGTCGGCATGTGCGCCATCATACTCCAGGTCTCCGCATCCAGCGCGGGTCATGGCGGTTTCACCAGTCGTGACATTGCCACAGCGCTCCTATTCCTCGGCGCGATTACTGGGTCAGCCATATTCTTCTTCGTCGGCCTACGGCGCGATGCCGGAGACAAGATGATCCCTTCCCGCGTTCGGCTGCCGGGGAGTGAAGGGGAAGAGATTTTATGAGGTATTGCTCAGGTGCGCACGGCGATGATTGCGGTCAGATTATAGTAGGCGCCAAGTCTTCGCGATTGTGAACGAACGGCACCTTTCGAGCGCCTATGTAGCGGGGGTCAACGTCCGCTATGTCGGCGAAGCCTGCCAATCGTTTTTGTTCAAGTATCGCAAAGGTGCCGTTCGGGGTGTTGAGACGATAGGGATGCCCGAACAGCCACAATGACGGCAGCTAGACCGATCAGCGCGGAAACGGCGCCTGCCAACGCAACAGCGCGATAGCCAAATCCTGCCGCAATCACGCCGCCGCCGATCGCCGCGCCGATCGCATTGCCGAGATTGAACGCGCCGATATTGACGGCCGAAGCGAGGTTGGGCGCGTCGGCCCCGGCTGTCATCACGCGCAGCTGAAGCGGTGGGACCAGCGCGAAGCTCGCGATGCCCCACAGGAAGATGAGGATTGCGGTGGGTGCAGCGAATGGCATCAGGACAGCGAACGCGGCCAGAACCAGAGCCAATCCCGCGAGCGTGACGATCAACGTGCGATCGACCGAGCGGTCAGCGAAAATCCCACCCAGCCAATTGCCCACGGTCAGCCCCACGCCATAGGTAACGAGCATTGCCGTTACGAAGCCGAGCGATGCATGAGTTTCGGTCCGCAAGATCGGGGCGATATAGGTGAACACGGTGAACATTGCACTTGATCCAATGACTGTGAGTGCAAGTGCGCCCAGCACTGAACCGCGCTTCAGTACGCGCAGCTCGTCCATGACGTTGCCGCGTTCGGGTGCTGGTAAAGCTGGCAGCGTTAGGCGCAGGGCAGCCATGGTTGCAACGCCCAGACCCGCGATCCCCCAGAAGGCCATCCGCCAGCCCAGATGCTCGCCCATCCAGGTCGCGAGCGGCACACCCACGACGTTGGCGATTGTCAGCCCCATGAACATGGCGGCGACCGCGCTCGCCCTGCGCTCGGCAGGCACCAGACTAGCGGCGACGATCGCCCCTACGCCAAAGAATGCGCCATGGTTGAGCGAGGTGATAAGCCGGGCTATTAGCAACATCCCATATCCGGTAGAGATCGCAGCGAGCAGGTTGCCCAATGTGAAGAGACCGGCCAGCGCGATGAGCAGGGTGCGGCGCGGCACACGGCCAGTGATCAGGATCATCAATGGTGCGCCTAACATGACGCCGAGCGCATAAGCACTGATGAGCAGACCAGCGCTCGGGATCGAGACGCCGAGATCGCTCGCAATGACAGGCAAAAGTCCCATCGGTGCGAACTCCGTCACACCGATGCCGAAGGCGCCAATGGACAGGGCAAAAATGCCCGGAGTGATTTTCATAGGTTGCCCCTCTGTCAGACTATGGAAGGATTGAGCAGGGCGAAGCCAGCTGCTGGCGGTATGGGATACGCGAATAGACGGGCGTCATTTTGTCAGTGGCCCTGAGCAAAGGCCCATAGCCACCGAACGTCTCCGCGCCGAAGCTCAGGGCTAGCACGCGCAAATCCGAATGCCCAACTTGTCGGTCGTCCATAATTATGCATTCCATTGTGAGCTCTGCGCATAGATGGACGGCGTAGAGAAGCTGTTGTAGTGCATGTTCGGGTCAAGGATCTTTGCAATGGACGCAAAACTGTTTGAGGGTGGCGATCGGGCACGCGCGATGGAGATATTCGTCGCGGCGATTGATCGGGGCAGCTTTTCCGCCGCCGGCCGCACGCTCGGCCTTACACCTTCGGCGGTGAGCCGCACAGTCAACCGGATCGAAGCGCGGCTGGGCGTAAGGCTGCTGCTCCGCTCGACGCGCGCACTTACGCCGACAGCGGAAGGTCTCGCCTATCTCCAGGCCGCGCGTCGCATTCTTGCCGACCTCGACGATAGCGAGCAGCAGATTGCGGACCAGGGCATGCCGCGCGGACGCCTCCGCATCAGCGCGGCACTTTCGCACGGGAGGATTTGCGTTGTACCGTTACTCGGTCGCTTCGCGCAGGCCTATCCACATATTCTGGTGGACATCTCGCTGAGCGATGCGCTGGTCGATGTCGCAGCTGGGCAGGCCGATGTCGCGATCCGCTTCGGTCCGCTTGCAGACAGCGGCCTGACGGCACGCAAACTGGGCGAAAGCCGCCGCGTGATCGTCGCTTCCCCCAGCTATCTGGCGCGCGCCGGGACACCGCGCGTGCCAGAAGATCTCCATGATCATAATTGCCTCAACTTCAATTTTCGCCGGAGCGAACCGGTCTGGCCGTTCATGCGCGATGGCGAGGCATTCTGCCTTGCGATGAAGGGAAGCATCGAAGCCAATAATGGCGAGACACTTGGCCAGCTTGCCGCGCAGGGCATCGGCATAGCGCGCGTCGGCACGTTCAGTGTCGCCAATGAAATCACCAGCGGCGCGCTTGTCCCTTTGCTAGAGGACTACAACCCAGGCGACATCGAGCAGATCAGTGCAGTGTTCGTCGGGGGCACCAACCTCCCGGCTCGGGTGCGTGCCTTCATCAATTTCCTGATTGAGAACATGCGGTAATCCAAAAGCAATTTCTTTTCGGTGACCCGGGACTGGACATGAAGGATAGGCAGATATTGACGCGCCGAACGGACTTATTGAACGTCCGCTTAGTTGGCGTAAAATGCCGCGGGCGCGCGCGAGCGCGAGTTTCCTCTCGCACCCACGCTGACGGGAGATCAGGCGAACTGGCAGTTGGCTGACTGCGGCTGCGTATTGCGCCACCAGTCACGCCAAAGCCGATGAGCATCATAGCTCAAGATGCAGGTTCGGGCACTGCTGACAACATGGAAGAGCCCGCAATGCCGAAGCGAAAATCGAGCGAAGAGAATTCCGGAACTGGAAGTCGGTGCCACGACCAGCCTCCAACAATGTCCCCCCGACATATGCATTGGAGCGGCCAAATTAGAGCGGCGGGGTCTCTCCATCGAGATAGACGTAATATTTCTTCCGCCTTCAAAGATAAGCGACGATCCGAAGCTGAAAGCATCGTTGGCTCCGGTTGTTGATGCCAGGAAATTGCTGCCCGTGCCGAGTTGCGACACCGTGCCAGCGAACGGTGAGGAATAGATGAAAAGCTTCCCGAGAGCATGTGGAATAGATGGGAGCGCTGATCCCGCTTTGGCCCGACTGGCTGCCGCAAAGCTAACGTCATGCCGTACCGACGCAATCATGCCCCAATGTTGGACACCCCCCTGAACGGGGGAGTGACGATCCCGAAGGCGCTGTGCAAAGCCGGTTTCGGGCAAGCGGCTCCGAACCGAGATAGTCCAACGCGACGCGCGGGAACTCGGCCTCTCGTGGCAAGCAGCATCTACATGATTTTTAGGGAATATTATGAATAAGATCGTTTTGACTGCGGCTTTGCTCGCGAGTGTGACAGCTGCCACGGCAGGCAATGCCGCAACCTATATCTTGGACCGGACGATTAACGCTGGCAGCGCGATAGGGACGATCACCACGGACGGAACCATAGGTGTGTTGGGCAACAGCAACATCACCGACTACAGCATCACGGTGAGCCTGGCTGGGTTGAGCCGCACCATCACCAAGGCTGATGGATCCTGGTCGATCGTTGGTACAGCATTAACCGCCAGCGCGAACGACCTGACTTTCAATTTCGATGCAACTGGCGGCGAGTACGCTTATTTCAGTTCTGCCGGAGCCTATTTCCCAACTTTCTATTGTCTACAGGCGACCACCGTCGGGTGCATCGACACCAACGGTTCAGGCGAAGGCGTACAGACCTATAACGTCAGCACTCGGACAGCGCGCTCTGGAGCAGTTCAATTCGCGCAAACCATGGCTGCAGTGCCTGAGCCTGCAACATGGGCAACCATGCTGCTTGGCTTTAGCGTTGTAGGTGCCGGACTTCGCCGCCGCAAGCAGCAGGTCAAACTTCGCTTCACCTGAAGCAGTCTTCTGTTCGTTGTAGTAGTAG